>JAAFKJ010000117.1 GCA_021399395.1 Candidatus Heimdallarchaeota archaeon
ATTAAATGCTGATCTTAATGCAGCAGGGAACATAGGACGTAAAGTATTCCCGATGGATTTTACCTACGGGACAGTGGATGCCGTGAGTCATCCTACCTGTTTGACTGTCTAGGGTAACCGAAGCAGAGATGATAACAAGTGCAAAAAAGAAGTTCAGAAATGACCTGAAATTTAACTCATAAAGCTTTATTAAGTTGAGTAATTTGTCTAGATTGTGATTAGCGTAGTTATAGCAACCAAGAATTTTAGGTTTTTGTATAAACTTAATGAAATGCTATCTGATATAAAAGAAATTAAAACTAATCACATCTTACCTAATCAAGCAATTCCTTCTAACGTAGATATTATAATAACAACAGAAATTGAAAAGAAAAATCTGGATTTTGAAAAGATATTTGTCCCTAAAGCTTTCAATCGTTATTACTTATTTTCAAATATTTTTTTGCTTGCGAAAAATAAAAATTATTTTAATGAAATAGTTGTTGGAATAGATCCTGGAAAAACAACTGGTTTGGCAGTATTAGCTGAGAAAGAGATTATTCTAGGTTATGGAGAATTCTATACAGCTGTAGATGCAGTTAAAGAAGTAATTACTGTTTTCTTTAATATTGAAACATCTGAATTAATTATCAAAGTTGGAGCAGGAGGGGGTCAAATTAAAGATGAAATTGTTAGAAGATTAAATGAGATTTTTCATGATAAAGTACCTATAGAAGTTGTAAATGAAGATTTTACATCACGAAAGAAAATAAATCGTTTCGGTAAAAATTTCTCAAAAAATGTACAATCTTCAATTTTAATTGCATTACGATAAAACTAGTTCTTACGATTGTCTGAGATTCTAAAAATCTATAGTTTTTCTAGTAAGACTCACATTTTGCATTACCCAAATATCTAAAAGTATTTAAAACTCTGTCTAAATAAGATTATTGTTCGAAATCTAAAGTAGAAACGTTAAAGGGTAGAAATAGCGATGGATGGCACTGTTATGCAAGACAAGACTATTGATGAGATGATTGCTGAAATTCAAGCTCAATATAATATAGTTGGAAGAACAGAAGAACTTCGAAAATGTTTGGCTGCTAAATTAGCTACTAGGCACATTTTAATGGAAGGAGATGTGGGTGTTGGAAAAACAACTCTTGCACACGCTTTAGCATCTTATTTCTCTCAAGAAATAGAGCGTGTTGATGGAGATGAAAGATACAGTTCATCAAAATTGGTTGGACATTTTGATCCTCCAATGGTTATAGAAATGGGATACTCTTGGGATTCCTTTGTTACTGGTCCTTTGACAAAAGCCATGCAGAATGGAGCAATTTTATTTCTGAATGAATTAAACAGAATGCCTGAAGGGACTCAAAATGTTTTATTAGCTGCAATGGATGAGGGTATAATAATGATTCCAAAACTTGGAGCTATAAAAGCAAAAGAAGGATTTTTCATAATAAGTGCAATGAATCCAGCTGAACTTGTTGCAACAACACCTTTGAGTGAGGCTTTAAGAGACCGATTTGTTTGGGTAAGGTTGCAGTATCAACCCGAAGAAGAAGAGAAAAACATTGTAAGTGTTCGTACTGGTATTAAAGACGATAAGATAGTTACAATAGCTGTTAAGATAGTTAGACAAACAAGAGACTGGCCTGATTTGAGAAGAGGGGCTTCAATAAGAGGGGCAATTGATTTAGCTGCTATAATACGTTTTCTTGAAGTTAATGATATGGAATCATGGGTTGATGGTTCAATAATGGCATTAGCTACAAAAATAGAGTTAGAAGATGGTGTTGAAAGTCAGATTGAAGATGTAATTCGAAATATAGTTACAAGTACCTTCAAGGATTTGGATTTTTTATAGAAGATGGGAGCGGCGACCATTTAGAAGATTTCCAGAAACCTTTTGTCTTTCGAGGCAAAATGGATAAGGGCAGATTACTCGAGGCAGAAATAGTTGCTGGTAGGAGAAACCCTTCTGTTTATTCTAACCTATCAGAGGGTATGAGTTATTATGAAATCAAGAAACAAACAGAACTAGCAATAGATGTAGATAATATGCCAGCAATTCAAGGTATGGCTATATCAAACAAGTTTGCAGTAGCAGAAGCTCTCAATTCAAAGAAAGGCTATACCATGATAGCACGGAGAGCATCAAAAGGTGACAATAGTGCTCCTGAATTATTTTTTATGTTGCGTACAGCTCTAGACGATAGAATGCGTCCTGTCTTTCGTAGATTAGCTAGACAAGTTATAATGACAACAGCTACAGGAATAACAAGTCAAGGGATTAGAGGGGAGGTCTATGAGCAAGCTGAATATGAAATCGGGCATGATGAATTTGATCTTGATGAGACCATGGAACGTTTTCTAGAGAATAGAAGTAGAATATTAAATACAGAAGATATTGTCAGTTTAGAAAGAAAGGAAAGAATGAAAACAGCTGTATTAATGTTTGACACATCAGGTTCCCTTTATGGAGAACGATTTACTACTGCTGCACTAACAGTTGCTGTAATGGCTCATAATCTTTCAAGGGATAACTTTAGTGTAATATTATTCAACACAAAAGCCTATGTAATAAAAAGAATGAAAGAAAAACTGAATTCAGATGAGCTAATTAATCGTATTCTAGAAAGTGAAAGTGCAGGTTATACTAATATTTCCGAAGGGTTAAGGTATGGTGGACTAGAGTTAGATAAAATCAAGAAGAGAAACAAATTTGGAGTTATTGTAACTGATGGTGCATTTAATCGAGGTGGTGACCCTCGACAACTTTTGAAGTACTTCCCTAAACTTCATGTTATTTCTCTCCCAAGTAAACATGATTGGGGAAGACGTGTTTGTAAAGATCTTGCTAGATTAGGAAGAGGAAAATATGCTGAAGTGTCAAGTCATAAACAAATACCAAGAATTCTTATGAAATTACTTAGAGAATTATAAGCAGGTGTAAAAAATCCAATCTAGTAAGAGGCGGAAGAAAAACATCCCCTATTTAGGACCAAATCTTCTATTCTATTGTCATGATTGTTCTCTTCCAATTATTGTATCTCATAAATGTCCCTCATGCAATAAAGATATAAAAAATGTTCAACTTACACCCCCTTTTGATGTTAGACCTGCAACACAAGAAGAGGTCTTGGAAATAAAGGATTTAATAGAATCCAACTTTGGTGAAAATACAAAAATAATACATAAAGATGACATTGTTCTGCTTAATCACGTTGGGTCAGAGGACCAGATGGAGGAAATTATTTTCTACGGCAATAGCATTGGTACAAGAAGATATGATCTGAAATCCAGCAAATGGCAAATTAAGCTCAATGCAAATGGACTATCTCTTCTCAACACTAAGATAACTAAACGATGGGTTAAGGTTGACGGAATTGCAGAAGAGAAGATATCACAAGGAGCAAATGTTCTTATCCCCGGAGTAATTGATGCTGATCCTGAAATTGTTTATGGTGATTACATTGCTATTGTTGATAACGAATTCAATGTCATAGCAGGTGGCATTGCTAGAATAGATGAAAAGGACAGACATAATCATGTCAAAGGAGTTTATGCAAAGAATTATCTTTCTGTAAATAAAGAATACAAGCCTAAAAAAAATGATTTCACATGGAAGGATGTAATTAAATTAAACAAAGAAGAGTTAGAGAAACTAGAAAATACAGCTATTGAATTCATAAATAAAATCAAAAATGATTTAGGATTACCTGTAATGATTTCATATAGCGGTGGAAAGGATAGTCTAGTCACTTATGCTTTAGTTAACAAGGCCTTACCAGACACTGATTATAAGGTACTATTTGTAGATACGGGGATTGAGTTTCCTGAAACAGTCAAGTATGTAAAAGAAAGCAGTAAGATACTTGGTTTTCAAGACAAATTAATTATCGAAAAAGTTCCACCTGAAGTTTTTTGGAAAGCATTTGAAATGTTTGGTCCTCCAGGAAGAGATTTCAGACATTGCTGTAAATTTGCAAAATTAGCTCCAATTAAGAGAGCAATTGATAGATTGTACCAGGGTGAGCATTGTATTAGTTTTGTTGGACAACGAAGATATGAATCCTTTCAAAGAACTGGATCAGATGTTTGGCAAAACAGCTATATCTCCAATCAGATTAATGCTTCTCCCATACAGAATTGGAATTCTCTAATGATTTGGATGTATATTATGTGGAAAGATTTACCCTATAATCCACTTTATGATACAGGTTATGAAAGAATTGGCTGTTGGGCATGCCCATCATCAGATATGGCACAATTAAGTATTCTTAAAAAAAATCATACCGATTTATATGAAAAACTCTATGCAGCTGTAGATAAATGGAAAGAAGAAAAAGGGTTATCGGAGGATTATTGGAGATATGGACTCTGGCGGTTTAAGAATATACCTAGGAAAATTATTAGTGCTTTATCTCTTAATCAAAGTGATATCAAACCCATTTCACCTAAAAATGAATTGATCGCCCTTCAGATAGAAGCAAGTGATTGTATCACAATGCCACTTAGTATTATCGGAAATTTTTCGAATAGAATTGATCTACAAAAGATTTCTAGTTCCTTAATCATGGTAGGAAGAGTTCAATTAAATCAAAAATTAAATTTTCTTAGAGTTTTCAACAAAAGGTATTCTACTATTATTTATTCCGATGGTACGTTTAAAATCAATTTCCGTAAACAGAAAAATCTTACAGAGTTAGACGTTCGTAAAGCAATAGAGAACTTCGTATATACAGTTTTAAGAGCATTAGAGTGCATCAATTGTGAGTTATGTGTTGGAAAATGTGAGGTTGGAGCAATAACAATTCAAGATAGTATTATCTATGTTGATAAAAAGAAATGTATCAAATGTAATCAATGTTCAGAGATTTGTCCAATTGTGACGATAGTGCATAGAGAACTGAAAGACAAAATCAAAAACACTGTGAAAGATAGTGAATTACGACAGTTTCTAACTTAATACCATCTATATCTTTAATCATAACATTTTTTTATACAAACTTTGAGCTTGCTTTGATAATTATGCCAGCAAACCCAAATCGTGAATTTCTGCTTGAATTAAGCGGACTTGTAAACAAAAGAGTAAAACTCTCTATGAATAATGACAGAATATACACTGGTGTATTACGTGGAATACAAGATAATTCTCTTAATGTAGTTTTAGCTGATGCTACCTGTGACAAGGATTACTATTACAGAGTTTTCATTACAGGAAGAAATATTATGGAAATAACTCTAGCTGATGAACCCTTTGACTTACAAGGTTTGGCAAGTGAACTATCTCAAATGTTTCAACCTCAGAATGTTAAGGTTATTGAAGAAGCAGCAATAATCCAGGTTTTTGACAGATTCACCGTAAGCGAAGAAGGAGTCAAAGGTTCTGGACCAATCTCTGAAAGAATTCAGAAAATTTACGACAAATACAAAGCTGAGAACGACTAATAATTACATTTAAGATATCTTCTTTTATTTTTTTAACAATAGTAGGTTTAGAAAGATGGACGAAATAGTAGCTTCAGATTTACACGGAAGAATAGGTAAAATATCATTACCAAAAGGCGAAGTAGTGACACCTACACTTTTACCAGTGATAGATCCGAAAGAAAACATTATTCCCCCTCAAGATATGATCGATAAATTTGGTTTTAACTTTGTCATTACTAGTGCATATTTATATTTCAAACGATTTGGGATGCCTTCTAGTTCTGATGATATTCATAAAATTCTTGATTTTAAAGGAAATATAATGATGGATAGTGGAGCTTACCAAGTTCTCGTTTATGGTGACGTTGAGATAGATCCTATTCAGTCCCTTACTATTCAAACTAACTTGAAGACTGATGTAGGAGTTATTCTAGATGTACCAACACCCCCAACTGATACTTACACTCAAGCTAAAGAGAAGGTTGAAGAAACTATTCGACGGGTTGGAATATCTCTACCTTATGTAGACAGCCATCCTGAAACTATTTGGACACTACCCATACAAGGAGGAAAAAACATACATCTGTTAGAAAAATATATTCAAACTATAAAGCAGAAAAAATATCTCAATAGTTTCAATTTTCACGCTCTTGGTAGTGTAGCACCGATAATGTCACAATATGATTTTATAAGTTTGTTTTCTATGATTAAGACATCAAGAGAATTACTTCCACACAATATTCCTTTTCATCTATTTGGTGCTGGGCATCCAATGATTTTTCCATTTGTTGTAGCGCTTGGTTGTGATACTTTTGACAGTGCAGCATACATACTCTATGCAAAGGAGAACCGCTATATGACCACTTCAGGAACCTATCACCTTTCAGACTTAGCAGAGCTGCCTTGCTCTTGTGAGATTTGCTCAAAATGGTCACCTAAAGAACTACTTGAATTAGATGATAAGTCCAGAATTAGGAATGTTGCTTTGCACAATTTGTATGTATCTCAAGCAGAAATAAAGAATATCAAAGTAAGCATAAACGATGGAAATCTGTGGGAATTATTAGAAAGAAGATCTAAATCACACCCAGCTCTCTATAGGGCTTTTAAATTCATAATTGATGAATTTAAAGGAGATTTTCTTGAATATGCTACTCCAGTCACAAAACAAATTGGTTTGAAAATCTATGATGAAGATTCATTCTATAGACCGGAATATACCAGAGCTAGAGCTCGACTATATAGATCTTTTAAACCCGATAGCTCAAAACTAGTTATCATTGTTTCATCTGGAAGAAAAAACCCAACAGAGTTTTTGTATTCTAGACCAGATATAAAGAAGAATATCACCAATTTATCAAACAAATATGATTTCGCTTTTCTTGTTCCCTTCATTGGCCTTCTACCTGTAGAGTTAGTGGAAACTTTTCCATTCAGCCAGTATGTTTTCTCCGCAGTAATTTCAGAAGAAATGCTAAGTAATCTTTGGTTTGAGGTTGGTACCTTCATTGCTAAAATGAAATATGAAGAAAATATACTTTGCTCTGTTGGGAAAGAAGAAGAGACTAAAGATATGCTTCACTTTATCCAATCAAAATTCAAAGAAGGTAAAATTCCACTTAAACTAAAATCAATATCAGAACTTTAGGTTTAGTGACTCTTTAGGTTTAGTGACTTTTTATAGTATATTTTGGATAAGCATATGATGAATGCTGAGAAGAAAAAGATCAACGAGGACCCTCCTCAGCCAGGAAAGACCATAGTCTTTCTAGAAGGAGAGATATTGTCAGTTAAACTCAATCAGTGGGGATTCGTTGGAAAATTAAAAACCAAATATGGAGATTATAGCTACAAATTAAAGGATTCAATTTCAACATCCAATGATATAATGGTGGGATTAAAACTAGTTATTACGAATGGATACTGTTATGAGAACAAAAGGAAAGAAATTGTGGTCTCTGACGGCAAATTTGGTAAAATCAATACTGAAATTGAAACCAATTTTATCATGAGATTGAATCATGAGAATAAGTTGTTAATTGGAAAATTAACAAGTATAACACAGAAAGACAATTCATACAAGGTGTTATTAGAAATCCCATTTCCTCCTTTTAGTGAGTATGAAATTACTATAGATATTCAAAAACTTAATCAACTCACTAATATAAACGAAAAACTCGGATTTTTTGCAAATAAGCTAATAATAATAGAAGGGGAAGGAAACTTAGATGATTTACTAATTTCGAGATTGGAATTACTGAACGAAAATCATTACATATTGAAATTGATTGAATTAAATCAAGGAAGATTACAAAATATATCAAATTTCAGCAAGATTATTCTTAACCAAATAAACTATATTGAAAACTTTCATGCTGCTTTCAAAGATATTCTCTTCAATATGAGAGGAAAGGTATCGAAAAACCTTCTAGATGATCTAAAAGAGTTGCTTCTATCTAAGATATTGGATGGCGGAGTAAAGTATCCGTACAATATACTTATTTCAAAACAAGATATAGAACATTATTTCGATATTATGGTTAAATTCTCTAGAGATATTATCTATGGAAACTCAAACATTACTAGTCCTGAGGAATTAGTAACTTACTTAAGATACTATTATCCCTCTTTTGAAATTGAAAAATCCTAAAAATAAATTTATGAAATTATTATTTTCTTTCAATGGCTATCTCGATATGAACATCTTCAGGAACATGAATTCTCATTAAAAGACGCATGCTTTTTTCTTCTGCATCCATATCAATTATTCTTTTATGGAGCTTCATTTCAAGATGATCATAAGTAGCTGTACCATTTCCACATGGAGACTTTCTAACTGGAAGTACAATTCTTTTAGAAGGTAGTGGGATTGGTCCTCTAATACGCACTCCTGTTCTTTCTGCAATCTTTTGGATTTGATTACAAATTCTTTGTAAGGAATGTGGGTCATTACCGATTAGTTTTATTCTAGCTCTCTGAGCCATTGTTTCACCTTTTGTAAAGAAGTTTTGAGGGTTTTAAGAAGATTTCGTTTAAGTAAGAAAATAAATGAGAAAAGACTGAGTGCAAAAATACGCTTTATATAGCCTAAACAGAATTTGATTGACGTTCTTCAAGTCGTTTAATTCTTTCTTCTAAAGATTCCATTCTTTTGACAATTTGAATTAACGTTTCCTCAACTGCAGACATAGTGGTTTGTGTGCTATGTTGTGTTGAAACAGCAGCTGTAGCCGATACTTCCTTGAACAAGATATTAGCTTGTTCGGTAATCTCTTTTGTTATTTGATCAAGCATGAAATCATTCAAGTAAAGATTTACTTCTGATACTACAGTTTTAATATTTTCGTGAATTCCTCTCTCACTCAAATCTTTAACACCTACATCAGCCTCAATTATATTATCTAGCTTTATTTGAAGCATCCATTGCCCTTTTACATTCATCAAAGCTATAGAGTATCTTGTTCCTGGAATTTTTGTTTCATACATATCATCATACCTCATAGATGTAGAATATATTACTCATGAAATCATTTGATAGCTTACTTAAATGATTATTATAGATTATATCTTTTAAACTTAAAACATTAACGGAAACACATCATCAAATAACTAATTTAAGGTAAATCTTTAAACCTTCAAGTATATTATAAGACCAAGTATGAGCTCTTACACAAAAAACATCTCCGATTCAATGAACAATAAAAACAATATACGTAATGTAAGTATTGTAAGTCATGTAGATCATGGGAAGACTACATTATCCGATCATTTGCTTCAAGCTGGAGGATTAATATCTAGAACTATGGCAGGAACTGCTAGAGCTTTAGATTATCTAGAAGAAGAGCAGAAGCGAGGTATCACTATTAAGACAGCAAATATATCTCTCTTATATAATACAGAAGATAATGATTTTTTGATAAATCTAGTTGATACTCCAGGTCATGTAGACTTCTCTGGCATGGTTTCACAAGCTTTGCGATTAGTTGATGGAGTTGTTATTGTGGTTGATGCAGTAGAACAAGTGATGGCTCAGACTGAATCTGTTATCAAACAAGCCATGAATGAATGCTTAAGACCAATTCTTTTCATCAATAAGGTGGATAGATTGATTAATGAACTAAAGTTACCTAAGAATGAAATTGAGACAAGACTCAATAATATTATTCAAATGGTAAATGAACTGATTGAGCAATATTCTCTAAAACAGTTTAAACAAGATTGGAAGGTAAGATTTGATAATGGTACTGTTTTAATCGGTTCGGCCCTCAATGGTTGGGCAATTTCTGTGTTCTCTAAGAACATTCCACCATTTGAAGAGATAATTCATCATCACTTGGAAAATCAGATTAAGGTTTTAAAATCAGAATACCCTATAATAGATTCTTTTATGAAATCGATTATTCAAAATATACCTAATCCACAAATTGGACAAAAAAACCGTTCTAAATTTATAACTCAATTTATAGATCAGAAGGCTGAAGACTCTCTAAGTAATTGTGATGACAAAGGTCCAACTATAATTTGTTTAGGAAAACTTCTGCATGAAGATAACAGAGGGCTTATCGCTGTAACTAGGATTTTTTCCGGATTAGTAAAGTCTGGTTCTTCACTCCGTAATAGAAGAACAGGGAATATATCCCGAATACAACAAGTTTGTATTTACAAAGGTCAATCACTAATGACCATAGATTCAGTTGGAGCTGGAAACATTGCTGTTCTTATAGGACTCAAAGACATACAGATTGGAGATACTTTTGTTGATGATATTCCAGACTTTCCAAATATTATGTTCAAACAAATACCATATCTCCAGGAATCTGTTATCTCTCAAAGGATTGAACCCAAAAAAGTTTCTGATATACCTAAATTAACAAAAATTTTAGAAATTCTATCTTTAATTAAACCCAATTTTCATTATAATGTGGATGAAAATACAGGAGAAATTAAAATATTTGGAATAGGCGAATTACAATTAGAAATTATTCAAGGCGAAATTCAAAAAGCAAATATTACTGTTGAGGTTTCTAATCCTGAAGTTACTCTAGTTGAACAGATTGACAAAGAAGTATTCTTACAGAAAAAAGATCAACTAGAATTTTTACAGATTACCATAAAATGCAAACAATCCACAGAAGACATGGAAAAAACCAAAGACTGTGTATACAGTGATTACAGAGATAACTATCTTGAAGTGAAACGAGTGAATACGACTGAAGAGAATTTAGATTTGATACGAGTAGGCTTCAAGAATGCCATCCTAAGAGGTCCGCTTAGAGGATATCCTATTCGTAAACTACATCTGACAGTGGAGGATATAGAGGAACTTGAACCCGATTCATTCAGGTATGAGTTTATTATCCCACTTCTTCGAAATGTCATTCATGAAGCGATGATAAACGGAAATATCGGAATTTATGAGCCAATTTACAAGTTCACAATAAATATACCCACTCACTATCTAGGACCTGTGTTAACAGTTGTTCAAAGATTTGGAAGCGAAATTGAAGATACTGAACATTTAGCTTCGAAGTCTATAATAAAAGGGGAAATTAGTGTAGAATCATCGTTACAAACTGCATCTGAACTAAGAGCAGCTTCGGAAGGATATGCTTTCTGGCAATTTGAATTCATGGGATATAAGAGGAAAATATAGTTGCCTTAGAATAAGTAATGGCTCAGAACTCAAGATCTTCATCATCTAATTCAGTCAAGGGTTAGATTCTTCATTGCCAGTTAAAGTTTAAGCTATTCTTATTTTTCTATTTTCCTATATCAGAAAGTATTCTTTGTGAAATATCTGAGCATTTTTCTATTATATGCCATTTATCTAAAGTTAAGTGTTCTCTGTCTTGATAAACAAATTCACCATCCACAACTAAATCTGTAACATCAGAGCTTGAGGATGAATAGATTACATTAGACCGGGGATTATTTTGCGGCCAAGAATGGCTTCTTTGTAAAGATAATAGAGTCAAATCAGCTGGTGAATTAATAGATATTCCCTCAGAATCTACCCCCATAGCTTTCATCCCTTGGATTGAACCTAGAGTTAGAACGATTGCATTATCTAGTACACTAGGATCATTAGCTAAGTATTTTTGAAGCATTGCGGTTGTGGCTAGTTCTTCTAGCATTCCTAAATCATTGTTTGAAGCATTACCATCTGTACCTACTACAACTTTTATACCTCGTTCTAGATACTGGTAAACTGGAGCTATACCACTAGTCATCTTAAGGTTAGACTGAGGATTATGAAGTACAGTTATATTTGCATCCATCATTATTTGCCATTCTTTTGGAGATGTATGAACACAGTGAGCTGCCAAAATTCTTTCTTTTGTCAATCCAAGATGATTCATATATTCAATTGGAGACATTCCGAAGTTCTCTATTGCTTCATCTACCTCTTTCTTTGTTTCATTTAAGTGAATATGAATTGGTAGAGAATACTTTGATGCTAAATCAGATACTTTTAGCAAGTATTCCTTGGGAACAGTGTAAGGAGCATGAGGTCCTATACCATATCTTACTAATCCATCATTCTGTTTACCTTTACTCTCTAATAATTTTGAAACATGTATCCAAGTGTTTTCCAAGCTTCCTGATTCGGGAGTATTATCAAAAACAGAAGGACATAATAAAGCTCGAATTCTTGCTTCTTTTGCTGCTTTTTCAATAGACTCAGCATAAAAATACTGGTCAATGAAACCACTTATACCTGATTCAATTAATTCTAAGCATCCTAATTGAGCACCATAATAAGCATCGTCAGCTGACATCTTCATCTCAAAAGGCCAAATGTATTCATTCAACCATATCATAAGTTTCTGATTATCGCAAATACCCCTTAACAGAGTTTCAGGTAGATGGGTGTGACCATTGATCAGAGATGGTATTGCTATATGGTTTGATCTATCCACTTTATCATGACCAGATAATAGTTTCTTAATATCCCCTTCTTTTCCTACTGCTACTATTCTGTCATTTTCAATTAGAATAGCACCATCTCTTATCAGTTTATCACACTTTGATCCAGAGATAATATATTTACACTTAATGTATGTATCACTCATCTACAATCAGTTTAACTCCGTAAATAAAAAGAAAAGTCTTTCCCTTCTCAGTGTTGAAATTATATTTCTTTCATCTCAAATATCTTCGAGAGTCTGAAATCGCTTTCTATAACTTCTCTAACCTGCTTGTGAGGAACAGTCAGATGTATCCTTTTGGATCTACCACCTCTCCCTTTACTTATTACTTGAGCTGTGATAATTCCTAACATATCCAATTCATTAATTAAGTCACCAACTCGACGAGTTGTAAGAATATCCAAACGAACTAGCTTACAGATTTTAGAATAGATTTTATAAACATCACCTGTAGTTATTTCTTCAGATTTCCCTTCACCCATGAAGATGGCTTGTAAAACAGCTTTAGTCTGAATTGGAAGTGAAGTTAATACTTCAACTACTGTATTTCTTTCTATTACTTGTTGTGCTTTCCTTACATGAAGTTCTGTAACGTTTTCATCACCGTTTCTTTCTGCTAGTTCAGACGCAACACGAAGTAAGTCCAAAGATCTTCTAGCGTCTCCATGTTGTTGAGCTCCTACTGCTGAACAGAGATTAATAACTCCAAATTCTAGAATGTTTTTGTGGAAAGCTACTTCTGCTCTTTGAGCAAGAATATCATTCAATTGCTCTGCAGTATAAGGTGAAAAAACAATTTCTTCTTCGCTAAGACTACTACGTATTCTAGGATCAAGAGTTTCTTTGAAGTTTACATCATTCGTAATTCCAATGATACTAATTTTGGAATTTTCTAAATCACTATTCATTCTTGTTAGAACATACAATGATTCTGAACTTTTACGATATAGCATATCTACTTCATCTAGTACAGTGACATGCATTGTATCAAGTTCATCTAGTGCTTCCTTGAATTTCTGATATATAACATCGAAATGTAATCCTGTGAATGGAACATCTATTCCTATATCTTCACATAGTTGAGTTAACACTCTATATTTTGTATCCACGTGTTGGCAGTTCATATAACTATATTTGAAGGCTAAATCTCTCGATTCTGCTCTTTCTTTTAATTTCGCTAATACCTGTTTTGTAACTGCAGTTTTTCCAGTACCTGTTGTCCCATAAATAAAGATGTTAGATGGTGCTCCACCCCTTAAAGCCGGTGCTAGAATCTTTGCTAGCTCTTCAAATTTATTATCTCTATGCGGTAAAATATCGGGGACGTAGTGAGGACTCAAAACATCTCTATTTCTGAAAATTTTGGTTTCAGCATCCAAATATCTATCAAATATCTCATCAATATTGGATTTAGGTTTTTCACCCATAACTATTCATCTCTTTGCAGTTAAATACTAAGAAATTTCTACCTCTGTTTAACTTTGTCGATAGATGACGACTAAAACAATCATCAGGATTATGAATTAATTTGACATAGCTCTAGATGTATTAAACTAATTTGAATAATACTTTTGGTCGTCCTCTAGTACTTCGTGGGATTGCCTCTTTTTCAATAACCCCTTTAGATATCATTTTAGCTAAGTTATCATACAGGGTTGAACGTGGAATATGTGTTAAAGCAACGAGTTGGTTACGTGTAAGAGGTCCATTTTGATCGAGAAGGTTGATTAGAAGATTTTCCAGTTCAATTTCTTGATCTATTTCGTCCGAGTAAACATATACACGTCTACTACTCACTACTATTCCTTGAATTGAGGATTTCTCCTTTATTCTCTTTGTTAGCATATTCTTGCTCTGTTGCATTCTATCACTCTATTTCTCTATCTACAAGTTTAGAGGATTTTTGTCGATTAAATAATTCAATATAATCCACAGAATATCAGTGTAATATCTAATAATTTCTTTAGCATTAAACTATATATACTCGACGATAAATGGGAAACGACAAAATAAGCCAGTTTCAGGTAGATTTACTTGATATTGTTAGTGATATAGAACAGCAAATACAGCACTTATCTGTACAAGATCCTATTTTTGGTTTCATCAGTCCAAAATTTATCAAGTGTGGTAAGAAAAATTGCAAATGTCATTTTAACACTAAAGATTTACATGGACCATACTTCTACCTACGCCTTGAACCCGAATATAAGTACAACAAGTATCTTGGCAAAGAGGTTCCACGGATTATTAAGGAACGTGTTGAAATTGGATCAACTATTAAGAATCTTGAGAAGAAACGCACAAAAATTATTGAAACTGTTTCCCAATTTGAAGATATCGCACTGTGAAATTTATTCTTTTAATCTTGTTTTTTCTTGTTTTCTTCTAAGCTATTTTCTGGTTGTACTAGTTCCGTAATACACTTTTCACTCTATTCACAATGAGAGTGTAATACGCGACGAATACAGCAATCACAATGAACACACACCTTCACTCTTACCCTGTTTTCCACTATTTAGCTCTTTGCTCTCTTACCGCCCCATTTTACGCTTCTGTGAAGCATTGTATAGAATACGTTCACTGCGTGCCCAAAACCTTGTGAACAGATATACAATTGCGACAAAAATTCTACCTCTTGATAATTGGACTCTCTTAGAAAATTTTCATTTTGTGAACCAAAAAAGTGGACCCCCTTATTTCTACTGGAAAACTTCGATTTCTGTAACTACAACCCGTTCACAACATGTGAAGACAGTTACAGCGGAAATTAGCTCATAATTTTGTAGTTTCAGCCTATTTCCTATGGAATCATTTCACATACTTTTGTGAATTCTTGACTAAATAGATTATAATCTAGTGCTTTTTCACTCAATAATTATAGATTGGATTTCTAAAAGTTGTAATTTTCTTTCTACGTAATCATTAATATAGAACCTCTTTGAAATCTAGCTGGAGATAATGGGTAATTTCCACTAGGTGAAATAAAGAATGTCAGATTTCAATATTAAATTACTTGAAGAATTATCTAATGAATTTGGCCCTTCAGGTTTTGAATGGGAAGCACAGAAGATTCTCAAAAGATATGTAGAGACTTTCTCCGATGAAATTCTAAAGGATAGAACTGGAACTTTGATCTTTACCTCTAAAGGAACTT
Source organism: Candidatus Heimdallarchaeota archaeon (assembly GCA_021399395.1). GTDB lineage: Archaea > Asgardarchaeota > Heimdallarchaeia > Heimdallarchaeales > Heimdallarchaeaceae > UBA460. The sequence continues at coordinate 15,508 of JAAFKJ010000117.1, forward strand.
CTGATAGTCCCAAGATTATGATTGCAGGTCACATGGACGAAATAGGTTTTCAGGTTGCTGCTATCACTAAAGATGGTTTTGTCAAATTCCATCAACTTGGTGGTTGGTGGGACCAAACTCTTTTATCTCAACGAGTTAAGATTCGCACTGTTGAAGGTGATCTCATCCCAGGTATTATTGGTGCCAAACCTCCTCATGTAATTGAGCCTGAGGAACGTAGCAAGGTTGTTACTAAAGCTAAGATGTTTATTGATGTTGGTTGTACCTCTAAAGACGAGGCCAAAGCTCTTGGTATCCGTATCGGTGATCCCATCATGCCTGATGCTACTTTCGAGATTTGGGAACGTCCTCGTATTTCTAAAGATGATAATGATGAAGAGAAGAGAGAGAGCGTCACTCTAGCCGTTGGTAAGGCTTTTGACGACCGCATTGGTGCGCTTATTACTGCCGAGGTTATTAAACAGCTTAAAGCTGAAGATATCCCGCACCCTAACACTATTTATGGTTCTTCCACTGTCCAAGAAGAAGTTGGCCTTCGTGGTGCTCGTACCGCTGCTCAGATGATCAAACCTGATATTGGTATTGCTCTCGAAGTTGATATTGCTGGTGATGTTCCTGGTATTGATGAGACCAAAGCTCCCGCTCATATGGGTAAAGGTCCAAGTATTCTTACCTATGATGGTTCCATGATCCCCAACCCTCGATTCAGAGACTTTGTTATCAAGACTGCAGAAGAGTTAGACATCCCTCACCAGCTGTCCTTGGTGCCAGGAGGAGGAACAGACGCAGGAGTAATCCATCTAACAGAGATGGGATGTCCAAGTATAGTCATAGGGATACCAACAAGACATATACACGCACATAACGGAATATTAGATCTAAATGATGTGAAGAATGCCATAAAGCTAATCATAGAACTAGTAAAAAGGTTAGATAAAGAAAAGGTAGAGTCATTTACAGCAATATAATCTAAACCATTTTTTTTATATTTTTTACAGTTAAGGAGAACAAGGGCGAGAGAGGAAGAAAGAGAAATCTTACCACATAAATAAAAAAGACGTGGTAAGAAAAGAATGAAGTGTCTTACCACAAGAACAATGTTTCACGTGGTAAGATTATATTTATCATTCTCGGCCTCTGCACAAATAAAACAAAATAAAAATTAACCTAGAAGATCAGGAGGTATCTCTAATACTCTTACTTCTCCATAATTCTCTAATAATTTCTTTGTGATTGAATACAGTCTTTGAGATACACTACCCTTCTTATTCAGCATATCTTCATCTGCCAATCTAGATAGATATGTGCTTACTGTGCTCATTTTCACTCCTTCCTTGAAAATTATCTCGTATAATTCACACACCTCATTTGAAGTAAACCAGTCTCCTTCAGGATAATGATTTCTAATTATACTTGCCACTCGTTCTATCTTTGATGCACTGATTAAATCATTCATACTTGCAATTTTTACTTGTTCCTTATCTTCTTCAGTAGAAGTGGATCCATCAGATTTACCTGTAACTAAAGCAAGTGTAGTCCTAAGACTCTCAGTATCACCTGAAGGTATTCTTATGATAGTACCATCGGGCAATTTTATTGTTACTTCTTTTGGCATGTAACTCACTTTATTACTACTTAAATTACTGAATACTTTATTTAAAGATAGATATCACGTTGGACTAGGTATCTGATAATTTAGACTGCTATTTGATAGTTAAAAACCTAAGTAATATCCAATTTATGTAAGGCAACCGTGAGACACACCCCTTTCCTTCCATTAGAAACATTATTCTATATAAACAAGTATTTTTTGAATTGAAAAACGAAACATTTATATAATGAACAATTTAGTTTAATCCAGGACTATGTACAAGTGTAATATAATTAATTATATTTTGTATGTACAAGTTATTTAAATCACTCCACATGAAATGATGGGGGGTGTGTATACTTGTCGCTTTTCCTCCGTCAAAATCCATAAGTTTAAAATTAAATAATAAACGGTTTTCACGAGCAAAGATGGTAACTCGAGTAAAATTGTGTGTTAAATGCGGTAGACCCATAACAAATAGTACAGGTTATTGTGAGGATTGTTCCAAAGAAGTTTCCATTGGAATTAAAGAGAGGTGTTCAAATTGTGGAAAAAGTAATTTGATGTCTCCTCTTGCTTATAATAAAAAGACTAAACACGTTTATTGTAAACAATGCTTGGATCTCTTTGTTAAACAACTACGACTTCAAGAGTTACCTGAAGATCACATAAAACGTATAATTGACAAAGATTTTGTTCCTGTCAAATAATCTCAATATTTCATTATTTTATTCTTGTATATTCTATCATGAACTTGCTTAATTTGTCTTCTACTTGCCATTTTTGCTCCTAAATATGTAATTACTATAAACCAGAACATAATTGCAAATAAAAATATGAAATAATAACTTAGTTTTGTATATGGCACAAGAAAATATCTTGTTATAATAGATCCAAAATACGTACCAAATATCGTTCCTGGAATGATTTGTAACAATACTGTTCTTATTGAAATCTTAGCGATTTTCTTTCTAGACACACCCAATCTGTACAATAGTTCATAATCACACCTATAGCTTAAAACGTACAAAAACGCAAATATTATGATTTGAAGAGAGAATATTAAGAATAATAAACCTCCTAATATACCATATACTGTTGAGAAGGTTCGATAATCTTTCTTACTCTCTTTTACTAAATCATACATGTTATTTATCGAATACCCATAACTGTCAACTATACTGGTAACTAAGGACAGAGTTGTTGAATTGATTTCCCCTAGTGCAATAAAATTTGGACCATTACCCTCAGTTTCTGACATTAGTTTATTCATTGACATATAAACTGAAAACCCAGCAGAAAACGTATCTTGTATTACGCCACTTACATCATATCTATCCGAATTTTGGGTTATTTTCAATTCTTGATATTTACTGTCCTCAAAAATGGCGTTATCCAAAGATTCCCCTAATATAACTTCTCCATTGTTTGATGGTTCCTCTCCCCAAATGAATAGATCTTCACTAACTGGAAAATCCTCACAACCTAGTACGGTAGCGTAACCTGTTCTATTATAGCCTAACATTACTACATCATAGTAAACTTGCTCCCAAACTACGGCGATTTCCTGTATCTCGAGCTTCGTAATGAAGAATTCTTGAACATCTACTCCGCTCGTTTCAAGTTCACTTATTAAACTACTATTAACCTCTAGACTATTAAAGAACGCCAAATCTTCAATTTTATCTCCCTTATATGGTGAGTTTGTAAATGGTTGAGCTCCTAAATTAGATTGATAGAAATCTACCATTTCATTATCAGCAATAACATATGCAATATTACTGAACCTGTTATCTATTTGATAACTGTAAGTTTCAGTAATTGATACTGGTCCTAATGCAAATGATATTATTGAGAAAGCTAGAAAGAAACTGAAAATGAGACTTGCTAATATCTTTCCCGATCTTATATAGTTCTTCATTGCTATTTTTGAAGAAGTTTTTAATTTTTCAATTATCCCCTTAAATTCAAATAAACTCTTGTAATTGCTTAATTTTCCTGAAGACACTTCAAAATTCTTCTCACTAATGAATCTAAGGATTGTGTAGTGCGATTTTAGATATGCTACTAGCAAAATTCCAATATTTGCTCCTAATACAGGGATGAATTTAACGTTTTCAAATAGAAAGCCAAAATTGAATGAGTAAAAGACAATTGCTAGTATTATTAAAGCAAGGATAACTCCCAATATGAGCATTATAAGTGCTGTAATAATCTGATTAAAGATGAAGTAACTGTATATCCACTTATTCTTTCCTCCCACATTCTTCATTATGGCAATATCATCCTTCTGGTTCTGAAATTTCAAGTCAATTGATCTTGTTGTAACTACCCCTCCAATTATTATACAAACAATGATAAAGATAATTCCCATCCAAGAGTAAGAATTGTAGAATGTGCTTGATACAGACCAATAGAGGTAAGGACTTACAATTGAATACATGGCTATACTAAATACAATTGCTGAATAGGTTACAATAAGACCAATGGATGAGAATATTGAGGTTAAAAGGGATCTCTTGAAATTTATCCATGCAAATCTAACTTGCCCTATCATACTGCGTTCACCTAATCTCTTTATTTTTCCTCTTTTATCAACGTCTCATCTTCAAAGAAGTATTCGTCTTTTCCTCTTTCCAAGGAACCGATTGTACGATACTCTATCTCCTCACCCTTTCTTCTTTCAGGATATTCTGTCTCCAGTTGAACTTGTTTTGAGCCTACTTTGTAAACTTTTGAAGCAATTTCATTCATTTTTTGATCATGAGATGAAATTATAATTGTGATGTCAGTTGTTAGGAATACTTCCTCTATTAAATTACATAGATCATTAGCTGATTCTCTGTCTAGATTTCCTGTTGGCTCGTCTAGTATTAGTATATAGGGATTAGTAGATAGAGCTCTAGCAATTGCTATCCTTTTCTTTTCTCCTCCACTTAGTTGTGCAGGAAAGCTATCTTTTCTGTGGTCAATACCTAGTTTTGTAAGAAGTTCGTCAATTCTTTCTTGTTTGTCTTCACTCTCATATTCACACAATTCTTGAAATAAAACGACATTTTCAGTGACTGTCAAGGTTGAAACAAGATTGTTTTCTTGAAATACTATTCCCAAATAGTTAGATCTATAATCTGCTTTGTCTTTTTCTGGAATAAGGTCTAAATATAATCCCGCTACTTGTATTTCACCTTCATCTGGTAGCAATAATCCTGTAATTAGATTTAACAATGTTGTTTTTCCACTTCCACTTGGACCATAGAATAGTATTAATTCATTTCTTTCTATTTCTAGATTTATGTTATCAAATATGACTATGTCTTCCCAGAAGAGTTGAAACTTCTTTGAAACTTCTTTTATTTTTATTATTTGGTCCATTGTGCTCGACCATTCAAATTACTATTCTCACATTTATGAACCTATTTATTTCATTTAATGAGCTTGAAAAACAATAGTAGCGAAGTTTCGAGATGAGATTATCATTCCAGGCAATATGCCATAAGTCAAGTCCCACACGAGAAAACTTCGCTGATGGTACATTATTCTAAGCTAATATAAATTCTACTTTTAAGTTCAAGAAATAAATAAGACATGAGAAGAAAGAGATTTTTTACTTATGTAGTGCTAAAATCAATTTCAATATGTATCAGATTTAGAGTTAAATCAAATACTGCTGGTGCTATCGGATACTCAATTAGCTGCGAAAATCCTAATGTGCTGGCTGTTATTCTCAAATCATCTGTTTGAGTTCCAAGATCAAATGATTCAACATATTGGTTCATCTTTGCGATTTTGATCATTGTTGCATCATTAATTACAGGGAAGTATTCTCCTTGTCCTCCTTCTGTTCTAGTTGTATTCAAATGTATTATAATGACGTTGATTTCTATTTTACTTGCTGTAATTATTTCGACATTAACAAACATACTATAATATAATTTTAGCAATTTGTAACCATCAAATGATTGATGAACTATATTTGTCATCTGAGTAGTTCTGTTAGTGGAATAAACCATTAGAAGAGGACTTCCAAAATCATAGATCACTCCTCCAGATCCTTTGAAATTTCCATTTAACTTGTAAGTAATTTCTCCTGGTTTAACAGAGTGATTTAACAAATTACTACTTTTTGAAGTAATTAATAAGAAGATTTCACGTTCTTGGGAGACATCTAGTGTACCGCTGTCTAAATTATATCTTACAACATTAGATGAGCCATCTGGGGCAGAAATTAACTTCTTAATCTCAGAATCAAAAGACAAGAATGTGTTTGTTGCAGCTGTCAAATCGCTTTCTGTTTGAAATCTTTCTAGAGATGGTACAATTTGAGCAAAAGCTAAACCTAGCGCACTCACCATGACTGTGAAAATTACCAAGGTAGAGATAATGTTTGATACTCCTCGCTTGGATTTACATAATTTCTTCATGTAAGAATAGATTTGTTTTGGTCTTATTTAATTTTGTGTAAGTTCTGTTAATAAGGTATCATATGCTTTTTTGATAGACTAATAAAAAAACGTTAAACGACATGGTTTTGCAATTCAAACAGAATCAAGGAATATTCACAAGATGTTATCCCATTTCTTCAAGTTCAGTGATTGTTAGTTTTATAATATTATCTACCACTTTCACAAGTGAATTGTCTTCTAAAATAGGGATGATTCTGTTCTTCAAAGTAACTGCAGGTATTGTCGTATCTTCTTGAAGTATTTTAAATGTTGATTCATGATCAGGTGAGGATGCAAGAGCAACTAATACATCAATGTTCTCTTTTTGACTTGGAATCCAATTTGAAATAACTTTAATTGTGAATATATACCCTTCTTGTTTCAATTCTAGTTTGCTTATTTTTCTTTCTAGATCTTCGCACTTCTTCTCAAATGGCAATAGAAAATCTAATTTATCTTGTATTTCTGTAACTTGGATTTTCAACCTCTCATTCTCATTTGTTATTTCTTTAACTTGTCCATGTATAGAAGAAAGATTAGTTTTTGAATCTTGTATGTCATCTAACTTTTCTTTCAGCTCTTCTATTTCATCATTAAATCTTCTTGATTCAGAATCAGCTATTTGATCTATCTTCTGTAAAAGATTTCTTATTTCCTCTATCATTGTGATACCAAGTTATACTTTAGATAAAAAATTTTCTAAAAAACTAATGTATTTCTGAGGTAATATATTTGTATTATATTTGTAATTCTTATTTTGCTATTTATCTCTATTTTGGCTATAGTTTATATTTTAATAGCTTTTAGTTTATTTGGAACAGATTTACTGATTTGACAGTACTTGTAGTAGTTTTTCTATGTACAATAAAGGATTAATCTCATAGACATTGATTTGGGTTCGCAAGATGATTTGATTTTTTGATCTTACAGGAGATAATTTATTTTGTAAATTATCATATGATTTTATCTTCGTAAATTATTTCAATTTCTTAGTGATTACTTTTATTCAAATGAAATTCTAATTCATCACTTTTGTAACAATTGATTGTGATAGCAATACAAACTTTTTTTGTCATTCAAAGTTCATCAATTTATTTCATCTTAATCTAGTTCTTTCTAATCAGCTGTGATCTACTAGACTCCCTAATAGTATGTTTTATAGAAATAGTGTCTAGGTGTTATCGTACAACCCCCTGATTTTCTAAATTGATTTCATTAACGTTATGCTACATTGAAAAAGTTGTTATTGCTCATTGGGTTATCAAATTTCTACAAAATTCTTAATAATTTTTTATTTTTCTTCTAGATGGTATTTCATATTGTTGTTGTCTTATTCTTATAATATTTTGTTTATCTTTACTATGATAATATGATTGAGCTGACATTTAGTGAAAAAATTATACTTTCATTTAACTTCCGACATTAATCTAGTATTACTGAGTATGTCGAGATTGGGAGCTTATAGAATGAAATCTGCCGTTTTATGTCGGTTTTTTATTAGCTTAAGTCGTATTTTTCGATAATTTAAATGCTCTTGCCAATAATACTTGAATTTAGGTTCGTTTTCTCATATCTAGAAGTAGAATTTCCACTCTTATTCTCCAATATATCAATAATCATCTTTTGATTAATTTGAATATTGAATAGATCATTCCCAAACTGAGAAGTCCTATTGCACTGTAAGATAGAATAAGATAGTTATCAAGAAATCCTTTTGCTATAAATAAGCTTAAAAAAACAATGGTGGGAATACCAAAAATACAATTGATGAGTGCAAACTTGTTCAGCTTCTTCTTCTCTTTTTCGTTTCCAACTGAATAACTTAGAGTCACTTTGATCAATATTACTTCTATCTTTGGTTATTTATTCCCCACAATTATTTCCTAACTCTCATTTTGTATTAATCTTTTAAGCTTGGAATAGGAATGGAGAAATAATATCGGTTCCATATATCTGTTCAGCTTCAACCAATCTCTTACGTTGTTGCTCTAATTTTTCAAAGAACAGATTGGGCACATTTGTTTCGTTCTTGAAGATATTTTCTATTCTCTCAATCTTCTCTAGAAACTTAGTTATTCTAACTGAAAACTCAGCTTCATATCTTGTTTTTTCATAATCTATATCAAAAACCTCTTTGAATAGTTTAGCTAAATCTCCATATTTGGGAATAAACCCTATTGGTGTTTCTATTGCTTCATATTCCTTTTGAACTCTGCCCTCAGCCCAGATCAACCATATCTTCTTATCAAGTATTTCGTCATAATAGTTTCCTTTTTCATCTCTTAAGAAGTAATTAGTGGAAAATATTTTTGGAAGTTTTTCGGAAGCTACTCTTTCTCCAAATTTTAAATGAGCTTTTAGATACTCTCCTAGTGGTACAACAATAAAATCTAAGTTAGCCATAGGTTGATGTTTCCTAACGCCTGCTTTTCCTAATGTTGCTGCAGTAGTCTCTGATTCTATTGAGGCTCCAACATATACACCATGCTCCCAGCTAAAACATTCATACACGGGAACAGATGTATCGCTATCTCTTCCCCCATAGATTATTCCAGATACTTCTACACCATTTGGATCATGTAAAGCTTCATCAACGTTCTCTAGTTCTTCTAACCTTAGAGTGTATCTTGCATTTGGGTGTGAATATTTAAACTCATTACCCTCTTCATCACAGCACATACCTGTTGTCCATTCACCAAGTTTCGAAGAAGTCCAATTCATCCCTGTTTCTGGAATGGCTACTTGTTTTCCCATACCTAACCAGTACGTTTGACCTTCAGAAATTAGTATGTTTGAGAATATTGTTTCTCTTGGAGTTTTCAAACTGTTGTAGATAACAGGGTCATTTTTAGGACTAACATCTTTAATGATGCCAAAAATACCTCGTTCTATGTTGACAGCTCTTACTTCTCCCTCATCACAAATTCTAAGATATGCTATATCATCTCCAACAATAGTGTTTCCTGGGATCATAGCTGTGCTTGTTTTTCCACAAGCACTTGGATAAGCTCCAAGGAAGTAAGTCTTTCTACTCTTATCTAGGGGCCAAATTGCGCTGATGAACATATGTTCTGTTAACCAATCCTCATGAATTGCTTTGTTGATGGCTAAACGGAGAGCAAGTTTTTTCAAACCTAAACTATTACCTGCATACTGATTGTTTACTGTAAAAACACGGTTTTCTATTAAATCAATGTAAATTCTTCTTTTGTCTACACTTTTGGTTACATGTTTATCAGTTAATTCTCCAGCAGAATGGATGAAATAAAAGAAATCTTCTGAACCTTCTAATCTTTTGAATTCTTCATATCCTTGTCTATACAATAGATCTTCTGAATGTGCTACATATGTTGAATCAGTTATTTGAAGAGCACAAATGGAGAACCTTGAATTGGTAGGACCTAAACTGAAGAATCTGATTATAGCAGTTTTTCCTGTCATTACTCCATCCATAATCTCCAATACTTCTTCTAATCCCTCATCACGATCAATGGTGTTGATGTGTTGACCATACTTCTCTTTTTCCTCAGATGGGACTAATAATCTTGTATTCTTTTTATCTCTTGCTTGGTCATAATAGCCGTCATAATGTACTGTATGACCATCTATAGCTAATTTTATTTCCTCTTTAAAGTCAATAGCCATTTGACGAACAAACGCAATATCTTCTGGTGAGTCATCGATAACAACAGCCTTTTCTGGGCTACATAGGGTTAGATATTCATCAATTACTTTTTCGACCTTAGGATTATTCAGAGCCTTTATTTTCTCTAGATCCTTTTTATTTATCCACTTTTCGAGATTCATCTCTAGTAGTCTCCTGAATCATAAATATGATATGAATCTCTTTCGCTAAATGGGTGTTATAAATCTGTCAGTATGACAATAAATACTAAATGCTAAAATCTTTCTAAAATTCAATTGTTGGTATTAATCTTCTTTGAACAGTTCTTTGTACAATTTCATAGAATGAGTTATACACTTGAATGCTTCCTCTTTCTTATCCCACCCAATTACCTCTACTTTCTTTCCATGTTCTAATCCTTTGTATGTCTTGAAAAATTCTGATATTTCTTGCAATGTATGGGGATAAACATCTTCTAAATTGTAGACTCCGTGATAGATAGGATCCTTCGACGCAACAGCTAGAATTTTATCATCATGACCTTTCTCGTCTCTCATTCTCAATACTCCTATTGGCCTAGCTGTCAAAACACATCCAGTAAATGTTGGTTCAGAGATTAGCACAAGAACATCAAGTGCATCACCATCTTCAAAATAAGTTTGAGGAATTAATCCATAGTCACCAGGAAAGTGGACCGAGGAATGTAACACCCTATCTAAATATAAGACACCATCTTTTCCTAATTCATATTTATTCTTGCTATCCTTAGGATTTTCAATAATTGCATAGATTTCTTCAGGAGGATTGGGTCCAGCTTCAATTTTATGCCAAAGAGATTCTTCCTTTTTCATTTTCCTCTTTTGAACAGACGCAGAATCAAAATAAAAACCTTACCAAAGACAAAAAGTGATTGAAAGGATCTGTCACTTTCTTCCTTGAAGTGTTTTAATAGTTTCTTTCTACTATTATACTAACCCTTTCCTAAGAGTTGAGTGATGATGTACAAAGAAAAATACGATTCTGACGAAGGAGACGATTCTATTTTACCACCTATGTGAAGACCATAAACCGTAATTAAGTCTACTCTTTTATCTTTTCATTTGTAAAAACTGTAGTAACTTGCAATTTAAATGCAATCTGAAACACGGCATTTAAACAAATGCAAAAAGATTCTATTAAAATGATTTGACATTCTAGGAAAAATTTTCTTGTAAACTCGAATTAGCTGACAAGAACTCTCCTAGAATCTGACGAACCGATCTCTATTTTACCTAACTACGCTTGAGCAATTAGTGATTGTGGGCTAAACATCTCGCCGTAGCTCGACGCGTACACCCCAATTCTATCAAACGGATCTTCTTTCCGCGCTCTCGTCTGTATCGAAGGTTGCTGTCACCAGACCCCTTATAGTGATACAGAGTGGGCGACTCGTTTCGAGAGTAGCTTCGAGCGTAGATGCATTCCGCTCTTATCTACAAGGGCTTAGCTACCCGGCAATGCCCTTTAGGACAACCGGTACACCAGCGGCCCCAGCCGCCTGTTCCTCTCGTACTGTGGAGGCTTTACTCTCAATCGCCCGTCAGCACCATCAGATAGAATCCAACCTGTCTCACAACGGTCTAAACCCAGCTCACGTTCCCTTTTAATGGGCGTACAACCCCACTCTTGGCGGCTGAATCACCACCAAGCTAGGAAGAGCCGACATCGAGGTAGCAAGCCGTGAGGTCGATGTGAAC
>JAAFKJ010000118.1 GCA_021399395.1 Candidatus Heimdallarchaeota archaeon
CGAATTCAAGTTCTCGAATTGCGACTCTTCATGGAAGCTTTCATCCAAGTTGGAGCTTACAAGAATGGTGATCCGTTGGGACCCGCTCTCCAGTACATGGCTATCAAGAAATGTCAAGAATATGGATTTAGTAGACTAGAAAATAAGCTACTAGATTATCTATTCTTACAGGGAAGTGGTGCACTTAAAATAAAAGGTTGATACGAGGAATGGATCACCTCCTATGTTTGGGGGTCTTTAAGATCCCCACAACCCTTATTCTCTTCATTCTTCTATGGACGAAGATGTCTCGGGGTTCCTGTATTCTTTGGAGGTTTTTCAGTTTACATAGAACATTTGTATTTGCTTTATTCTATTAAGAACATCATTTCTTATTAAGCACAACCCGATTTTTCAAACTCTTTTTCTATCTTACCACGTAAATCTTCTTCTCTGTGGTAAGACTGTTTTTATCTTCAAGTTGGGTGTTTGATCTTTTCGCAGAAAGTAGTTGTCACTCTTTTCCTTGTGTGTTTAAGTATATTCTTCCAGTTAACTTTACAGCACTTTCTAAGAATGAATAATAATGTACAAAGAAAGATATGATCCTGACGAAGGATAGCATGAAAAAACAATACGACCCTAACGAAGGAGACGATTCTTTTTTACCACCATTGTGGAGACCCTAAATACAAAACAATCTTCCCTTTTCTATTTTTTCCTTTTTTGTGTCACGTTCTTTCTTGAGGTGTTTTAATAGCTTCCTTCTACTATTAAGATAACCCTTTCCGAAGAGTGAGTAACAATGTACAAAGAAAAATACGACCCAGAAGATGGAGACGATTTTGTATTGCCTCCATTGTGGACACCCTAATCTACTACTTTCTTCTTTTCTTTTTGGTATTATTAGCTAGACAAAACTGCAATTTAACTGCAATCTTGAAAATTACGTTTAAATAACTATAATTTCTTTTCACACTGCTGGTGACCCACTTATGGAATATAAGGTTGAAGAGATTGATAATGCTAATTCAAAAGATTCTATGTCATCATTCATAGATAGATTTAGAGTAGAGGCATCCAACAATCGGAATAATGAGAAAATTCTGAATACAATTGATAAAGCCATAAAAAAATGCAAATATCTGAATGATCAAGAATCGTTAGTAAAACTATATGAAATTAAAGTGTCTCAAATTGAACATCTAAAAGAAAAACAACCAGATATTATTCAATTAGTTCAGCTAATGAAAGAGATATCAGAAGAAATAAACTATATGGGGGGGTTAGCACTAGCATATTATAAAGAATGGTACATCGCGAAATTAAAAGGAGAAAGAGAAAAAAGCCTGAAAGCACTCGAAAACTCTATGGACTATGTTATTCAATATCTAAGCTCTGAAGAATATGAATATCATGTTTGTATGTATTCTTTTGCCATCGAGAAATGGTTAAGCGAACATAATACAGCATCAGCTGAAATACTAAAGAATTGTTCAAATTACTTCTTTAAAAATGGGTTCAAAAGATCCTTTATTCAAACAATATTCATGCTAGTAATTATTTATACAAGAATGCATAAAGGGGGAGAAGTTCTGGAAGCGTGTAAAAGAATCTTTGAGAATAAAAGGTTCTTCGATAGTTTACCAAGGGATGTTAAAGCAATTTCGTATTGTTTTGTAGGTGTTGGGCATATGTTGGATTTAAATCTAAATCTTACGGAAACCTACTTTGAGGAAGCGCATGATATTTTCAAACCCATTTACAAAGAAAGTATCTATTTTGGCTATTTTCTTGTCCTACAGTCCTATACAATTACAGTAAAAGCTCTTCAAGGTAAGCTTGAACAAACCTGCGGTATGATAAATGATATAGAGAATCTACTGCAAGAGGAATTCTTTGATAAAAATCTTGATTCAGGGACTAAGAAACAAATTCGTCATACACTTAAACTAAACAAATTCTACGTTTATTCACGGTTAAAAAACTTTGATACTACAAAAATGCAAGATCTAATCAAGGACATCCTAGAGGGTAGTAAAGCACTCTATAGTGATTTCATGCTCTTGAGTGAATTTATTCTAAACGCAAATCTTAAGCTAGTAATATTGAAGGAACTACTAAAAACAGATAATTTCAGTATTAATCGAGTTAAGCATTTGATCTCTTTTGTTCTCCTAGGTAGAAATGAAAAGAATAGAACAAAGAAGAATTTAGAAAAGAAGATAGAAGTACTAACTAATAGAGAGACAACAAGTAAAACAACCTTTATCGAAAATGTCTTATCCGATCTATTGATTACCCAGCAATTGTATTCCCTTAGAAGATATGCGGAAATCTCTGTTCTCTTAAGAAAATATGAGAATCAGCTTCACCGTATCGAAGTTCTCGAATTGCGTGTTTTCATGGAAGCTTTCATCCAAGTTGGAGCTTACAAGAATGGTGATCCGTTGGGACCTGCTCTCCAGTACATGGCTATCAAGAA
>JAAFKJ010000119.1 GCA_021399395.1 Candidatus Heimdallarchaeota archaeon
AATGTAACTTATTCACTAGTCTCAGCTGGTGAAGAAATCAGTCTTAATGCGTCATTTGCTCATTCCTTCGAAAAGGATATGGTGGTTCAAGTTCAAGCTTTCATTCTTAATTATGATAATATGACTGATTCCTATAGATTTTTCACTGAAAATTGGTTTAACACTTTTACAGTTGCTGATGCATCTCCTATCATTGAGCTAGAGATAACTGATTACGCCAATTATCTAAATAATATTCATTTATTCTGGAATACAACTGTACTTAATGGTAATATAACTGCCTTCGAAATTGATTGGGGTGATTTATCTGGGATTGAAGTCGTTAATATCTCTGTACACAATTACTACCACAACTATTCGAGTGTAGGTGAATATGAGATTACAGTAACAGCATATGCAAATTTCCTGACTTCCAATTTAACAGCAAATCTGTTAATTGAACAAATTAGTCCTTCAAGCACCGTAAAAATTCTGACACCAGATGGTCGAGAACTTGAACCAAATTCCACATATATACATGAAATAGAAGTGGAAACAAAACAACTCGATTTTAGAATAAATGGAAGTGATTCAGGTGGAAGTGGAATCCAAAGAATTATTCTTTCAACTGATGAAGGAAATTCAGTTGAGATTCCTGAAGGTGGCGTGGTAACAATCCATTTTGTAGAATTAGGATTAAGAGAATTAACAATTACAGTTATTGATTTTGCAGGAAATGAAAATAGTGAATCATTCTTCATTAATCTAGTACTGAAAGAGTTACCTGGCGATTTTCCAGTGCCATACCCATTTGGAATAACAACCATTATAGGATTATTTTCAATCGCGATATTTACCTATCTTAAAAAGAAGAAATAATTAGTTTCTTCCTAAATTTTTTATTTTTATTTTAGAAAAAGAGAGATGATATTAGTAACTCAACTTCTGCTATTACAATTCATGCTTTCCAAGCAGTAGCTGAGATCTCAACATCAACATCTTTTGGCAATCTTCGTGCTTCAAAAGCAACTCTTGCTGGTGGATCTTCTACAAAGTATTGTGCAAATATCTCGTTCATTTTACCGAATTGCTCTAAATCCTTCAAGTAAACTCTGCATCTCACAACATCTGAAAGGGTGTAATTGGCTGCTTCTAATATTGCTTTAATATTTTCTAAAACTTGTTTTGTAGCTGCTTGTATGTCACCGAAGATTATTTCACCAGTCTCTGGATTAGCTGGAATCTGTCCAGCAACGAATAGAAAGTTACCAGCTTGTATCGCTTGAGAATAAGGTCCTACTGGAGCTGGAGCTTTATCTGTAAGAATAACTTTTTTTGATGTCATGGTTTAACGAAATTCAACCGCAACATAAAGTTTTTCCTTAGGATTTATTAGACCAAATTTCTAGAATTCTAAAAATCAATCCAACTCCGAAATTTAGAGCAATTTTATTGGTCCTTGTATAACCTAGTTCTACAAAATCTACGTACTTTGATTTGGGAAGAAGAATGTTTAAAATTTCAACTAGAACGCTTGGAGTTATGCCAAAGGGTTCCATTGTAGCTACTGTAGGTACAAAGGCTTGATCTAATGCATCAGCGTCTATGCTTAGATAGATTGTTTTGAATCTCGAAGCAAATTCTCTAAGTGTTTCTAAACCCTCCCCCTTATTCTCTAGTAATTTTTGTGTTGAAATATAATTTGTAGTGTTTTCTTTCTGTATTTTATGAAACTCGGTAGAAGTTAATGTATAAGCATGACCACCAATGAATAACATCTGTTCCTTTTTCAATTCTAGCTCTTCTTTTAGATTTGTAAACACAGTCCCATGAGATTTGAAAATACCAGGGGGATATTCATCTGCTAAATCGGCATGAGCGTCAATCCAGATTAGAGCCGTGTCCTTGTCCCAAGGTGCATTAATTAGTGTGTCATAAGTTATACTATGATCGCCACCTAAAACTAAGATTTTTGAATTAGTTTCAACAGATTTTTTCCAGATTTTTCCTATCTCTCTTTTCTGTTTTATAGGGTGTATATTACCTAAATCATAGAAATTAGTTTTTTCTTCGTTTATATCAAAATCTGTAGATATTCCGCTAAATTCAAGAGATTGTTTCCTTAAAGCTTCAGGAGCTTTTTTTGAACCTCCTCTAGTTGCTTTCACTCTTTCAAAAGGAACACCAAATAGAAATACAGATTCCTTATCATCGATAGCTTCAACATCATCAGCTTTAAAGAATCCTATGAAAGTATTTTTCATTTTCAATTACTGCATTTGACTTAACAAATAAATCTGTTTTGTTTCATTGCTCTCTAAGATAATAATCAGGCGAAGTTACAAATCTCTTTTCATCATCTGTCTCTCCAACTTCAATATCAGTGTAAATATCTTCCATTATTTCTTTATCACTAATATCTGCAAGGATTTTTCTTTTATCAACAGAAATGATTCTTCCTAGTTCTATAGATTTTGGATTGAACTTCTCCATCGTCGCTTGCATTTCATCCAAATTGTTGATTTTGCCAATTAGATTCATGAAAGTCATAACAATATCTGGTCTAAGGGCAACTTGTGGAGCAATGCTTAATTGTTTTCCAATTGAAATAGCTAGATTATCAATGAAATTCTGATCATTCTCAAATAGGGACGCAGGTTTGCTGTTAATAAATGAAGCAATGAGAAGTAAATCTATTGAAGTCCATAAGTACAAAACTGGCTTTTCTTTTAGTTGTAAATTATATACTACACCAATTTCAGTACCTTTAACATTTTCCACAACCTTTCCTTCAAGATCAAACACCTCGTTTAATTCAAAAGAAGTTGCTCCAAAACTAATTTGTATGGAATTTCCAACGATTCTTACATTACCTAATGAATAAAGAATGAATTTAGAATTTTCTACACTATCAGGAAGAATTCCTGTATTCTTTTCACTAAGTATGCGCTTTAGCATGTCAATTTCTTGTATGTCTTCCTCATTACGATTATATTCTTCTGAGAATTCTTTGATTATATTATCTCTCTTTTCTGTTATTGTAATCTCAGAAGTGAACATTGGTCCTATCTCTTCTTCTTCATGTAGGATATCGTATATTTGTTTGTATAAATCTAATGCAATGTATTTTTTTTCAACTACAAGGAAATAGCCTTTCATAGGGTGATATATAACAGAATGAGCCTTACCAATCCTTTGATTGAAAATATTCCTTACAGTAATTTCTTCACTCTCAGTAATCCTTGAACTAATAACATTACTCTCTGTTGGATTGAAGAACGGAAGAATATCTCCATTTTTAATGACCTTCTGACTATCTATCTTTATCTCTCTAGCTGTTTTTTCTACTGACGAATTAGGGAAGAAAAGGTAGTGTTCAGTTTGAGTAATGACATCTTTCAATTCTTTAGTTAAAGGTGATTCTATTCTTCTGCAATATTCGATTACTGCATCTGGAACTAAATATGTGAAGGTCATTTGTGGAATAGTTTTTGGTAATTCATTAAGCAGAAATTCCTTCTTCTCCAATTCCGACTCTAGTTCAGCTTCCTTTCCTGTAGGAGAAACAATATGATCGAAAATTCTTCTGATCATTGACAATGAAATTTCTCGCTGTTGTTTTACAATTATTCCAAATTCCTCATTGAATTGTCCTGGACCTACCACAAATCCTACTAGATCACTTTGTTCATCAATGACTGGTTTTCCTGAATAGCGCCATAGTGCCTTCAGTTCAGATAACAATTGGTAATCTATCTCTCTGCTTGAAGCACTGGTTGCTACAGCTAATCTTTGTTTGAGTTGTCTTGAACTGATGATTTCACTGTATCTTTGGATCCTAACCTCTGTTTTAAGTGATAAATCTTTGAAATATGGTGTGATTATTTCTTGATATTTTAAGTGCTCTCCATAAATCTGATCCATTGCATCAAGATCTTTTGAATAATCATTTATATCATCATCAAGAAGTTCTTCATATATCTCCAGTTGTCTAATGCTCCTATCTGCATCATCTTTCTGTGATTGTGAGATTCTGTCTTGGTTATTATCTTTGAATAATCTAAATTTTTCTCTCTCTTGTTGAATAATTACCTTCCATTTGAGGGTGTCTTGTGCAGCTTTCTTTAATATTGGGCGATGACGAATAACCC
The DNA here is from genome assembly GCA_021399395.1 of Candidatus Heimdallarchaeota archaeon. Classification (GTDB taxonomy): domain Archaea; phylum Asgardarchaeota; class Heimdallarchaeia; order Heimdallarchaeales; family Heimdallarchaeaceae; genus UBA460. Next base: position 4,131 of record JAAFKJ010000119.1, read on the forward strand.
TTTCATTTATGTCATAGATGATACCCTTGAGTTCTTTCTTATCTGTAGTCATTCTTCTTAATCTGTTAATATTCTCACTCAGTTCGTTGTTAAAAAGCAGAAAATTGTTGTGAGTGTTTTTATAAAGATGTTCTACATTAACTGAAAATAACAATTCAGAAAGCTTGTAGAAATGCTGAAACACTTTATGTTGTTTTGCTTCAACTTCATTTTTCTTTTTCATATACTCTTGATCATCAATTTTATTTGTAACATACTCCTGTTCAAGTTCCATCTCTTCTTCAAAGGTTCTTGTTGCAGCTTTTATTGCCATATGCATTACATATCTGATCTTAAGCTCCTCTATTTCTACAGGTGGAATCTCCTCTAACTCCATTTCAGGAAATTGAATGTCCGTTTCTATCTCAGTTGGTGCAGCTTGAATAATTTCTCCACTTTCGATTTCTTGAATATCTATTTCAACTTCTGGCAAAATCTGTTTAGAGTCTTGCATTGACACTTCATCTTGAGATGCTAGGCCTGAAGGTAAACTAGACAGAATTTCTTTATATTTGTTTTTTAAAGTTTGATAAGTTCTTCTATCAATAGAACCTCTAATATAACGTAAATCAAGATCTCTGATGAACCTGAGAATCCTTCTTTTCTTTAAATTGATATCATCGTCAGACATTATTAAAGTAAAGTATAAGTTTCACCTACAAATATGTTACTAAAATATCAATTTGCAAATAAGCTTTGATTGTGACTGAAGATACCCCTAAGAAAACATTAATATTTAATATGAATCAATGAAATGCTGTAAGGGTGAATATTTATGAGTTTTCAAGATGATGTACAAGCTTTAGCTGCCGAAGGAACAGTCGGCGTTGTCTGGTTAATGGGTGATGATTTAAAGTGCTACTATCAATATGGGGATTGGGCAGTAGATCCAACTATACCATTTAATGCATTTAAGAATCAAGTGGCTTCAATAGATTTCGGTGGTGATTTAAGATTCACTGTGATTGCAATGACACCGGAAAGATTGGTTTCTAGTAACCTAGGGGGTCAAGGGCACATTATAGTCGCTAAATGCCCTTCCTGGGCAGGTTGTGTTATAGCTTGGTGTCCATCCAGTATTTCTAAGGATTATGCGTATGCTTCTACTGCAAGACTAGCAGCTAAAGTTGGATAATGATTCTCTTTTGGTGATTTTTTGTCTTCCCATCCTTCTTTAGTTGAAAAAGGGGAAGATGTTTTTCTTAAAATTCGTGCTCATCCTAATTCATCCAAGAAAGAAATTGTTTTCTCTGATTTTGATGTTGACATCTATGTGAATGAATCTCCTGAAAAAGGCAAAGCTAACAAAGCAATCATTAAATTGCTTTCGAAGTTTCTGAATATCTCCTCATCCTCAATTAAAATAGTTAAAGGGTCAAAATCTCAAACAAAAACTATCCTAATGAAAGGAATAAAAATTGACCATATTTTGGAAAAAACAACATGAATTAAAGTTTCATTTTTTCGAAAGCTCTAATTAACTCGTTTCTTTCTGTGAATTTTTCGTGTAGGTTTGAACTTAGATTCATTAGATTAGCAATACTTGTTTCGACTGTATCTAACATCATCTCTTCTAAGTTAATCTTTATTTCAGTGATTTTATCCTTAAATTCTTCTGAATTATCGAGAATATCAATTTCCAGTAGATACATAATAGAAAGATCAATACCATGTTCCCCTTCAACCTCGACTACATCAAAAAATGTACTATATTTGTAATCGGTATCTGCGCTTTCTTTTCTCAGATCGCTTATTGTTTTAGATACAATACCTGCAGGTCCCCAACTTGTTAGAAGTTGTGAATGTATAAGCAATTCGTGAACTTGACTCATCATATCACTAGTTTCTCTCAGAATAGTAATTAATTTAGTCCTAAATGCTTTGTCTGTATTCTTTCTATACTCTAGAGCTTTATACCCTAGATACCCCCCGATATTAGATCTGAGAATCTTCAAAGCCTCACTTGGAGCTTCTGCTAAAGCTGAATCTGATATGTCTTTCTTTTTACCAAACATTTGTATTCACTTCTATTTTGTTTTATTGCTTTAAATATATTGTGCGTATTTCTTCATTTGAAGTTGCTTGTTCAGGAGGTCTATCATCAACCAACTTTCCAGTAAATCGTGGAAAACGGAGTGCTAAACCATCATTTTCATTCTCAAAATATCCTCTTGAGCAAGTATGCATCTGACTTCTTGTTATTTCTGCACCAGTAACCTCAATTACAATCCTTGGATCAAACCAAACACTGCAATCAATATCGCTAAGTACTTCTTTTGGTTTTTCTCTTGCTAGAGGTTTAAGGAGTTTAAAGTAATAAGCAAGATCATCGTCTGAAAATCCTGTTGCAACCCGTGTAAAAGTCTGATAGATACTTTCTTCAACATCAAAGCAACCAAGAAGAAAAGTGCCATACTTACCTGCCCTTTTTCCCTTTCCATATTCAGCTCCAAGAATAACTAAATCAAACGAATCAGATAATTTGTCCACATAATCTGCTTTGTATTTAACCCAGTTCCAACCGCGTGCCCCGGCTTGATAAACAGAATTCTGCCCTACACTTTTACCCATTACTCCTTCACAGCTGTTTTCTAGAGCTTGATGAAAGAAATCATCGATTTCATCTGTATTTTCAGCTATAATTTGGTGAGAGAACCGAATATTTTCTGTTTCTTTAATTACTTTGAACAGAATCTCTCTTCTCTGCAAATAATCTTCATCAAGAAAAACTCTATTTTCAGCAAAAAGTGCATCAAAAAGATAAACTCTTACAGGAATTTCAGAGATTTTCTGTTCAATATCGTGTTTTCTCTTTCTTTGTGAAACATATTGAAAAGGAAGGATTTTTTCATTTTTCAGATCAAATGCTACAATCTCACCTTCAATAATGAAATCTTCTTGCTCTGCAGACTCCTTTATGAATTCAATCACATCAGGAAATTGTTCGGTGATATCTTCTGGTCTTCTAGAGAACAACTTCACTTTGTCTGCTTTTTTATGTATCTGAACTCTTAATCCATCATATTTGTATTCTAACGATACTTTACCTTCAAATTTCTCAAGTATTTCATCAGCACTTGAAACTCTTTGAGCTAGCATAACTTTTATGGGATTCATAATTTGAACTTTGATTTCTTCAACAGACTGTATTCCTTCTTTGTATAATTTCTCTGAGATAAAACTAATATCAGATGTAAGATTATATGCCCTTTCGAGAATGTTTTTCTTTTCTCTAGTACCAGTTTTTGCCTTTGAAAGTGCTTCTAGAAGGAGTTGTACTGCAACACCTAAACGTAGTTGACCGACTACCATTCTAGTAATGAATCTAGCTTCTAAAGGACTAACTTTAGATATTAAACCTGATAAAATTCTAATTTTCTTGTCAGAGGAACCCTCTCCTTTAGTTTGAGCTATGGAATCTAATTTTGTCCAGACATCAATTATTTCATACTCAGTATCATCTTTCTGTGTTGTGAAAGAAAGAAGTGTGGATTGTGATTTTTTCTCTAATAATGTTTGAGTGGTTTTCCCTAAATCTCCAACTTCCTCAACAATCTGAGCAACACTCTTTTCATTTTTGCCAGTAGCTACGGCTAATGCTTTTATAGCCATTTTTTCGGCTAACATTAGTTCAATACCCACAAAGTCTGGATAGATTTTACCTAATGTTAAAAGCGCTATCTTACCAATTTCCTCATTAGAAGCTTTGGAGAGTGTGTTTGCTAGAATGTCAACCATTTCAAGTTTTTTCTGTGTACTTTCTAATTTGGAATAACACTCGCTAAGTTCTCTGAATCTCAAAACTATCAAACCTTAGAAGATTTTTCTTTTACCTTTCTGTTCTTTTAGTTCAAGAACAATCTCGCTCATAAGATGTATAAGATTTGCACTTAAAACATCGACAGAATTTTTTAGTTCTCGTATGGATTGAATTAGATCTCCCATCATTTGTGACTGGGTTGTTGAGTCTACAGCTTTGGGTTCTGGCTTTAAAGATTCAAGTCTTTGATCAAAAATCATCAAATCTTTCTCAAATTGATCCATTTCAGGAGTTCTTGGCTCAGGTATAGAAGATATATCAGCTTTAGATCTTTTTCTGTCTTCTTTCTTTTGCTTGTCTCGTTGGGATTTTTCTTTCATCTTCTCCATATAGGGAAGAACCTGTGAGTAGTCAATCCCTTCCCTTCTAGCCATATCAGTGAGTAATATATCCCTGTATCCTTGATCTTCAATTTTCAGCTCATCAATTTCTTTTTCCAACTCTTGGATAATTGCTATAGCTTCATAGATATCAGTTTTTGACATCTTTTGATCTACTTCTTTAGTCTCAGTACGTGTGGACTTAACCTCAGCTCTTAAGGTTTGCATTGCTTTGATAACTTCAGTCTTAACGTGATCAGTTTCTCCTTTGTTGAGTGCCTCTTTAACCATCTCAATTTTACTGACTGCTTCATAAGGTTCTTTTTCCACTTCAGTGGATTCTTCAACTAACTCTTCTTCAATGGTTTCTTCACCTAGAGACATTGGGGGAGTTCCGATATGAGCAAAAATATTTTTTGCAAAAGTCGCATTATCTCTGAGGTCTAAACCAGCTTTCTTATCAGAAAAGATTAAGTATGATCCACAAACAAAAATTGTTCCCAAACCATAAGATGTAATCGCAGCTACTGCACTACTTGGTGGATCACTAGAACTACTAGTTCGAGCTAATTCTGTATCTCCTTCCTCTAGTTGTAGAGAACAACTTGAAACTAGAACTATCTCTTTTAAGCCGTCTGTAATGGGGTGTTGATAGAATTTAGAGACTACAGCATTACTCTCTAATTCCAATTCGTAATTCTCATAATCGAAAATCTGATTTGAAACTGTAGCTATTTTGAAGTGCTTTAACAGCGTATTTAGATTGGTATTTAGACCTTTATCTCCACCTGCATTTGCAAAAATAGCTATTGCTCCACCTTCATCAACAAAACGCAATAAAGCTTTGACTTCATGACCATATAGTTTACTTGAATCAGGACAGAGAAGGACAAGTATGTCATACTCTGTGATATTTGTGTATTTGATAGGATAAGAATCGTATCTGGATATTTCATGGCCTTCCTTTTCTAGAAGTTCACTAAGTTTTTGAAAATTATCGTGTATTTTTCCCCTTTCCTTTTGAGTTTCATCAAATAATATCCTCATATAAACACCCATTTTTCTGCAAGAAATTCTTTTCTCTTTTTATATTTACAAGTTAAATCTTCATAATTATTAATGTTGTCGATATATTGCTGCTGTTGGTAGGTTTTTAAACAAAACGAACTAAATTTTAGCAGAATATCTCATTTTGAGTAGTAAAGAATAAAAACCTCTATACAAAACAATATCATCCGGTGATTGAATGACAAATATTGACTTTGCTAAGTTAACTGAGTTAGCTTCCTCTAGATTAGACATTATCGTACTGCACTCACAGAAAGGTGGCCCTGGAAAAACAACTCTATCATGCAACATTGCCCACGAATTAGCCGAAAGAGGAAACAAGACTGTTCTTGTTGACTTAGATATAGCTCAACCAACTATCCAACATATTTTCCAAATTCCTGATAAGAAAATCAAACACACAATTAATGATATCCTTCTTGGAGATGTAAAAGCAAATGAAGATGTTATTCTAGAAACAAAAAATCCAAACCTATTTTTAATTGCAGCTAAAGAGAATGTGGAATATGGTGAAGGCTTACTATCGCTACTAGAAGGGATCCAACAATTTTCTTTTTTTGCCTTACATGAAATGACAAAGCTTCTTCTGAGAATGGGTTTTCGATATGTAGTTTATGATTGTGCTCCAGGATATAGGATGGAATCTGTTAATGCAGCAGCAATAGCTGATGCAAGATTGTTTGTAATTAGGCCTTCAACATTTAGTTTTGAGGGAGCTAAACAAATGCTCACAGATATCTACAAGAAATTAGATATTAGGTCTCTAAACTTCTTTGTTTTTAATCAAGTTCCCCCAGATCTCAAAGAAGACAATCAGAAACTGCTCAATGCTTGGAAAGATGATCTAATTAAATTGTATCTCCCTGAAAAAATCGCATTTCTAGATTTTCTCCCTATTTCTTTTGAAATTATGGAACTAGGTATAAATGGTGAGTATATTTTTCCAGAGAAAACGGTACTCTATAAGAAATTATCAGAAATAGTTACTGAAATCACAACAAAAATTGATGAGATGAAAGAGATTAAAGAAGAATAATCTTAGAAATCTGTGAAAAACATATCAAATTTTGTTAATTGATTCTGTAATATAGTCATATCAAAAATACAAAGAATCAGTTTGAATGAAAACTAAATGTAAAAAATTACAGGGGCTTTTATACTCAAAAATTCTAGAGTAATTAGGACTAGGATTTACAACTAAGGCAGCCTATGCGATCACCTCCAAAGGGACTGTGATCAAGTTGCTTGAAAAATCCTTTCTGCTATACCTAAATAGAACGGGAATAAAGAAGTGTTCCGAAAACACTACTTTTAGTGCGAACGGGGTAGGAGGGTATGTGATGTACCCATGTAGAGTGTGAGTAGACCCACAAGGAATGACACTTGCATTGGTTCTACTAAATATGTTCAACGATGTTAGATATATACTAACATAATAGTAACACATCATATGTTAAAGACTGATCTAAAACTAGCTTAGACTGTTTAATTCCGTTCTAGTTGGGTCTCTGTTCATGGCAATATTGGACAAGTTTTTATTCATCACATGTCTACAGTTGTATTAATGAGCCTAGTTAAAGAGTATCAATGTCCTCATTGTAATGCTCCCATGGACGTAAACCCTGAAGATGCGATATTTAACTGTAGATCTTGTGGTCAAGCTGTTTTGTCTGATGGTTCAGAATTTAAGGACCATTATGTCTTAAGAAACACTTTGAATAGAACAAAAATTCATGAAATCATCAAGGGTTTTATTAAGAAGAAAGGTTTTATGAGGGGAATCAAAGGTTATAAAATAACAAACATAACTCCTACATTAACACCTTTTTGGGTAGTTACTTCTGATGCATATACTCACTTTGTGGGATATCTCAGATACACTGAAACGAAAACCAGAACCGTCGGTACTGGAAAAAACAGAAGAACTGTTACTGACCATGTTACTGTTTATCGTCCTATTGATCAGGAGATAAGAGAGAAAAGAGCGGATGTACTCTTGGGAAGGAGAGGAAGTTCAATTTATGGTTATAGTAAAGTAAAAGACATTGTTCGTTCTGAATTCTCAACAGCTGTTCCTTTTGAACATGATCATTTAATAGCAACGGATAAAGAATTTGATTACTTATCTACTGAGATAACTTTAGATGCTGCTAATCAACTTGGAAAAACAGTTGTTTTTGATAATCACAGAGCTAGAGCGCAAAAAGCTTGTACAAAAGTATTTGATTGCGCTACACAAATCACCTATTCGGGAACTTACTTTGTTCATGCCCCTGTTTGGCAAGTTGAATATGAATTCAAAGGCGAAACTTACAGAGTTGCTATTTTAGGTAGTAGTGGAAGGATAATTCTTGGAGAGATTCCAGTAACAACAACCTTCCGTATGATCTTTTTGACACTAACAGTTCTAGCAATAGGTGCAGCTGGTGTGGTCAGCTATTTCTTTGGTCAATCTGCAGTATATGTTCCAATTATTGCTGGAATTGTTGCTGCGGTTATAGGATTCTTCACGCTTAAGAATACCTTTAAGCCTAAATCGGTGGTGGATTAAGATGACAGTAAAATCAATTATGTGCCCAAATTGTTCAGCTCCTCTTGAAATGGAAGCAACTCAATCCCACGTAACTTGCCCATATTGTGAAGTTACAAGCGAGTTGAAGAAAGTTTCAGAGTTAATTGAACATTACATGCTACCTGTAAGTTATGATGTCTCCCAAATAAGAACAGAACTTGTAGGAGATATCTTGAAACATCCAGGAGTTCCGGAAGATTTACATAAATCTCTAGAATTTACAAAAATCGATCTGAAATTTTATCCTTACTTTATCGTTACTGTTCATCTCAGAACCGAATACAAAGGTAATGGAGAATATGCTACCTTCAGTAGCAGATACAAATCTGGCTACCGTCATATAAGCACACATCTAAAGCCTGAACAAGGTGTTTTTGATGATACAAGAGAATTCATCATTTATTCATCTGAAGATGTGATTAATGACTTAATAAACTTCGAAATTTCAACAAGAGGAAAAAGATATTTCCAAGCTTTAGAAGCTGAGAAAGTCAAAGCTGATGTTAATAAGAGTATTTTCAATCTAGAGCAAGCAAAAGAAGAAGCCATTGGCAATATGCGAGATATACATAAAGGACTGATGATGAAAGAACTCGCGCAAATACTAGAAGTCAAAGATGAACCGAAAGTTGAAGGTGTCTATCTTTTACATATACCGTTCTATTTCCTAGAATTCAAAGTTGGTAAGAAGGAATACAAAGCAACAATGGATGCTGCTACAGGTAGAACTGTAATAACTCAGGTTCCTCGAGAAACATCTTATTGGATACAAGTAGGAGTTCTTACAACACTTTTTGGAGCAATAGGGTTAGCTGGTATTTATTTTGCAGTTAACAATGTACTAGAAACAGGCTACTTCGGTATTTTCGGGGCTATAGCAGGTCTTGTGTATGCTGCTCGAACTTTGCAACTTGGAATGAAATCTCGTTATTCAGAAACTCAAAGATCGAAACGGAGAAAATAATCTCCAATTTATTTTTTCTCTTTTACCTTTTTATTTAAAAATGATTTATCTATTGGATTAAATATGACTGAAGAAATTCCTCTCTTTTTTGATTTTGGTGGAACCCTTGTAGATACTTTGCAAGTAACTCGTAGAGTTTTCAAAGAGGTTTTAGGTACAGATTATACTCCAGAACAAATTAAGGATATGTACAAAGATGCTTCACAGAAAAGACAAAGTATATCTCTGTTAATCAAATATAAGGTAAATCCTGCGAAACTAGCTCTTAAACAGAAAAAAATCAAATCAATGCAGAAAGAGCTTTTCATTGATACAATAGAGTTAAACGATAAGGCAAGTGAAGTTCTTCAAAAGATTAAGAAACTAGATAAAAATCTGAAATTGATTCTTGTCACTCAGAATCCAATGATGGAAGATGAAGAATATTCCAGTCAAGCTTTGACCAAGTTATTTGGAGATAATAATCCTTTTGATCAGATATTGGCGGGAGAGGATAAATTTCAGATGATTGTCCATAATTTTGACCCTGATATATTAGCTAGAGGAGTCTTGATTGGTGATTTGCCAAATGATGTTTACGTTGCAGAAATGCTGAAAATTCCTTGCTTTGGAGTAACATGGGGTTATTCTGAAGAGGATGAACTTAGAACTCCATTCATTGTAGATGAAATTGAAGATCTCTATGAAATGGTTCAAGATCATATTGAAGACTTAAAGGAAGAAAAAGATGAAGAAATAGAGGAAATAGAATTTGAGGACATTGATCTAGATTCGGATGACTTTGAATTAATTGACTAAATTAATTTCATCTATTCCATTTCTAAAATGAAGTCTATCACTTTGTTGGCAACATCGGTTATTTTTCCTTCGCTTTCTTTAAGAATAACCTCGGCTTCTTGTTCAGCATCTTTTATGAGCTTCTTGTACTTTGAAGGGTCCCTTGCATCTGCGATTTTTTGTTTAAGAATCTCCCTTGCTTCATTTTTTGCCTTCTCCAACTGTCTGACTCTATCGCTTTGAGCTTTTTCTATCAAAAATGCTGCTTCATTCTGTGCATCCTTAATAAGTTGCTCAGATTGTTGTTCAGTAATCTTTATTTGTTGAATTATTTCTTGTTCACTTAATGGCAAATATTTCACCCGATATCTCTTTTCTTGCTAGTTATGTTAGAGGTCAGCATGCTAAGCTTCTTTCTATTAGTGACTTTGAGGGTTTGATAAATAAACCTTATGAAGTCTTCATTAACGATTTGAAGTCTTTTGAGATCGGTCATATATTGCGTCAAAATCCCTCTTATCAATCACATGAAATTGAGCGTTTTTTAACAACAAGATTATTGGATCAATATTCATTTATACTAAAAAACACACCAGTTTGGGCTAGAAATTTCATTGAATCTTATACTGTAAAATTTGAAGTGATGAACCTTCAAAGGATTGCCAGATACCTCTATTCTAATGCAGAAATAAACATGAGGGAAGCAATAAATTTGAGAAGCCAAGAAATGTTGGGTAGAACAGCGTTTATTGCTAAGATGCTTCGATGTAATGATTTAGCTGAATTATTGGAAACTCTAAAGCAAACAGAATATGCTGCAGAAATTGAGGTTGCAGAGAATATTTATTCAAACGTTGGAGATATTTGGCCTATTGAATTCGCTTTTGATACATATTACTTGAAACAGATGTTAGCAGAGGCATCTAAACTTAGAAGAAAGTATAAAGATGGAGCTTTGACTTTTGTGCACCAAGAAATTCTAACTAATTTACTTCTAGTTATCCTTAAAGCTGATTTTGTGGAGGTTGATGTAAGTGATGCATTAAAATTATTACCTTTGCCAGACAATATTCCATTTAAAAGGCAATTATCATCACTTATTTCAGAACCATCTCTTAAAACCGATTTAGAGATATTGAAATCTTTCAATTCAGAAAAAATTAATCAAGGAATTAAGTGGTATAAAGAAGACCAAATGTTCCTTCATATTGAAATAGCTATTAGAGCTAGAGGGTTAGCTGCACTAAAGAAATCTTTCTATGAAGATTATGGCATTTTGAGTGTTCTGAGTTACCTTAAGCAATACGAAACACAAATTCAAGATTTGAATAAATTACTATATCTGAAAGAATACAAGTTCCCTATCGAAAAGACAAGAGAACTTATTATCAATCTATTGTAACATCTATATCGTAGGAACCGTAACAATATTCAGAAGTATGAATGCTATAAGCAACCCATAAATTGCTAATGCTTCCCCCAAACCAAGATAGATAAGGTTTGGAGTAAAGACCTCTGAGTTTGATGTTATAGATCCTATAGCTGCAGGTTCTCCTTTTGCTAATGTGATAGCCGCACCCAGATTTGATACCACCATGATAAACATCGCTGCGATAAAAATCCAACCATATTCTGGTTTAAATTCAGTTATTGCATAAGTACCATCAAGATATGGTAGTATCTTTGTATACATTACAAATGCTATAAGTAACCCATAAATTGCTAATGCTTCTGCTAACGCAAGATAGATTAGAATGAAGATATTCAATTTTTGCTTTTCAGCTACTGCTGCTGCTGCTGCTTGAACTCCTTTTGACAAAGGAATTCCTGCACCTAATATAGTTAGCATTGTTCCTGCTATTCCTATAATTCCTAAAACATATCCTTCAACTGCCATATTTACTCAAATCCATTTTTTTATTGAATACGAAGGCGGGCTTGTGTTGAATACCACTTCCTTCGTAAAATTTACTAAAGAATTCATAAAAGTGTAATCTTAAAGTCTGAACAAACACTAATAGTCCTTCGAGGGCTAATACAAATACGTTCCCAATAATTAAAATTAGTATTTTGAACCCTATAAAACCAACCTGTTCAGCTAGAGCATTTATTACACTCAGAAATACTACATGAGCGACTAACATAGCAAGCATTCTCCCATATGAGATTGTGTTGCTGATAAAAGTACTAAAAGACTCTAACAAATGTATTAAGCCCATTCCTATTCCACTAAAGAAATTGCGGAGAATATTGTGTCTTTTCTTTTTGAATAGAATACTTACAATCCCTTGTCCTAGAAGAGTTAACCCCACTCCTACTGAAACTGATACCAGTCCTACTAGTAGAAATCCTTCATTGTTAGGGTCGATTCCTAAGTCCAATATTCCTAGAGAAGTCAAGAAGTAAAGAATAGCTGCATACAGGAAGAACTGTGATGTAGTATCCTTCAATATTTCATCATATTCCTTACGTTTAATTTGATTTACTAATTTCAACACTAACCCAAGGGTAACATGCACAGATCCTATAATGAGGGTTAAATTGAAAACTTCAACTAGATCGTTTACAGGCTCTATGAATGGATATTCTAAACCAAAAAGGTATATTGGATCATGATGTTCAGGTCCTGTAATTCCTAATAAGTCAGTAAGATGAGCACCAAAAGCCTCACCAAAAATGAACCCCATAATAGATGATGTTATCCCAACCATCATTACTAATAGAAACATCTGTCTAATACTCTTCTTCAGACCTCTTGCAAGTACTCCCATTAAACCAATTATTACCAAAATTAATCCATGCCCTAGATCACCAAACATTATTCCAAAGAAAATACTAAATGTAAATATGAAGAAAATTGTTGGATCCACTTCCTTTGAAGATGGTAAACCATAAAGTCCAACGATGGATTGAAATGATTTTGTAATCGGATTTCTAGCTTCTACAAAAGGAACATTTTTTGTCTCTTCTTCAGGTTCTCTCGTTAATACAATTGTTTCTGGGAAATTTTCAATTTCTTTTTCTAGAACTGATAAATCCTTTTGTGCAATCCAACCTTGTATAATGACGGTCTTATCGGTTTTTCGTGATGAAACACGCATCCTTAGCAGGTGACCATAACTTTCTATTGATAATTTTATTGCTGTGATTGTCCCTTTATTCTTTATCGCAAATTGGTTTATCTCATTAGTAAGTTCCTTTTTCTGAATTTTGAGATGACTGTGCTCTTTCAATATTTCATCTTCAATCTCGCTCTTATTCAGATGAACAGGACCTTTATGTTCATGCTCAAACCATCGAACAGTTGACAGGTTTTTTATTAATTTTGATATTTCCCCTTTCTTTCCTTGAGCAAAAATCATGTATTTACCATAGATGAGCGGGATAACCTCGCTTTTTTGAATTCCAATTAAGAACTCTTCAGCGTCACTTTCTTTAGTGGTTGTTAAAACCCCAATTAATGTCCTCTCATTTGAAGCTATTTCATATGGATGTTCCTCTTCAAGAAGTCTAAATCCTTTTGCAATTAACTCAAGTATCTCTTGTTCTTCATTTTTCTTATCAGATTTTGATATTAATTCTTGGATTTGTTCTCTTAATTTGTTGATTTGAGTATCTAACTCCTCTTCAATCTTAGCTAAATCCTCCCAATCTTCAAATAATGGGGATATCAGAGGTTGTTTTTTGTATGCTCTAGCAATTTTTTGACCAAATTTTTCTTTTGGTTCAGGAATTAATTCGATTAGATCTTTGTAAGCTGTTTCAAAAGACCTTAATTGTTCCAATTTTGATGAAGGATAAAATTCCTTTAGATTCTCCAAAGATATGTTTTCTTTGACCATCAATTTTTCTGTTCCAGCTAACTTGACAATGAGTTTTGCATAGTCTTCTGTAGGCGTGATGAAGGTTGCTTCTAACATTTTGGCAGGAAATAGACCCATTAGACCACCTATTTAAATAATATTTCATTAATTTTTGTTCTTATCTTCTCTCGACTTGCGTCAAGTAAGTTTTCTAAGGTATGATTTATTCTAACTCTTTCTTTAGGATCGGTTAAAATAAAACCACCAGCTGTTTTCAAAGAAGAAGATTCAATCTTACATTCAATTTCTTCTTTCTTTGTAATATCATCGATAATTTTCTTAAAGATGGTTACATCTTTCTTATCGATTATAATCATTATCTTCTTTTCTCGCATGCTCTTTATGTTCTTAATTAGAGTTGTTTCTAAGTAATCCTTGTAATTCTTATTGTTTCTAAAATCGTTTATTACAATTTCCAGCTTTTCAAATACCTCATCAATTAGTTTCTCTCTTGTTTGAATCTTTATTTTTCTTGCTTCTTGTTGATGTTCTGTTTCTGTTCTTTTCCTTAAGAAATCAATTCTGGATTTTTCTTTGTCAAGCTCTTTCTTTTTAATTTCTTCTACCATTTTTAGAGTCTCTTCTTCTATACTTTCGAGTTTAGTTTTTGTTTCCTTCTTTAATCTCTGTACTTCATCAGTTGCTTCTTCTTGAATCTTCTTTAACAGCTTCGTTAAAGCTTCATCGTTGATGCTGACTGATTTATTTTCATTTTTTGGCATATTAATCACTTTTAAACAGGAAAGAGAAGAACCGGAATATCTGATATTTCAATTACATATCTAACATGGTTTTTTATTAATCTCTTTGTGATAGATTCTCTTCTTGTACCCATTACTATGAAATCTACTTTTTCTTTTTTTGATGATTTAATTATTTTTTCTGCGATGAGACCTTTAGAACCTTCAATTGTGATGTAAAGATGGGAATCATCGTATTCCTTCCTAAGGTTTTCCAATATACTTTCATATTTAAGCGTATTTTCTTCTTCTGCTTCTTCAGGAGTTGTACCCCTGAAAATAGCTAAACGCTCAAGACTTTGTCTGTCGATCACATTAAGTAGGTGGATTTCTGTTACCCAATCACCGAAAAACTCCATCAAATTATTGATTAGTTTTGCACCACTTTCAAAATCCCCAACAGCAATCAACACTTTTTTCATTTCTTACTACCTCTTTTAGCCCTATTTTTTGCTTCAATCTTCTGTTTTAGTTTCTTTATTGTATAGATGTTCTCCAACTCGTAGGCTTCTAAACCCTCTTCAATATATTTGATGATATTTCGGAATCGAACTCGATAAACCTTATCAAGAGCATTTAAATTTAATTGTATTGATTGTAAGTTTCTAATAATTCTGTAAGCTAAATTTTCGATCTCAGCTAATTGTACAATAAGCGTGAATGTATCTCGGAACTTTTTTGCAGTAACCCACAGTAAGCTTGAGATTCCAAAGAATCCGTAAGAAAGTTCAGGTACATTTTCAATTTCTAAATCTTTGAAAAGAACTCCCATATATTCTACAGGTTTAGAATCTATTTTTACTTCTTTTGGGGTTGTTTCACTAAATACATTTATCATATCTCTACCAAGTTCAGATTCTGTTTTTATGTATTCAATATAAGCCTCACTTAAACTTGCTTCCATCTTTTCTCTAAGTGATACTGCTTCTGCAGTTATAATATGAAGTTTCATTAGTAGAGCTTCGTATTTTTCTCTTAGTAGATCATATGCTCTCTCTACTAGTCGTAATTTTTTCTTATACTTGAGAAGGTTATCCTTTGTGGGAGGAATTGTGATTACTTCTCTCATGCAATTTCCTCCTCAGATTTAGTCATGTATGTTTTGATTAATTCCCCTGAAATTTTAGTTAACTCTGTTTCCGGTAATTGGGAAAGTAAAGACCATCCCAATGCTAGAGATTCCTCTATAGTCCGGTGCTCATCCCCTTGGTTAACAAATGTTTCTTCAAATTTATCTGCAAAGCTGAGTAATATTTGATCGCGACGGTTCAATTCTTTTCGGCCAATAACTTCAGCAAGTCTTCTTTTATCAAGACCTTCAGCGTACGAAGCATACAACTGATCGCTTAAAGAAGGATGATCTTTTCTTGTAAAACCTTCCCCTATCCCATCTTTCATCAATCTGGACAAGGAACCCAAGACATCAATCGGGGGATAAATCCCCTTATTATGCATTGATCGATCTAAGATAATTTGACCTTCTGTGATATATCCAGTCAAATCTGCAATAGGGTGTGTTATGTCATCGTTTGGCATTGTCAGGTTTGCTAGCATTGTTATGCTTCCTTTCGAACCTCCTTTCGAATTTTCAACTATTCCTGCTCTTTCATAGATTGAAGCAAGATCACTATACATGTAACCTGGAAAACCTTTTCTTGAAGGAACAGTTTCTAACGCTACTGATATCTCCCTAAGAGCTTGACAGTAGTTTGTTATGTCTGAAAGTATAACTAATACTTGATAGCCTTTATCAAAAGCCAGATATTCAGCTGTAGTTAAGGCTACTCTGGGAGTAAGCAATCTTTCAGCTGCTGAATCACTTGCAAGATTACTGAACATGATGACTTTGTTCAAAGTTCCAGTCTCTTTGAAAAGACGTTGGAAATAAATATAGTCATCCATTGTTAATCCCATTGCTCCAAAGACAATAGCAAATTTTTCACTCCCATCTTGCTCCGCAATTCTAGCTTGTCTTACAATCTGACCGATTAGTTTATTGTTAGGTAAACCTGCACCTGTAAAAATTGGAAGCTTTTGACCTCTAACTAAAGTGTTCATGATGTCAATGGTTGATATACCTGTTTCAATATAACTTCTAGGGTAAATTCTGGAAGTTGGATTAATAGGTAAACCATTTACATCTCTATAATCTTCTGAATAAATGCTAGGCAATCCATCTAAAGGTTGACCTAAGGAATCGAAAATTCTACCTATCATATCCTCCGAAACAAACAATTGCATTGTTCTTCCAAAGAATTCAGTTTCAATTTCGTTCTTTTCAATTTCGTATGTTCCTTGATATAAAAGAACGATTACTCTTTCTTCCTCAATTGCTAAGACTCTGCCTTTCCTAGATGGTTGGTTTTCAAGGTTTACTTCAAGGTATTCACCCATTTGTATTCCTGAAACACCCTCAATAACAATAAGAGGACCACGGATTTCTGATACACCTTTTACTGTGATTCGTGCCATCTTTCACACCTTATATCCATATTTTGAGCCAAGTTCCTCCATCTCGGAGTGAATGTGATCTTCAAGTTTATTCAGTAGCATAAGGTTATCATTTGGGATATCTTCTTTCATTCTTTTAAGAATCTGAACTGATTTTAAGGAATTAATCAGTGAAATTGGGCAGCCATTTTTTATCAATAAATGTGCCCGCTGATAGAAGAGTAACATAAGTTTCATCATTTTCATTTGTTTGTCGATTGGACAGAATGAATCAACTGGATGAAAAGCACTCTGTTGTAGAAATCCATCTTTGATGATATCAGCTGCTAGGATGATAAGCTGTTCATATGCTGGAAGTGCTTTAGAACCAATGAGCTCTACAATGTGTTGGAGTTCACTATCTTGCTGCAAGATTGTAAACATCTCTTGTCTGTATCTCCCCCAATCTTCTAATCCTGATTCTAAAGCCCATTCTTCAATTACATCTATATATCCTGAATAACTAGTGAACCAGTTTATAGATGGGAAGTGTTTTCTATTAGCCAATGTTGAATCCAATCCCCAAAATGTTTTTACGAAACGTTTTGTGTTTGCAGTAACGGGCTCACTGAAATCTCCTCCAGGTGGGGAAACAGCAGCTGTAATGTTAATTGACCCTTCTCTATAGGGAGAACCTAGAGTAACAACTTGACCAGCTCGTTCATAGAAATTTGCTAATCTAGCTCCCAAATAAGCAGGATAACCTTCTTCCACAGGCATTTCTTCTAATTGTCCAGAAATCTCTCGGAGAGCTTCTGCCCATCTAGAGGTGGAATCAGCTGTCAATAAAACATTAAGACCTTGATCTCGATAAAATTCTGCCATAGTTATGCCCATATAGATTGATGCTTCCCTTGCTGCAACTGGCATGTTAGAAACATTTGCGATTAACATGGTTCTGTCCATAAGTGGATTTTTTGTGTGAGGATCAACTAATTTAGGAAATTCCCTCAGTACATCAGTCATTTCGTTTCCGCGCTCACCACATCCAATATAGATAACTACATCGGCATTACTCCATTTAGATAGTTGATGCTGAACAACTGTTTTGCCAGTTCCGAATCCTCCCGGGATGGCGGCAGTACCTCCCTTTGCAATCGGGAAGAACATATCTATGATCCTTTGTCCAGTGATTAAAGGCTCATGAACAGGAATTTTCTTAAGAAATGGTCTAGCAACTCTAACTGGCCACTCATGCATCAGTGTTAATTCAGATTTCTTGTTATCCTGATTTTTTATTGTTACAATTGGTTCAGTTACTGTAAACTCTCCTTTATCTTGGATTTCTAGTAACTCTCCGTAGGTACTTGGGGGAGCAATAATCTTGCATTCTATAGTATTTGTTTCTATAACAGAACCTAAAACGTCACCTCCATGAATTATATTGCCTTTTTGTAATTCTTTATTTGGAGTAAATAACCACTTTTTCTTTCTGTCTAGTGCATTGGTTTGAATTCCTCTCTCAATGAAAGCTGAATTTGTAATTTTCTTTATCATTTCCAAAGGTCTTTGAATTCCATCGAATATGTTGGATATCAACCCTGGACCTAATTCAGCTGAGAGTGATTTTCCTGTAAGAAAAACAGGGTCATTTATTCTCAAACCTTCTAAAGGTTCATAAACTTGAATAGTGGCAAGGTCATGCTCAATCTCTATTATCTCACCTATGAGTTTTTCTTCTCCTACAAATGTTATTTCTCCCATTCGATAAGAAGAAAGCCCTTTAACTTGAACAGTAGACCCCTTTATTGAAACAATTCTAGCATTATCTACTGTTCCCCCTGTCATTACCGATGAAAAGATAAAAGGTTAATAAGTAGTTTTTTGTCTGACGCCATATCAGAAAACTTTAATCATATACAGTAATCAAAATATTAATGCAAGAATCTGATCTGACAAGCAAAGCTTTTGTTATCGGAGCTCGAGAAACGGTTCGTGGTTTTCAGTTAATCGGTGTACCAGGTAAAGAGGTCTCAGAGCCCTCTAAAATTCTAGAAACGTTAGATGATGCACTGCAAAAAGATTATGCATTAATCATAATATCTGCTGTAACAGCATATAAAATAGAAGACCAGTTAGACAAAATTAGGTTAGAAACCCCCACACCAATTTTTGTAGTTTCAGATGTGAATCTAAAAGTAGACATTAAAGAATTAGAAAAGAAATTCAGAAAATTTATTGGTATTCATTGATGTGAATATTAAAAATATGATTGAAAATTGTGAAGTCACTCTCAGTGAAAAGAACTACTTGAATCTGTTTGATTTCACTTGTTTCATCTTTGAGAAAGTTAGTAAAACATTCAATCATAATTTCCGCACATCTTTTTAGTTGAAAACCTGCAATCCCTGTTCCAATTGCTGGAAAAGCTATAGACTGAATGTTATTGTGTTTTCCTATCATTAAAGAGTTAAGAATAGCGCTCCTAAGAGATAATTCGGTAGTTTTTCCTCCTAGATTCATTGATGCTGCATGGATGACGTATTTCGCTTTTAGATTCCCTCCTGTTGTAATAGCAGCTTGTCCTAATTCTATCGAACCGATTTTGGAACACTCCTGTTGTATAACCGGACCCCCTTTTTTTCTAATTGCACCTGCAACACCATCTCCAAGGATAAGCTTTGTATTAGCTGCATTAACAATCGCATCAACATCGCTTTCTGTTATATCTCCTTGAATCAATACGATTGATGTTTCTCCTATTTTCCACATTTTCTATTCCTTACTTTTGTAATTTGATGCAATCAGTTCCATATACTTCTTCAACAGTTCTAAAACCCATCTTTTCATAAATTCTCACAGCTGGAAAATTTGATTCTTCTACCCAGAGAGTTACTTTTTCTATATCATTAGAAAATAATTCCTCACACATTTTTGCACTTACATCATATCCATATCCCTTATTCCTGTGAGTTTCAGAAACCCATACTCCACGAATGACAGCAAAAGAGAATAAATCATTACTTACTATGTGAGGAGCAAAAGCTACACCCACCATCTCATCATTTTTGATAATTCCAACCCCTCCTCCTTCAGAATTTGAGAATAATAACCTTCGTTTGAAGCTTAAATTCTTAATTAAATCACCATTAAGAATTTGTGAATCATAAGTGTCTTTAGATTTGAAATCTTTTTGAATTAATTCCATACAAAGGAATGTATTCATCTTTTTGTCTTCTGCAGCTTTGTCCATTACTTCGAAATCAGAGAAATTTTCTAATACTAGTTCTAACCACTCAAGATCAAAAGAAAGACTGATTGTTCCTTTTGGATTAAATTTCTCTAGAAGTTCTTTACTAGGGGGACCAAAAAGAGTAGTATGTAAATCATATGAAAATCTGAAAGAAGAGTTTGATTCTTCAAAATGAACTGCTTCTGGGAAAGTTATAATATCCCAAATTGAATAAGCAAGTCTAGTAACTCTTTTTTGCCCTACTTCTAGGATACTGTCAAAATCTTCTAACATCAATATCAAAGAGTAAAACTTGCTTATATCTTCTTCTCTTCAAATTAATCTAAGAATATTTGGGACCATAGGTCTCGTCATCAAGTCTACTCAAGTAATCTTTGTATTCACTCTTATCTGCAATTGCAATGGCTCTTTTGATTCTCACTGTTCCCTCATATCGTTGCCCCATTCTGACTAGAGCTTGTCCTGAGAGGAAGAGAGCTTCATCATCATCTTTTACAAGTGTCAACAATTCATTACACATGTTGAACGTTTTTTGGATATCTCCATCCTGCAGATATAATCGTGATAATTTATTGTACAAACTCTGATTAACTTCTCTCGTCCTTTCTTCTACCTGAAGCGCTTGAAGATATTTTTCTTTTGCAACATCAGGATGACCCATATGATTGTATAGATCTCCTAATTCTTCATATAATTCTTGGTTGGTAGGTTCAATCTCAATAGCAGTGTTATAGGCATCTATTGCTGAGAGGTAATTTTCAATTTCTTTATAGCTTTGAGCTAATAATTGCCAAACTGAGATTTCATCTCTTTTTGTTCTTAAGTATGTTTCAAAGCTCAATATTGCTACTTGATACTCTCCTCTTTGTAAAGCTAGTTTACCTCTCCCTAACCAAGATTGAACAGCTCTAGGATTAAGTGATGTAGCTTTGAAGTAATAATTCTCTGATACATCAGACTGATTCCATATTCTATATATCTCCCCTAATAATTCATAGGATTCCCAATGATCGGTATCATCTGCAATAATAGAAGTGAGTCCTTCAACGGCTTCGTTAAATTGACCTTGAAGATAGAGTATTTTGCTCTTAGTAAATACAAGATTTTTATCTTGGTATTTCTCAATCATACGATCTAAAAACGATAATGCTTCATCGAGTAAACTATTTTCAATTAGACTCTCAAGTAATTCCATTTCGAAAGGTTTCATATCTTGACCAGAATCTAACCCCATGTTCAAAACCACCAATACAACCTTTGTTTGTCACTCAATAAAAACTTTTCAGTAAAAAAACAATAGCTGGGGAGCAAAATGCTATTTCTTTGTCTCTCTATTAACTAATTCTCTTTTTAGAACTTTTCCTGCTGCACTTAAAGGCAGTTCATCAATAAATTCAAAGCTCTTTGGAATTTTGTATTTGGTAAGAGACTGCTCAATACAAAACTCTTTGATTTCTTCTGGTGTTGCATCTTCCCCCTCTTTCAAAACGATGAAAGCTTTTCCGACCTCTCCAAAGTAGTCATCAGGAACAGCAATAACTGCAGCAAGTGAGATTTTCGGATGCTTAAAGAGTAGTTCTTCAACTTCCCTTGGATAGACCTTTAACCCCCCAGAATTGATAATATCTTTAGACCTATCAACAATAAAGAAATACCCATCTGAATCTATTTGAGCTAAATCTCCAGTTCTCAGCCATTTCTCAGGGGTAAATACATTAAGAGATTCCATACCTTTACCCCAATAACCCTTCATAACTTGAGGACCATAAATAATAATCTCTCCAACCTCTCCTATTTCAATTTCTTCTAAAGTTTCAGTGTCAACAACTTTTGCTAATGTGTCAGTTAGTGGTTGACCAATTGAATTGACTTTGGAAGCTCCATAAGGATTGATATGAGTAACAGGGCTGCATTCTGTGAGTCCAAACCCTTCGGTAATGTCTACACCAGTAGCTTTCTTGAATTCAGAATGAACCTCTTTTGGAAGAGCTGCACCTCCAGAAACACATACCTTTAGGGAAGATGTATCAAAATCTGAGATTTGCTGACGTAAAAGTGCAACATACATAGTGGGAACGCCATAAAAAGAAGTAGCCTTTTCATCCTCAATCAGCTGTAAAATAGCTTTGGGGTCAAACTTGGGGATAATAGCGATTTTCTCTCCTCTGAACAAAGGTGCGAAGAAACTACATTGCAAACCAAAACTGTGACACATGGGTAAAGCAGAAGCTACTAAGCCTGTATACTCCGATGGTATTTTGTTTGCCCATTCATTAAATTGTAGAGCATTAGCGAGAACATTCGAATGCTTCAACATGACAGCCTTAGCCGAACCAGTTGTACCTCCGGTATATAACAAGAATGCTATATCCTCTGCTCTGCTTCTATTTTCTGTGAATGCATGCTGTGATTCCATTATACTTTTCATAATTACAAAATCACATTGAGAAATCATCTCTTGAATGTCTTCTTCATTGAAATTTTGGTCAGCAACAATGATTTTTGCTTTAAATTGAAATTGATTGATAACTTCCTTGATACCCATGCATAAAGTGTTGTTTGTAATTAATACTTTTGTCTCTGAATCTGTTAATTGAAATGCGATCTCCTTTTGTGAAAGTCTAGGATTGATTAATGTGACTTTAGCCCCTACTTGATATGCTGCAAATATTGAAACAACAAACCAGATTGAATTTGGTAGTATTATTGAAATTGTATCATTTACTTCAACAGAACTATCATCAAAGAATTTTGCTAGTTTGTTAGACATTTCTATTATTTTGCTAGATGTGAATTTTTGATTGCCTTCTTCAAATAATATCTTGTCCTCATCAAACTTCTTTGCTATTTCAAGAAAGTAGCTATATAAAGATAAATTCGGATATTTGATTTTCCAATCTATTTCCTCTGAAGAATCAGTTTTACTCAATTTAGACACTCATCCCCATCTTGGGAAGTACATTAATGAATTTTGTTAAATATACCATGAAGTCCATTTTTGTTGAAGCGCAATGTTGATAAATTCGCCTAAATCTTTGAAATTGTACTGGAAGTAGATACTTGTGTCCTCAAATGAGAAATCAGTTTCTAAAAGATTAAGGAAAAATAAGGACAAAAATACTATAACTGAGGATTATCTTGTTGATTTTTGCAAAAAATATACTGTGACATATACTTCCAATATCGAAGAATTAGCTATCAATCTAGCCTTGAAAGGTCAAGAATCTTTAGCTAATGATGAGATAGAATTAGCAGAAGAAATTAGTGATCTTTTATCAAGACTCTCTGACCAATGGAAAGATGGTTTCATAAAAATGAAATCTCATTTACTGAGAGCAGAAATTACCGGATACAAATACGAAAACAAGATACCCCATCTGGAGAAAGCACTATCTTTCGCTAAAAAGAACAATATCTTGGATGTAGAAGCTGGTGTAAGAATTCAACTAGCTTTTGAGAAATTTAAAGAAAGAGATTATAAAAGAGTACTAAAAGAATTGAAAATTGTTGAAAAGAAATCAGATTTTTTTGAAAATAATAAACTAGTAGTCCTTGAACTCAAAGCTAGAGTTTATTGGGATTTAGATGATTTTACTAAAGGATTTGATGCAACATATGATTGGTATAAGATGCTTAAGACAAATTCAACAGATTTACATTCCCTATTTGTGTCAGTTGTTTATCTTTTAACAGTGATGAGTTCTATTAAACTACACCATTCTAAAGAAGAATTAGATGAAATAAAGGAGGAAATCACTAAATTACTTGTTGAATTAGCAACCTCCGTACATCTACTTACACAGATTTTACCATATATAGATGTCCTTTTTGCTAAATCCTTGCAATTAGTAGAACCTGAAATTCTGCACAACTTTACTGATCATATCCTTCAAACAGCGCGATGGAATGATGAAGAAAAATATCTATACATCTGTCAAAAAATAGCAGATGCTTACTATAACATTGATGACATTGAGAAAGCAATTGAACTAATGGATAAATCTTATCAATACACTCGTGAGAAAAAATACACCAAAGTAGAGAAATCAATACAATACAAAAAAGTTGAATTTTCAAGTTTGATATTCTATTTTATGAATTTTGATGCTCTGTTTGATCCGGGGATGATCAAAAATCTAAAAATTAAAAACAATGGTGATACAGAGAAGTTGTTTCTAGAACCTCTTTCATCCGGGGTAAATACTTTCCCTGCAACATCGTACTCACAACTTCTGAAAATTTTAGAAAAAGCTAGTGATAAATACATCATTGAAAATTCATTGGAATTAACAGGTTTGAACCCAGAAGAAGAACGATGCTTCTTTGTACTGGATCTAGATATTGCTGGGGATAGGATAAGAATACTGATGAGAGAAGATTTCAGTATTGATACTAAAGAATTCAAGACACTACATTCAACCTTGACTCCTTATTATTCAGTAATTGGACTCATATCAGATAACAAAACGGATGCAATAGCTGAAATAGAAGGAATTGAGGAAGTTTTGTTGCGCTTACAAAGAGCAATAAATTGCCCTGCTTCAAAAGCAACTATCTATCTTCCCAAAGGCAAACCTCACTTGAATCTGTTTAAGTTTTATCTTCAACAGGGAGGATTCCGAGATCTTAAAGTCAAAATAATTGATACAGCTAAAACTTTGGGAAGAGAATATGAATTTGCAAAACATGAGGACTTTTTGCAGATTTTTAATGCGGACCCCATAACAATCTTTGATCTAACTTTGAGAAGCTCACAACAACTGGAACCATTAACTAAGTTAATCAATCATGCTTATAACTTGAATGTCTCAAACTCAACCCTTTCAGAGTTTTTAGCCAAGCTCATGGAATCGTTCCTAAAACGAAGTGATACAAGATTTTGGAGAGATTTCTACTATGAATATGCATGGTTGCAAATTCAAGGAGTATACCTCTCTCTCTCCAACAATGAAGTAGAAGAAAAGAAGAAATTAATCGAAAAAATACTCTCGTTTGCACTGTTGTTGGAAGATTCTGATAAGATTCTAGAAGGACATTATTTCAGTGCATATCTAGGATTAATTCAGAAAGATAACAACTTCAAACAAAAAAATCTCTTATTAAAAGAAAAATCCAATAGTTATTCAAGTAGTAAGTATAAACTCATATCTCATATTTTGGAACAATTTGAAGAGACAATTGATTTTACAGACAATGAGAAATTAGCAGAATTACTCAACTCCTTCTGTGAACTTTGTGAATACAGGGACTGGGATATAAGTCTAGAACTTTTTATTTATTTACTTAGTAAACTTCCACAATTAACAACTTTGTTTGAGGTTTGTAAAGAGAGAGATATAAAAGACACTGGAATCTACCTTTATCTGCATTTATCTAAACATATGATTGATATAGAAAGGTATTCTGAAGCGGTACAATTGTTAATGTTCATTCAGCATACGCTAATAGATAGAAAAGAAGACTTCTTCTTCTCTGATCATACTTGGGATTACCTTTATTTTACCGCAAATCAACATCTATATGCAATATTAGATTCTTTAACTTCTGAGGAAATTGAAGAACATCAATTAGAAAAAGAGACAATTTTAAGTAGCATTTTAGAAAGAGATGAATGGGTCTCTGATCCTATCTATTTGGTTGAATTACTTAAAGATTATACAATGATTTTATTGGATAAAACTGATTATTCTATGGGTGAAAAATATTATCATTGGATCGAGCAATTAATGTTCTATTCATGGGATTTATTTACTAGTGAAACCAACTCTTCGCTCTTACAAGAAATACAGGACTTGAAGAAGAGAATCGAAAGCCAACATTTTATCTAATTAGTGTCTTTTTAAAACATTAGAACTATTTTCTAGTTTTTTTGTAAGGGTGAGAGTGAAATAGCATTACTTACAATTGCTAAAACCAATTATCTTTATAAACAACATGTTTATCAGACAGTTTGAAAGCCTCTAGCTTTAAATTGTGACTAAAAAGAGCAGTGTAATCCATAACAATATTTATGAATGGAATTCTCGATTTATAGTCTGTAATATCAATAACAAAAAGTACCCGAAATTCATACTTGGTGTGTTAATTAATGTCCTCAGAACATAATATAGCAATCATAACTGTAGGGTATAAGAATAGTCCCTTTGTCAGGGAGGTACTGCGTAATGAGATTATTCCCTATTCTGTAATCGCTAATAATTCAAGTGATTTTCAGATTCATCATGCAGATCCCTCAAAAATCTTGTACTACAGTTTAGAATTTACTAACTTAATTGAAATGATTGCACAAAAAAGTATGGATTCCTTAGCCGTTTTTGAAACACTTGGACAGTTTTTTGAGTTCTATAATCCTTTGCATCTTTCTACACTCAATTATTTAATTTCCAAATACGCAACAAGTATCAAACCAGAGGTACAAGACTACAGGAATGCATGGAAGGAAATAACCACAGCTATTTTTGATGAAGTATTCATTTACCCGCTTTTTGAAGAATCTAGAATATTCCACTTAAAACAAGGAGAAGTAGAAGTGCCTGTAAGACAGTTTTTGATATCAGAAACTTTAGAAAGACAAAAGGAAAACTCCAAGAATAATATCAAATTGAAGGAACAAGCACTTGAAGAAATAACCGGGATAATAGATCTTGAGTTAATACCTAAAATGAAGGTATGTAATGAGGCTGTAAAGAAGATTGTATCCGCTTCAGGAGTTATCATTGTTCCTACAGATGTTATTTCGCTCTATATTCTCTTTCAATCAACTTCATTCAAAGAAGCCCTTCAAAAAACAGATGGGAAAATAGCTTTCATCTCTCCATTCTGGACAGAACATAAATTAAACCATATAGAAAAACTGATTCTAGAAAAAACAGAATTTGAACCAAGTCTCATTAACACAGTAAAACTAGTTAAAGATTATGTAGATGCTGTAATTATAGATGATAAAGATACAGAACTAGTTGCTACTTTAAGAGAGGAAGGTATCACTGTTCTTGTTGAGGATTTGCTACCTGAGAAACAAGGATCAACAGATTTCTTAGAGATGATTCTTAAAACAATTGATTTGTCCTTAGATTCAATTGCAATCGAACCTAAAGGGTTAATCGAAGGTTTAGGTGAAAAACTAGTTAATCTCTTCAGAGTAAGAGAACCTAAAGAGGAAAAACCGACCACACAAGAAGATACAAAAGTAATCGAAATATCAGCTGATCCTAACGATCAAGATATTTTAGAAAGTCTTATTGATGAAGTTCCGGAATTTCAAGAAATAACGAAAGCAGAATTGAAAGTGATAGATACTGACCCCCTACTAGACAATGAAAAAGAAATTCTAACTGATGAATTTGAAATGGAAGTTATCGACACTCAAAAGGACATTCCACCTATCCCAACTCCTCCTCCAAAAGAAATTCCTAAAGAGACAGATATACTGATTCAAAAAAGTGAGGGACAGTTTGTTCTTCCAGGTATTGAGCAAATAACTCAATTTGAATTAGAAGATCTTGATTCTCTAGATGTTGATGAACATATTATTACTTCCTTTATTGAAAGAGCCATGACTTCGAACACTGCAGGTGTAGAGGTGGTCTTTTCAGATTTGCTCGCACTTCAGAATAATCCACTATTGATAGACAAGATCTATCAAACGATAATGAAGAGATTATTGAAAATTCGTGAAATTGATCCAGCGGAGAAAATTGCTGATATTATCACTTATCTATCTGCTCACAAGCCTGAATTTTATACAGAAAAACTGACTTCACTTCTTGAGGAAACAATTAACTCTGAGACAGAAAGTGAGTTTTATCAGAATTTGAGAACAACCTCTTTAGTTATCAGAAGTTCTTTATTGATTGCTGGAGAAATAATAGAGACTTTTATTACAAAATATATTGGTACAAGTGATATTTATCTCGAGGATAAATTAAGAAGAATGATTAATTTATTCAGTGCAACAGATACAGACATGATGCAACTTGTATCTAGGGTTCTTCTAAGTATATTCACACTTGAAATATCTAAAGAAGATCAAAATGATGAAATTATCAATAGAATTGTTGCGTTCTTAACAATGTTTGATGGATTTACAGTAAGTATAGCCTTAATTACTCAAGATTCTGACATTGTAAGAGAAAGCTTTCTAGACGAAATCTCTGAATTACAGATAAACATTCCATTCAAAACTATAATTTCGAATTTGATAGGTATTTACAACAATTCTACTTATGAGGAACTAATTCAAGAGTTACATGGTAGGATTTTGCCAGATACTGTTGAACTAGAGATGATGAAGAGGAAGTATGTTAGTAGTCTCTCTAAAGTTGGTTCCATACCTTTAGAGCTTTTTGCAGATCAAGTAGGTTTGGCTGTCGAGAAAGCAGAAAAAATGATTTATGATATGATACTAAAAGAAGAGATTTCTGCTAGAATAGAATTAGTGAATGGAAGATTATATATTGTTCAAGAAGGCAAAGAACCCATTCCTGAAGAAATATCCGTGTCTGAAGAATCTATAGAAGCAGTAGAGCCTAAGAAGGAAGCACCTAAGAAGGAAGTGCCTAGGAAGGAAGTGCCTAGGAAGGAAGTGCCTAAAAAAGAAAGCACAAAAGAAGTTTTAGAAACTGAAGAGTTTACTTGTTCTGAATGTGACAAATCCTTTACCTCAAAAAGAGGTTTAACAATGCATTTCACTAGAATGCATAAGAAATAAATTTTGAAACTATTCTATCTTAATTAATACGTAATAAGTTGAATCAATAGATTTAAAGAACATCTTTCCTTTTTTTGAATTATGCTTATTTGTCTCTTTAAATTGGAAGAAGTGGGGCCGAATTTAGTAGAAATGGTACTAGATAAAAACGTAGAATTTTCTCAAGATACTATTGATAAATTTACATTCTCAGGTTCAGTAACATACTCTCTTGTTTTTCAAGGAATGGTTACATTGGAAGATATGACAACAGAATTATATGGACCTTTTCCATTTGCATTTTCATCAGGTTTTGTTCAATATGCGTTCTCCTTTATTGCAGAAGATAAAACTATGACAGATGTAAGAATGAAAGAGAAAACACTCGGTTTACTAATTATGTTGGTACCTGAAATGGTGGCAAAAGTTGATACTTTTAGAGAAGAATTAGCTAAACTCTTGATTTATAAATTTCACAAAATTTACAAGATCTCACAAGTGGATACAAAGTTCTTAAAAAGTATAATATCTTCATACAACAAGATTCTACAAGATTTGCTAAGCTTTCAACAAGCAGAATTATTATCCACTCAGATTTTAGAATTTGTAGAGACAACAACAAAACAAAAGAAGAAAACTATCAGTAATATCGCAATTATCTATCCAAAGGAATTTATTGGAAATATCAAGAAATATTATGCACAACTTCTAAGTTCTTTGCCATACAAAGAATCATTTTACTCAGAAGATAAAGCTCAAATTAAGACTCCTACTTATGAATTCAATTTTCTTCAAGAAACCTTAGTAACAGAAGAATTTTTGAGTTCACAAAAAGCAATAATACTTCTAGTTGATGTTAAAAACAAGCAATACAAGAATGTATATAAAGTCACTTCAATGCTTAAAGATTCTCTGAAAATTGCTCTTGTTGTTTCTTTACCTGAAAAAATAGAAAAGGCTAGTACGGAATATGCAAAATTCTTCACAGGATTGCAAAGATACATTGGTAGTATGCCATTTTTCTCAGCAAGTTTTAACTCGAGTTATGAGTTTAAGACTAAAATGTTAGAAGCGCTCTTCTGGACATTATCTCCTGAATAGAAAATTAAATTTCCATCTTTTTTATACTATTTCGGTTGATCTGGTCTTCTAGAACCTCAACACCAATTCCTGCACTTTTAGTAGGAACTGTTAATGTTCCATCAGCATTTAATTCGAATATCGGTTCTATAACATAATCACTATAATATCGAGCACTCTCGCTAATATCATTTGCTAGAGTAAAAGTACTCAAACTAGCAACTGAAACATTCTTAGCTCTCCCGATACCTGTTTCAAGCATTCCACCACACCAGAGAGGAATTTTTACCTCCTTCGCCAAGTTGTGTATAAGTAAAGTTTCAGAAATTCCACCAACTCTTGCAGGTTTTACATTAATTATTCTAGTTGCATCTATCTCAATTGCTACTCTAGCATCGTCTACACTTTTTATCGATTCATCTAAACAAATTGGAGTAGAAATCTCCTTCTGAAGAGATGCATGATCAATAATATCATAATACTGTAATGGCTGTTCTATCATTAGTAGGTCATATCTATCTAGGTTCACGAAAATGTCTTTATCTTTAAGTCGATAAGCACTGTTAGCATCTACCATTAAAGGCAAATCAGGAAAATGATCCCGTATTTCTTTAATTATTCCAACATCCCATCCATGCTCAATCTTAATTTTCACTCTTTGATATTTTTTCTCAACAGCAGTTTGGATTTTTTGTAGGAGAATATCTTTATTCTGCTGAATTCCAAGTGAAATTCCAGAAGCAATTTTTTCCTTTGTTCCACCGATTAAACTTTGTAGAGTTTTGCCTTCTATTCTACCAAAAAGATCCCATATGGCGTCTTCTACACAAGCTTTTGCCATCTGATTTCCCTTAATGCTCATACACATTTCTTTGAATTCTTTAGGATGTAGGATTTCCTTGTTTTTTATCCAAGGTACAAGATACTCTGAGATAATGTGAATGCAAGAATTTGTTGTCTCACCTGAATACCAAGGACCAGCTTCTGAAACACACTCACCCCATCCTTTAATCCCTCCAGCTTCAAGACACACAAATAGCATATCACGATCCTTTGTTTCACCAAAACTTGTTCTGAAAGGGTGTTGTAAATTCATTCTGAGTAAATAGAGTCTAGCCTTATCTATTATCATATCAATAACCTAATACGGATATTTCTCCATTAAAGAGTTAAAAATCTTATCTCTCATCTTTCAAGAATATGAAAACATCTTATGAAATCTTGCTCTTTCTTAATAACAAAGTCAATAACTTTGTAACCTTTTTTGAAGTAATTTTGGAATATAGTTCTTGTTTGCAATCTCCAATCAATTGCGAGAGATTTATGTGCTTTTTTCATTTCAATAAAATTGCTGGGCACTTCAATACCTATGTTTTGTATATTAAAATCTAAACACAAATCTTGTATTTCAAGAAAAACTCCACTTTTCTTTGTATTAATTACTAGGTGTTCTTGATTCTTTATTAGATCACTAAAATCTGTATGCTTTTGATTCAGATGATTTTTAACATGTTCAGATTCCAAATCCCAGTTACAAAAGAACCTATCAGTCTCTATTCCTTCATTAAGTTCATCCTTTAGTTCTAACCAGTAATTAATTTTGTATGAATTACATGTAGCTCCTAGCTTATGAATATTTAAGTAAACATTTTTTGTTTGTAAAGGATCAAAAACCCATTTAATTTGGGAAAACCCGTTTTTAATCGACCATTTTCTCTGTTCCGACTTTAGCTGAAATCCAATTCCCCTGTTTTGATACTCTTTCCTTACTGCATTGTGATGAGAATAGATATAATTTCCATATTGTTTATTGTACCCAACCCATCCCCAGACGTATCCAATCATCAAATCCTCTTCATAGGCACCAATTACAACTCCTCCACTCTTGAAAGTTGCATAAGGAATTCTCTTAGGTACAAGTTCTCTCTCTGGAACATCCCAAGAATCTGTTTGAATTTCTTCAATTTGATAAAATTCTTCAAAATCTGTTAATTCGCGATATTCTATCTTGCTGCTCATCTTCACAACCCCTTCATTTTTCGAACGAAAGAGACTGGACAGTTGTATTGGTTAGAAATTCAAAAAGAATAACAGCAAATGCATAAGCTAAATTACTCGGAGTGTATCTGTCTCCCTTGGTTAATCTTCGAATTCTAAAAAGTAATTGTTGAATTATTGTCTGCTTGTTCTCTTCAATGAATTCATATGGGTCTGAAACGAATTTAGCATACAATCTAATGTCTATCAGAGGTAATGCCATCTGGGGGTATTCTTCAAAAATACTAAACCAAGTATCTAATAAGTATTGAAGATATCTTTCTTGATCGGCAATATCCTGTACACCAAATTCTTCAATAGCCATCCTACGTAAAACTTTCTCAATATTTCTTTCTAAATTAATTCTTTTAGTTTCTGTGGTTTCTCGTCTCAATTTCAGAGTTTCAAATAAAGTCTGTTCAATTGCAGATAAAAACTGTTCAATCCTGCCTTGATCTATTTTCCGTTGATCCAACCCTTGGAATTCTTTTCTAACATCAGCTGTTTTTTCTTCAAATTCTTGATGACGTTTTTCTATAGTTTTCTGAAATGCTTTTTGAAGTATCTCGTGATATTGTGAGATAATTAACTGGTTAATTAAATCATATAGTGTATTTTCATCATCGCTTGGAGGGTATTTGTTAATAAATTCATTGTAAATTTGACCTGTGGATTTTATTGAACTAGATAAATGTTCATCATACATTATCTTCTCTAATGCATATGCATATGTCGCAGCTATAAATCTTAAATCTACGGCAAATTCACCAACCTCAAAGAACAAAAATGACTCAGTAATTGCAGGGATGAAATTTCTAACATTTAGTATTGTTTTTACTATCTCTTCTTCAATTTCCAAACTACTAAGTTCGATGAAATGATGAATTATATAGTTAATCGAATTGGTCACTGTTTTTATGCTATTAATAAAAGAAGACAACAAGCCAACAAATTCATCATCTGTACATATCTGTTTTTTATCTGTTGCCTCTAATAATGCTGAGATATCTTCTGCATAGAACTGTGCTTCATATTTCTTAAGAATGTCTTCAGTTATGATAATACCGTAAATTGCCAATGCCATATCTTTCTTTTGAGGTGAAAGGAAGCCAATTTCAGTTTTCAATTCTCTTCGTAGCTCACTCAAGAAAGTTGGTTGAGTTTGTACAAAGTGCTTAATTTTTGATTCAAGCGTAGAGTAGATGTTTCGAAAATCGTTCATAATTTCTACGACATCTTTTGGTTCATAACTTAATTCTTCTATATCTACAACATCCCTATACATCTTTCATCTCTCCAGTAAATAACGAATCAATATCTTTGTAACTAGTAATTTTCTCAAGCTCCTTACCTTTGATAAAAGGTGTAACTTTCCAATCCCTTAATTCAGATTTTGTGATAATTTGTTCCCAATTGAAGTCACCTTTCAGACCATTTTTTATGTCTCTCATAATAACAGGTAGAGACACACTTGAAAGGAAGTTTGTGTCACTATGACGTGTATCGGTAATACATGCAAAAATAATGACTTCTTTGTTATCTTTTACTTCATGAGTGAAGTGAATTCTTATGATATCATTAGTGTCTTCATATTGAAAAACTGCATCAGAAGGGATAGAAATCTTATTCTTCATTTTAAATTCATCGAGTTGATTAAGTATCAATAGCAATTTTCGGTTAAGAAATGATTTGTTGATGAGATTAAAGAAACTCATAGGTGAGGATTCTTCTTGATCAGGAATCATACTTTCTATTTGTTCTGGAACAACAAATGAGATATTCTCAACTTTCAACATAGGCGGTGCAAGTAAAATCTCTCCTCCACATTCACATGCAGTGTTTGAGCTTTCTTCTGAGCTTGTAAAGACCTTCCCACATGAACCATTACACTGTAGAATGTCTGTCAATACATAGGTTTTGAGTAGAACAGCTCCTGTTATCATTGGTGATAAGCTTGAAAACTCAGCTCTGCTTCTCAAACTATATTCATCACAAATTTGCCAATGAAGATATCTACCTAATCTTTGTAGATCAATATTTATCTCCTCAACCTGTTTTTCTAGATTTATTTGTTCTAACTCCTTCTGCTGTTCAGTTCGAGCATAGACACCAGATAAAGCGTTTGTAATTAATTTTATTTCTTCATATGTGCTGGTCAGATCAATATCATTAAAACTTGAACTAAAATAATTCAAAAGACTACAATTGTTTTTTTTATTTTTAGTAAAAATAGCATGACTCTGGTTCTCGTTAATATTTGATGTATCTAACAGTACATGTTTCGAACCATTTAGTATGAATCTACGATCGTTAAATATGTCAGCTAGATTGGCATTTAAGAGCGCTTTTTTCAATTGTTTTGTGCACTCAATATCTACATCACCACTTGTATTTTTCAAACATTCAACGATGTGATTTGGTAGATTTAAATTGTTGTTCACTATTTCATAAATATACAAATTCTGAAGCTCTGAAGTTGATTTTTCAGTATCCATGATAGTTTCTCCTTACCAATGACAAGCACTATCACCCAATTTGAAATTTATTGGATAATTTAACTTCATTTTGATTATTACTCAAGGGTTTTTCAACTTTTACTTAATTTTTTGTCAAAAATAAAAAAGATTGGAATAAATTCCCTAAAATTTGTAGCTATTTTTCCTTTTCTAATGCTATATTAACGATTTTTCTGAAGACAGGATAAAGATTATTATCTTCTTTTGCTGACACTTCGAAATATTCTGTTTCAAAATCTGAAGCAAGTTTTTCTCCCTCTTCAATTGCTACCTTTCTTTTTTCTTCTAAATCAGTTTTATTTCCAACAATGACAATTGGAATCTCACCGACAGATTCGTTAAGCAAATCCTTCCAGTATTTTAGTTTATCAAAACTTTCTCTGTTAGTTATATCATATATAAGAGCTGCAACAGCTGACCCTTGAAAATACTTTGGAAGAACTGGTAAAAATCTTTCTTGGGACCCAGAATCTCCAATAATTAATCTAATATCCTTCCCATCGATCATAGTGTTCCATATAAGAAAATTAGCTCCTAAAGTTGGATGATGTGAAACGGGGAAAGATCCTTGAGCTTGTCTAAGAGCTATGGACGTTTTTCCTACTCCTGGTTCTCCACACAAAGATACTTTGAAGCTTATATCGGTCATATATCATTCTACTTGTTGTTTTTTTGCTTTAAAGCGTTGTTATTGTCCTAAGAAAGAAAATCATTTATATTACTGCTAATTCTGTCATTTGAGTTCTTATGACAAATAGAGAGAAATGTGGCGATTACGAAATCTATCAGAATGAACATGGTTGGTGGGTTGTAGAGAAATCAGACGATGGAACAGTGATAGGCAAATTTCTGAAGAAAGAAGACGCTCTAGAGAACATAGCTAATTTTCTACAAGATGATTCAGAAAGAACAGAATCGGAATCAGTTTGTTGATTAAAGTGATAGAAAGAAAACTGTATCATATATTTGAGAAGAACAACAAATTTTTCTTAGTTGATTCATTTAACCAATTATATTGGAATATTGGTACGAATATACAACGAACTGATACTATACAGTTTCTTACTAAGTATGGTTTCTTCACGGAGAAACATCCTCAAATAAAAAAATGTGCTCAGAATGATGAAAATACAATAAAACATTTAGTGATAAATCCATCGACTGAATGTAATCTAGATTGTTGGTTTTGTTATTCAAAAGAATATAGAGAAAAGAATTCAAACAAACTGAAATTTGAAGATATAGAAAAAACAATTGACATTCTCATAAATTACAACAGAAAATTACAACCTAATCTCAAAATGACAATAAGTTTAGGTTATTCTCAAGAAATAACAATGGACTTCAGATTATTCAAGAAAGTTAAGCACTACATTGAGAAAGTAAACCAAAATCTTAAAACTGAAATTCTCCTATTTCTCCCTTCTTCCAACCTGTTAGAAATAAATGAGGAATTCGTCAACTACATCAATCAGTATGGATATCTAACTGTATCTGTGGATCTAGAAAATGAAAATCAAAAACAAGCAATTCTCAGAAATTTAGAACTATTTGATCAAAACGTAGTAAAGCATCTTATTATCCCGATGAAAGCTGGTTGTCAAAATTTGCTTGACATATATAGAGAATATGGGACCCACTTTGATTTCGTATCTATGCGACCGGTAAGAGTCAAGAGTGATTCAATATTCTCTTGGAATGAAGAAAGCATCCAACTTATGAAAATTGAATTAACTACACTATTCCAAGATCTGCTTAATCAAAATGATGAAGAGATTCTCAAAAATCTTCTCGTACTCGGCCCAACTGACTACATCGGACGCTATTTAGATAAAATAATAACAAGAACAAAAACATTGGAAAGGTGTCCAGCTGGTAAAACTGCATTTGCACTATCTCCTAATTTCGTTCTCTATCCGTGCTCAGGAATGATGGGGAATAATGAGTTAGTAGTTGGAAAAATAGAAACAGACGGAGATGATATAGAGATTAATACAAAAGTAATAGATTCATTTTCAGACATTGAAAATTGTTCACATTGTTCTATTCGTTTTTACTGTGGGGGTCCATGTCTGGATTGGTTAAACAAACAAAATGATAACTTAAAGAAAAATCTCAATCCATATGAGTGCCAATTAAATATTCATATGTTTGAGGAAATAGCCAACTTTCTGTATGAATTAAGAAAAAATAAACCGAATATATATCAAAGATATATTGACCACAAAGGTTTGAAGGATGGTCTTAATTATCCACTCAATTTTGAGGATTTTTACAGTATTTTTATTGATCAATGAAATGGAAAAAATGACTTGGACATGATTTACAGTCGCTATTCCCAAAACCTACAATGGGTTCAAATGAAGCTGTATCTAACAATTTCGATGAAATCTGACATTCAATATTCTTACCTATAGAGACTCCGATCCCTTCTATTGAAGTAGATTTTGACATAGTCACCTGATCAATATGCCAATGCTTCTTCTTTGATTTGCGTATGTGTCTATGTAATCTTGAAGCCAATCCTCCTGCTCCAAAAGCACTACCTATATACAGATAATATCCAGATTTTAGTTCAATCTCTTTGTTTTGAAGGATTATTGTTATCTCTTCGTTTATTCTAATAAACAATATATAACTCCCTTTAAGACCAACAGTGAAATTGATAATAGGTCCTGGAAGAATTGTGATCACTCTTCTAACTCGGAAGCTTTTTCCCAGAAGCTTAAAGCTTTCTCTTCTTCTCCTAGGTCTTCGTAGATATCACCAAGCATTTGGAAGAGTCTATAATTATCTTCATTATATTTGAGTGAATCCTCTAGGTATGCGATGGATTTTTCATATTCCTTTGCAGCCCATGAAAGAGCTGCTAGAGCTAGGGTTGCTTCAAGAAAAGCAGGGTCTCTACTTAAACATTCTTCGTAATATCGTGAGGCTTCTGCTATATTAGCTAAAGCAGCATAGATTTCAGCTAAATGAAATAATGCTAAAACATTGTCAGGATCTAACTCAATTACTTTGGAAAATGCGTCAATCGCTTGAATAGAATCTTGTTTTGCATCTAATGATTTTCCCAGTTGAAACCAAGCAGAGATATTGTCTGCATTTACTTTGGTTGCTTTCTGATAATAATTAATTGCTCTATCATGATTATCTAAATCAAAATATGTTTCGCCTATTTGTAGCAAGATCTTCTCATTCTCTGGATCCATCTGCTCTGCTTTCATTAGATAGTTCCAGCTCTCAATTTCATTACCCATTTTCTTGAAAATAGATGCTAATAAACTGTAGATCTCAATGTCCTCTTCATATTCTAGATAGTTATTGAAAGCTTGAACTGCTTGATGATACTCTCCTATCTCATAGTACAGATTGCCTATTTTTTTCCAAACGTTGAATTTCTTTTCATCTATTTCAACTACTTTTTTCCAAGCTAAAATAGCTTGATTCCAATCTTTGAGACTAGTGTATACATCTCCTGCTATATCTAAAGTTGTTAGATTTTCTTGCTCAATTTCTAGAGCTCGATTCAGATAGTTGAGGGAAGCTCGAGGATCTTCAACAAATAAATACAATCTAATCAGGAAATTAAGGAATAAAACTTCGTTTTCAAAATGATCTAAATTGTTTTCTAAAATCTTAATTGCCTCATGATATCTATCCTGGCTTATTAGCTCTTCTGCTTCCGATAGGATAAGCATCAAGTCGTTACTACCTTGCATTGATATTTCTACTCCAAATCTCACTTAAGAATATTATGTATAAAGAAAGTTTTAAGTTTAAGATGGTGATACAATATATACATGTTTCAGGTAATTGCTAGGAGAGATGATAAAGTAGGTTATAATATAATCTTAGCTGATATACCTGAGGAAATGAAAGAAGATTCAATAGTATTTATGCCTGAGCTCTCTTCTAAAGAACAAGATCATATAACTTATGCTTCAAAATATACCCACAAATCTGGTCATATAATTGTTAAGCTTGTTAGGAGTGATGGGTTTGATCCATTTGACAGACCAAAATCACTTTCGCATAGTCTAGTTATTCCTTCTGAGGAATACAGTTCTAATTCGCTTCTATACTACTCTTCACCCTTGATTCATACTGACCTTTTTGCTGATGTAAATAAAGATCCAGTAATTCTTAAAGAAAATACTTTTCGAGAAACTGAAAACAAGATTTTAGAGAAATTGGATTTGGAAAAATTAAGAGAATTAATTGTTGCTGCTATGATTAGCAAGAAAGTTGTTTTGCTTCCATCGTTAAGCCAAACTGGGATATTTGAACTTTCTAGTGTAATCGACAAGTCAATTCCATATGAAGCTTCATATGATTTCTCTCTCATCACATATTCAGATGCAAGTTGTAGAAAACATCTAGTTCATAATATACTCTATTTCTTCTCAGAAGATCATAAAAGTGACAATGGCATAGAATTCAAGGGTTTAGGGTCAAAAGTTCGTAAGATTGCTCAAAAAGAAAAGAGTTATCTAGATGAGTATATTGAAATGATTATCAAAAATGATTTTGAAAAAATTCTCGAAGAACATGCTAAGTGGGTTATTGGGATGTATCATGATGAACATAAAGAATTGCAAAAGCTGTTCACGAACAGGTATCAATTAAATATGCCTTTTTCAAGAAGAAACAAGTTTCACGCTCAATTAATTAACTATTTCTCAAAATTTGAGGAATAACTGCATTTTA
This sequence comes from Candidatus Heimdallarchaeota archaeon, assembly GCA_021399395.1. GTDB lineage: Archaea > Asgardarchaeota > Heimdallarchaeia > Heimdallarchaeales > Heimdallarchaeaceae > UBA460. The sequence goes on from JAAFKJ010000119.1 coordinate 43,009, forward strand.
CAAATGAAAAAAAGAATATAGAAGTACATTAAGGGTTGTATTTCTCTACAACACCGGTGTACAATTCTTGACATTTTTCGTCTGTTAATTTGTCGATAGCAGAATCCATCCTGGTAGTAATTCGGTGGATTAACTCTTTCAATTTACTTTTCATCTCGTCTGTTGATAAACCGGAGTAGATGTATTTGAACCCACCTCTGTCGAGATTTATCTTGGTTTTTTTGACAAAACCAATACCCATCAGTCTTTGGATTGAACGCGATATTGTAGCTCGATCTTTTGGTATAATTTCAGCTATTGTTTTAATGTCAGTAGGTTGAGAATGTTTTATACACATCATAACTTCGAGTTCATTGTCAGATAGAGCATAGGTAGCTTTGATTATATCAAAACATGTAACATCTTCACTATCAAATGTTGAGAGGGGAAAGGACATTCATATCACCTTAGAATGTAAACACTAGATCTGCTTCAAGTGCTTCGGTAATTGTATACATTCCGCCTACTATATCGTCAACTTCTTCAATGAAATCTTCTCTTTTCAGGCCATACCTTTCCAATGAAGGGCTGCAAACATATATTTTAGCACCAAATTCCTTTGCTTCGCGAACTAACTCAAGATAAGTCATCTTTCCAGTGCCTGATGTAATTCTTTCTGCGTTTCCTTTCTTAAGTAATAACCCACCCGCCATAGTATAGATTAATTGTACATCAGTATCAAGTGTTGTAGATAAAGTGGCTAAGTGTAGTGGAGGTTCCAGTCTATCTGGATATTCCTCTCCGAAAGTTACCATTATCAGGATTTTTTGTGACATTAAAACCACCTAGATGTAAAGAGTTATGTCTGCTTCAGATGCGAACTCTAGGAAAGTAGCTGCTCCACCTACAACACATTCATCAATTAGTTGCTTTCGCTTGAATTTCATTACATCCATTGTCATTTGGCATGCGATCATTTCCACACCAGCTTCAATAGATAAATCCATCAATTCTTGTAATTTAGCCACATTAGCGCCTTTCATCCAACTTTTCATCATCATAGTAGCCATTCCAGTCATACCAGGTAACATTCCTACTACTTGAGGTATTGGCATTGGCATTGCAGTTTCTCCAGCTGGAGTTATTTTTAGCTTGTTCAATTTGTTCTTCTTCAACATGTTTAAACCAAAGAATGTGAAGAATATCTTTACTTCATAATCCATAGCTGCAGCTGTACTGGCGAGAATTAAAGGAGGGTAAGCTCCAGGAATATCTGCTTTTGAAGCTATGATTGCTAATCTTTTCTTTTTTTCTGACATTTTTATTCCTCTTACTTTGTTTTCTTTATAACGTATCTGTACACTCCGCCTACCTCAGACTGAGCAGCAATTTCATGTCCTGTACTTTTGGACCATGCTTCAAAATCAGTTGCGGATCCAGGATCAGTAGCAAGAACTTCTAGAAATTCTCCGATTTCGATAGAATCAATAGCTTTCTTAGTCTTTAAAATCGGAAGTGGACAACTTAAGTTTTTTGCGTCTAGTGTTTTACTTATTTTTATTTCTGACATTTTTTTCACCTTAAAGATAGCCTTTAATTAAAAGCTTAAAATAAATACTTTTGAAGGCTTTTTTGAAAAACCCGAAAAGCAATGTGCTATGCAATCCATACTTTCTTGGAGGATGCGTATAGTTAAAGTGTAATAACATTGATTTATTGAAAGATGTTACAATGAAACATATTGTCAAACCTTTGTATTTTGCTTTAGGTTCTTTTCCTTTAATCTCAGATACAAGGTTTTTAACCAAGATATTCGAAGAGAAATGAGCTACAGCTCCAGATTTTGATACTGGTAAATCTGTTCCATCTCCTAAAGCATATATGTTATTATACTCTGTGTGTTTCAAAGTATAACGATCTGTTTTTATCCATCCTTCTTTATCACCAAGTCCTGATTCAATGATAACATCTTGTCCTACATGAGGGGGAACTATTATTAAACCAGTGTATTCAATTTCTTCACCTTCTAAAGAATATACCGTGTTTTTTTCCTTGTCCACATGATCATAATTAAAGAATGAAGTAAATTGAATGTCTCGTTTTTCGAACATTTGCTCTACTTTTTTAGCAGGTTCTGCCATTGTGAAAGCTCTAGAGAGAGGGTAAAGGAATTTTATAGTTGTTTTGTCTCTAAGTCCTTTCTTTCGAAGATATTTATCTAAAAGAAAAGTGAATTCTATCGGTGCAGGAGGGCATTTGTATGGAACTGTAGTGGGAGTAATAACGATTGTTCCTCCTTTGAAATTTTGTAAAGCCACTTTCAGCTTTTTCACTCCATCAGGAGTATAAAAATGACAAACATTATCTCCACAAATTGCTCTTATTTGTTCTTCAGCCATTCTTGCACCTGTAGTTAAAACTAGATAGTCGTATCTGAGCTCTTCACCATTTTTCAGAATCAATTTCTGATTTTTAGGTTCAATTTTTGTTGCTTCAGTTCTTAGCCAATTAACTCTTTTATTAAGTATCTTATCTAAAGGCTTAACTAATTTTGAAAAAGGTTTGTTTCTAAAAGGCCAAAAAACAAAATCTGGTTCGTAAACATTTTCTTCTTTAGGTTCAATAAGCAGAACTTTTGAGTCAAGTCTCTTAGTTGTTCTTGCTAAATGATTAGCTGTTGCAATTCCAGAAAAACCTCCACCAAGGACTACAATCGTTTTCATTTGTTGACCTCAGTGAAGTTTTTTGATTATATAACGATCATAGCCGTCTTCATTTATTATCTCAACAAGTTCATGTTGAGCCTTGTTCAACCAAGCAGGTACATCCTTTCGAGTTCCTTCGTCGCTACTGAGAAGAGCGAGATGTTCTCCAACTTCGGTTTGTCTGATAGCTTTAATTAGTTCCATCATAGGCCCTGGGCAGAAACTACCTCGGGCGTCAATTTCTATTGCAACATTGTAGTCTGTCATATTATTCACAATTGCGTTCGATTATGACACAATTATGCACATCCGTTTTTAAGGCTTTTTCTCTGGCTA
>JAAFKJ010000018.1 GCA_021399395.1 Candidatus Heimdallarchaeota archaeon
AAAAGAGTAAAGACAGCATCCTTTGCAGTGACTTGTTGATTAGTCCCGTTGCTAAATTCATTATATTTCAAACCCTTCATCAAATCTGCATCTATTATGTTGTCTAATGGAATAGAAGTTGCATTTCTACTTGTAACATTGAAAGAGGGGTTCCAATAGATGTTATCACGCATATAAAATTTAAAATGATTTTCTTCTACCTCTTCCCAATCATATACTAAACCTGCACTTGTTGGAACTAGAGTGGGATCGAATTGTACAATTGGTTCAGCCATCAGTCTCCAGATGAATGAACTTGATGTATCATATGTAAACAATGGATTGAGATCTCTCCAGTTAGCATCTGCTATTCTGAATTCATCCAAAGAAACTTGATTAGTATGAAAACCGTCATAGATCATATAAGGTAAAGAATCAATTATACCGTAACTAATGTTATACCCCTCAAGATTTGCCCATGTACCTACATACGATTTTGGGGTATACAATGGTAAAAGCGGAATGATTTTATCCATCATCAATTCTTGCCACTCGTTGTAAATAAGCCTTCTTTCTTCAGGAACAACTAGTTCAGCTCCCAAATTTTGTAGATCTTCACTCTCATTGTAATAGGGTAAATCATAATCTAATTGAAATAAATTGAGAGATCCGTTAACTGTATATATGTGTCGCAGGTCGGGTGAAGCACCTGCACCAGAAAAACCAACAACTACAAGGTCAAAATCATGTGTTAATAGGAGTGTTCCAACGAATACTGACCATTCTTCAACTATAACTGTAACATCGATACCAATTTTTGCTAAATCTGAAGCTATAAGCAAACCGTAATCTGGTCGGACTCCTCCCCCACTTGTTTTGAAAACCAGATGGGCAAATGTGGGGGTGTAAGTAGCATTTATGAAAGGAGTTCCAACTTTAGACGAGCTTATGAACAAACCAATAATCATGAAAACCAAGAATAATTTTCTCTTAACATTCATATGAAACACTACAATATTACGTATAATCTCATTTAATAAAAAGATTAGCCCGAGACAATTTCAAGACAATGAAATAACGTTTTCTAGAATTATATCAACCATCTACATATTTAGGTATTCAAGTATTGTGTCAACAATTGGCTTAGAGTGCGTATTTTTATTTGTCTTTAAATCGAGATATTCGCAGTTTTTGATTGACTTCACAATATCTTGAGTTATTTCTGTGTCATGAATTTTATCTTCACTCTCATCAACTACCAGAACTTCATTATCAATGTCCTCATAAACATCTCTAAAGTTTTTTTGAGCTAATGTTTTAGTTGCTTTTTTCCATTTTATAGGGTCTGCTTCTCTAAGAGAACGAGCATGTTTTGCACCATGTTCTTCATCTTCTGCTTTGTGAGTAACCCACCAAGTACCTACTTTTTTGACTATCGGATATAACCACTTGGGAAAAATGGCTAACATGATTTTTATCGCTTGTGGAATTGGCACTTTCTCAATTGGTCCAATAAATACACTAAGAAAGGGATTGATCAGTTTATTCTTCAATAAATAAGCAACTAACATAGAACTAAAAGAAGTGGTTAGCATGACTATAGCTGATTGATCTAATTCTAAGTCTTCAACAACTTCTTTAATATCTAGAGCAAATCTTTCGAGATCAAATATTGCTTTTTTGGAAACCTTACTCGATCCTTTTTCTCTTGTTTCGATATAAACAATGTTAAAGATATCTTGGGATTCTAGAAGAACTGTATCCCACCCTAATACTAGGGAAGACCATCCTGCGACCAATACTAAGGTATAAGGATTTTTTGTCTCTGGCTTAGCAAAACTTCGTAAGATGCGAATTTCTGAACCATCTGATACCTGAACGTAAGAAATTTTTGCTGTTTTTTCATATTCAGCTAAAGCCAGAAGGTCAAATTTAGTACCCTCTTTTTTCTTCTTCATAGTATAGCAATATTCTGGTTCAATTTAAATTTTACATAAAAAAGCTAAAAATTTAAAAGAAAGGGTGAAATGGTAGTATCATGATTTTTGATGCGATAATTCTTGCGGGAACAAGTAGTTCCGATGAAGAAATCCTTGCACAGGAAAAAGTACCCTCTAAAGCTTATATTAAACTAGGAGATAGAACGTTCTTGGAGCATCAAGTTGAGGTTCTTAATCAAGTAAATGGAATAAGAAATGTATACGTTAGCGGAATAGCGGAAAAAGATTGGAAAATCAAATTACCAGCACCAGCTATCTTTGATGAATATGAAGCAGGTATCATTGACAAATTGAGACATTTCAGACGTGATATATTTACTCCAGAAACTGAACCTGATTATGTAATAGTTGTTTCAAGTGATGTTCCTCTTATTACTAAAGATGGTGTTGAAAGGTTTATTGAGATATGTAAGCAAACAACAGACGGGGAGTTGAAAGCTCTGTACTACATGGGTCTTGTTGAAGAAAAAGTAATGACAGCCAAATTCCCAGATTCAAATAGATCGTATATGAAAATGAAGGATGTAACATGGTGTACAGGAGATACGCTACTAGCTAAACCATCCATTGTTGACACTCATGGAGATGTCCTAGATCAAATTATAAACAACAGAAAATCAATGTTTAAAGCAATTCTTGTATTAAGCCCAATGACTGTAGTCAAAATGGTTTTCAGGAGATTAACTTTGGGCGGGATGAATGATGCAATAAATAAATATCTTTTCAAACAACCTAATTCCTGTTTAGGTGTGCTATCAGATGATCCAGAGTTAGGTATGGATGTAGATAAACCATTTCAGCTAACTATCGTTAGAGAATATTATGCAAATCTGAGTAAGAAAAAATAAAAAAAAGAAGTAAATTATTTCAAAGCATCAAGTGTGGGATACAAAGTAACCATAGCAGTACCATAGCCTAGAGAATTTCCTACACATGGTGAGAAGTTCCAATAATCAACTTTACCAATCTCTCTAATTTTCTTGATACTATCTTCAAGCTTCCTGCCTAGTTTTTCATTTTCCACATGAGTTATAATCATGTTGTACTTCATATCTGCCTTAGTTTTTTCTTCTGCCGCCTGAACAATCTTCTTTATTGCACTACCAAAACCTGTACCAGCTCCACCGCTAGCAAAACCTTTATCGTGTTCACTCGTATAAATAGGTTTCAAATTCATTAAAGAGGAAATCATAGACATTTTTGCAGTTTTCTGAATTTTACCTGTTCTAAAAAGAATGTCAAAACTTGTTGAAATACCCATCCCAAAAATATGTGGTTTCATTTTATCAAGTGTTTTTGTAATAGATGTAATAGCTTCACCATTATCAAGTAACTCCTGTCCATATAATACAAAAGGAGCTTGACTTGTTGCTGCGAATTCGGTTGGATAGAAGTGAGCTTTAAGCTTATCCTTGACTTTCTTATATCCTAATCTCACTGGATCTATTTGATTTGACAATTTTGGTGTTAAGTAGAGATATAATACTTCATCGTAACCCTCTTTGATTATCTGTTCGAATATTTCAAGAACATCCTGAGGATTGGCTACGGAAGTCTTAGGTACGGGATTCATTTTACTCATTTTTGAAACAAAATCTTCATAATTAACTTCTGTTAATTCCTTAAAATATTCACCATCTAAATCGATAGTAGGTTGAATAAGAGTGATGTTGTTCTTTTTAGCATATTCCAAAGGAATCTGCGACGTTGAATCTGTCAGTATTTTTACTTTCATAGATACCGAATTCAACATTGTTCAGAGATATTTAAAGTTTATCTGCACTTATTAAAGGATATAAATGTAATTTCAAAAGATTGGATACACTAACAAGAAAGATTTCTCTTACTCTTGTATTTATTATCTCTTCTTTCTTCCTTAGTAATTACACAGAGGAATACAACTCTCGAAAAGATTAACTGACATTTTTGTAGAGAATTTTCACCATCAATATATATGCTAATGTTGAATATAAATATCTGCAAAGTTGTTTTCGATCATTAATCATTTAAAAAACATTATTTGAATTCTGAATATAATTTAAATATAAGAAAGAAACAATAAGATATGATGAAAATTAAAATCACGACAGATGTAACTACTTGTATCCCAAAGGAAATTGCTGATAAAAATGATATAGGATTTGTTGAATTTTATATATCCATAAATGAAAAACCAACAAAAGAGTTATCAGAAATTAACAGAGAGAAGTTCTTGAATGAAGTTAAATTCATGATTCCTTATCCTACTTCTAGTTTTCCTAGCCCTCAAGATTATCTTGATGCATTCCAAAAAGCTGAGGACGATGGATATGATGAGATTCTCCATATAGGTCTTGGTCTCAATATTTCTGGAGCGTTAAATTCAGCCAATGCTGCTGCAAAGAGAATTAAAAAAACCAAGGTTACTGTTTATGATAGTGGTATAATGGGCCCCAGTCAAGGAACAATGGTTTTAATGGCGTTAAAACTATTAAAGAAAGGTAAAAGTGTTGAGGAAGTAATTGAATATTTAGAATCAGTGAAACTGAATATTTATGGTGCAGGATTATCGGAAAGTTTTGATGTTCTTTTCAAAACAGGAAGAGTAAAAAAAGGTGCAGGTATCACAGTTATGTCTTCACTAATGAGACTTAAACCTTTGTTTGAACTGAATTTTGAAAAAGGTGTAACTGGAATAGGGGGAGGAATGGGCTTTAACGGAGCGAGAAAGAAGATAATTTCCAATATAATTGAAAAAACTGATGACAAAATAACATATGATCTTTATATGACTGATGCTGGAGCACCTAAATTACTTAAGCAATTAGAAGAGGAGATTGTTAAAGTAAGAAATATTAAAAATATCTATTACTGGCCTATGGTTTCTATGATGATTAACACCTGTGGTAAAGGTTCAGTAATAGGAACTTTAAGTCCTACATTAGATGAAGTTTAGAGTTGTTCAGAATATCTCAAGTTTACTAAGTTGAAAAGATGTAAAAAAGTAAATTGCACATTCCGCTATGAACCACTTTAATCTCTAGCTTAATTCCAGTTACAGATGCAAAAATAAGCTTAAACAAAGTAGAATATGTTGAAGAATCAAAATAATATCAAATATATTACCTAGACGAAGTATAAAGTTTAAAAGATAGACTCTTCTGATTCCAAGGAAACGATCTACTTTCCAACCTGATATTTTCTCTTCTTTTTAATAAACATCATGATGTGGTTTTGTCATCTTGTCATGTTAACAAGAAAGTTTAATATCTTTCTTAGAGTTCATCATATAGAAGCATGCAAGTGCTCTATACTCACTCTGAGTGGATACATCACGTATCCTCCTACCCCGTTCACCCTACGATTAGGTAAGGCTTTCGGATCGCTTTTTACTAGAATGTTATATGCTGCATTCACATCAGCATTGATCAACTGTCCTTGAGCAGATTTGAACAACCCTCGATTTATCCTCTTTCCAGCATACTTTGGTCGATGCTGGGGGAACTCGTTATCAAGGAAACTACACTTGGATGTATGATCTTCAGGGATGAGCTCAACCTTTATCCCCCGTTCTGCAGCTTTATACTTGAGCATATTAATGATACGCATGAAAGGGATGGTGACAAACATTTGGGTGACTTTCTTCCAGAAATGAACCCCTTGTTTCCAGTTTTTATTGTAACCAATGATCACCTCATGAATATCGCGTTCCACCCACACTTCAACTAGATAATGGGTGAGTTGGTGGATAGCCTCTTTGAGTTTCTTCCTCCACTTCTCACGAAGCTGGTAGAAGGTTGTTCCATACTGTAGTTTGGTTTGATTTTTCAATTGCTGTTTTTGCTGTTGGACATATTGTTCTCTTAGTTTGGTCTGGTGTTTCAGATAATATTGGGTTATTGATTTTATCCCTTTCCCGTGATCCTTGACAACAATTGGTTGATTCCCAAGGTTATCCACAAAGGTCACAAGATTGGTCATCCCTAAATCGATCGCTCCTTTACATTTGGGTCGTTTCCTCAAGTTTGGAATGGTCTTGAGATAGACCAATTCTATCGTATACCCTACCTGTCGGGGGATGATGCGCACCTCTCTTAATTTTG
>JAAFKJ010000120.1 GCA_021399395.1 Candidatus Heimdallarchaeota archaeon
ATAACGCACAGAAGAAACCGAAAAAGAAAAAGAAAAAAGAAAAAAAATATTTAGATTATGCCTTTGGAAATAGATCAGGCACATCATCTGTTGCTGCTAGGAAGTACATGTATAGATGTCCTATCCACTTAGCAATTCTTAATACGAAATCATAATGCAGTTTGAATCTCTTACCCATTATCAATACTGTTATACAATTAATAAAGAAGGTAATTCCAATGATGAAATTGAAAATCATCATCACTAATCCAATGATTATGCCGTATAGAATCTGCAACAAAGGTCTTATGATACAGAAGTTTAATCTACTTGCTGCTTCTTTGAAACCAGGTAGCGACATAGTACTTTAAAGAAAAACAAACTTCTATATAAAATTATGTGCAGAGGTATGAACAGTGGTAAAAATCGGATTTCTATGTGAGATAAAATAGCACACTTTTCAGTTGGTATATAAACAGCTGACTGAAACGTTTTTTCAATTTTCTGAAATCAGTAATTACAATTCCAATTTCTTGGAATTACTGTTTCACTGGATTTTTCATAAGTGTCGATGTGCATATTGACTCATGAAGGTCTTGGTTACTGGGGCATTTGGTAATGTAGGTCAGAATGCAGTGAAAGTTTTACTTGAACGGGGGTACTCGGTACGTTGTTTTGATCTAAAAAATCCAAAAAACCAACGAATAAAAAATAGATTGTTGAGACATGGAAAATTTGAGGTAGTCTGGGGTGATATTAGAGATTCTAATACAATTGTTAAATTAGTTCCTGATGTGGAGTTTATAATTCATCTTGCTGCAATAATCCCACCTCTAGCATATGAAATTCCTAAACTTGCATATGATGTAAATGTAAAAGGATCGATAAGTTTGATTAAGGCAACTGCGAAGATGAAAACACCTCCGAAATTTGTTTATGCTTCATCAATTGCAGTACATGGAAATAGAATGGAGAAAAATCCACCTACTAAGGTTAATGATCCTCTTAAACCACTTGATTATGATAATTATGCTCAGCATAAGATAGAGGTAGAAAAATTTCTTAGGAAAATGGAAATTCCTTGGACTATCTTGCGTTTTGCAGCAATAACACCATATGAACTAGGATGGACAATTCCTGATATAATGTATGATATACCTTTAGATCAAAGGATTGAGGTTGCTGATTCAAGAGATGTTGCTTTAGCATGTGTTAATGCACTATCAGCTGAAACTATAGGAAAAACACTATTTATAGGAGGTGGGGAAGGAAATCAGCTGTATCAAAGAGATTTTGTTTCATTGATTCTAGAAGCAGTAGGAGTTGGAATGCTACCTGAGGAAGCTTTTAAGAAAGCAAAAAAAATGTCAGACTATTATCATTGCGACTGGATGGATACTGAGGAAGCACAGGCACTTCTACAATTCCAGAGATTTACCTTTAGCGATTTTATTAAAAAGTTTAGGAGAAAAGTGAGTTTCAGAAGATTCATAATTATTATCTTCAGACCAATAGCGCGTGCAGTAATCTTGGCAAAATCTCCATACTATCAAAAACCCAAGAAGAAGAAAAATAAAACAAAGAATCAGAACAAGCGCTCAATTGTTAATTGAGACATTTTTCTTCAATTATTTCTTCTTTTTCATATTTTTTCATAATGCCAAGATATATATATCACTAAATGACATCTAAACCATAAAAATAGTTTAGAGCTATAAAATATATTCACAAAAACTAACGTACCTTATTAGGTGATTTAATGAGCGAAGATACAAAGAAAGAACTCGTTGTAGGAATTGATTTAGGAACTACTAACTCTGGTATTGCTTATATGGTTGCAGGCAAGCCTGAGATTATTCCAAATATAGAGGGAGGAAGAATTACTCCTAGTGTTATCATATTTAATGAAGATGGTACTCGAACTGTCGGAATTCAAGCAAAAAGACAAGCTATATCTATGCCTGATCGAACTCAGAGAAGTATTAAGAGAAAGATGGGTACTGATTACACATTCAAAGTTGATGACAAAGTATACAAACCTGAAGAGATGTCAGCAATGATTTTGTCAAAACTTAAAGAAGACGCAGAAGCTTATCTTAACCAAAAAATTGAGAAAGCAGTTATCACTGTTCCAGCTTATTTTAGCGACTCACAAAGACAAGCAACAAAAGACGCAGGAGAAATAGCTGGATTAGATGTTCTAAGAATTGTAAATGAACCAACTGCAAGTGCTCTTGCTTATGGTTTGGACAAGGAAGGAGCTGAAATAGTGCTAGTGTTTGACTTAGGTGGTGGAACATTTGATGTTTCCATACTAGAGCTTGACGATGGCCTATTTCGTGTTATTGCTACCAGTGGGAACAATCTTCTCGGAGGAGATGATTGGGATCAACGAATTATCGATTGGATTATTGCTGAATTCAAGAAGAAAGAGGGCATTGATTTAGCAAAGGACACCAAAGTTGTTCAAAGACTAAAAGATGCAGCTGAAGAAGCTAAAATTGAACTCACTTCTAAAGTTAAAACAAACATAAGTCTACCATATATTTCAGCTGACGCTTCTGGACCTAAACATCTTGATTTAGAGTTATCAAGAGCTAAGTTTGAAGATATGACTAAAGATTTAGTCGAAAAATGTGCTGGACCTTCAAGACAGGCTATGAAAGACGCTAAGGTTAAAGCTGGCGACTTAGATAAAGCTATACTTGTTGGTGGAGCAACAAGGATGCCAATGATTAGAGATATGGCTAAAGAGTTATTCGGAAAAGAACCTCACAAAGGTGTTGCACCAGAAGAGGTTGTAGCCTTAGGTGCAGCAGTTCAAGCTGCTGTTCTTGCAGGAGAAGTTAAGGATATCTTGCTTCTAGATGTTACCCCACTATCTTTAGGTGTTGAAACTCTTGGAAATGTTATGACTCCTCTTATTGAAAGAAATACTACTATTCCGGTCACTAAGAAGAATGTCTTTACAACAGCTGCAGATATGCAAACTTCTGTTGAAGTACATGTTCTACAAGGAGAACGTACAATGGCAGCTGATAATATTACTCTGGGTAGATTTCAACTAGTAGGTATTCCTGCTGCTCCTCGTGGTATTCCACAAGTCGAAGTATCATTTGATATTGATGCAAATGGAATATTACAAGTTTCAGCAAAAGATCTTGGTACTGGGAAAGAACAAAGTATAGTTATTCAATCCTCTCATCTTTCCGATAGTGATATTGATAAGATGAAAGCTGATGCTGAGCAGTATAAGGAAGAAGATGCTATTCGTAAAGAGCAAATCGACGCACGCAATACTGCTGAACAAGCTGTTTATTCAACTGAAAAGACCATTAAAGAATTAGGTGAAAAACTATCTGATTCTGAGAAGAAAGCTCTAGAAGATAAGATGGAAGCACTCAAGAAAGAAATGGAAACTGAGGATACTGAGAAGATTAAGGCTAAAACAGAAGAGTTAATGCAAGAAATGATGCAAATTTCTCAAAGGATCTACGCTGAAACAGGACAAGCTCCTGGTGCAGAAGGTCCTCAACCAGATGCAGGTGCTTATGGTCCCGGAGATCCTCAAGGACAACCTCCAACACAACCAGATATTAATGAAGAACAAGTTATCGATGTTGATTATGAACCAGTAGACGATGATGAGTAATTCTTCTTCTATTTCTTTTCTCTTCAACCGATAATATTTTTATTACTTAGCTTTTTTATTCATATATCTCCATATTATTGAGGATAGAAAATGTCGAATAAAAGAGATTACTATGAAGTTCTAGAAGTATCAAAGGATGCAACTGAAAATGACATAAAAAAAGCCTTCAGAAAGAAAGCGATGGAGTATCATCCTGACAGGAATCCCGATAATCCTAAAGCTGCTGATAAATTCAAAGAAGCAACAGAAGCCTACGATATTCTGTCCAATCCTGAGAAAAGATCCTCATATGATAGATTTGGTTTCGCAGGAGTTCAATCAGACTTTTCCTCTGTAAACATGGGAGATTATTCAACATTTTCAGATCTATTTTCTTCATTATTTAGAGATGATTTCTTTGGTGATGACATATTTAGTCAATTCTTTGGAGGAAGAGGTCGCTCTCGTCGTTCTTCAGGGCCACAAAAGGGTTCAGACTTGCTAATGGATTATAAGATTGATTTTGAAGAAGCAATCTATGGAACAAAAAAAGTTGTTGAAGTCCCGATTAAGAAAGAATGTGTAGAATGTAAAGGTAGTGGTGCTCAAGAAGGTTCTTCTCCTAAGAGTTGCCCAAACTGTCAAGGTTCTGGTGTTGAAACTGTACAAAGACAAATGGGTTTTACACGTTATATCTCTCAACAAGCATGTAGTAAATGTAGAGGGAAGGGGTCGATAATCGAAAAACCTTGTAAGACTTGCCGTGGTTCAGGTAGATCTGATGAGAACGAAAAAATCAAACTTGAAATTCCATCTGGTGTAGATTCTGGTTTTAGGTTAAGAATAAGAAACAAAGGTGAAGAAGGGAGATCAGGGGGTACAAGAGGAGACCTCTATGTTAGATTGATAGTTGACAGTCACGAATTCTATAAACGCCAAGGAGACAATCTCATCGTGGAATTAGAAATACCATTTGCAATAGCAGTTCTTGGGGGAGAAATAAAGGTTCCAACTCCATATGGAGCTGAAAAAGTCAAAATCCCTAAGAAAACTAAAGAAGGTCAAATTCTCAGATTACAAAGAAAAGGTATTCAACGTAAAACCCAATATGGGATGAGTTATGGAGATTTTCTTATTCTTGTACATTATAGTATCCCTGGTAAATTGAATGATGAAGAGAAAGAACTTCTCGAAAAATTGAAAGAAATCTCGAAAATGCCTTCAAAACAAGAAAAATTGTTCAAGAAGCTTATTGATACATCAAAAGCGAACAAAGTTGATGAATAGTAACTCAATTCCTTCAGATACTTTTTTATTTCAAAGTTAACAAATATCTATTGATGAGTGAAGAATTTATTCGCTGTAAAGATTGTGGAAACCTCAATATTGTGGGTTCTACAAGATGTGTTTTTTGTAACAATCCTTTTGGTGGGGAAGAAACAGAGCCTAATAAAGACCCTGTTCCAGAGGTTTCGATTGCACCTTCAGTCGATAGCATTCCTGCCCCAGATGAGAAAAAGGAAGAGGTTGAAATGTCTCTACCAAAACTCCCAGATATTGATGTTACTCAACAAAAACCAAAGAAAAAGGAAGTTATTCTTACAGACACAACTTTTGTTGAACCAACCCTTACAAGAAAATTCTTCATGATCTCTCTTTATTCAATCCTAGTTGCGGTTGTGCATTATCTATTGAATCTTTTGGTTTCTATAATTTCAGTTAGAATAGAAAATCCCAGTGTTGATGCTTTTCCTATAAGTGCAGATTTGAATCAATACATCGCTATTAATGCAGTTAGTATTATCTTAGGTGTTCCTTTCGCAATAGCTATCGGTTATGTAATAGGGAAGATAATTAGAAAATACAATAGTAAGAAGTCAAGTTTCATAAAATGGTTCAGTTTCGCAGTTGTTATTGACTTGATCATTAATGTTGGAATCACCATTGGTTTAGTATTTGCTTTCAATACTTTGAATGAAAATGATGTTCTCTTTCTTAAACTGATAGGAGCTGCATTCATCTTTCTGGTAGTTAGCGTTATTACGCTATTCATCCCCATGATTTCTGGTTCATTTCTAATATTCACCGAGATTGATAAAATATTCTTTCCAAAAAAATATGTTGAATTTTAGTGGTGAATTTTTTGGGATATGAAGATAGCAAATTAACAAAGTTCCTCAAACATGAAATAGATTCCATAAACATGCATCTCCCAAAGAAACGAGTAAGTCTGGAGATGGCACTGAAAGGTTTTAATCTCTATGTTAGTAAAGAAAATAATCAAATTCACATAGATATGAAAGAAGTGCAACTTCTAAAGGAACTGTGTCCCATCGAGAAACTCAAGAGCGTATACCTCCCTATTCTTATTATTAGACGAAGAGACCTTGGAACTGGAACCTACGTTATATCTGGGGAACTTATTGAGCAATATCTGGTTCTCAAAGCGATAAGCAAAATTGACGAGGATTGGGATAAATTCACCCAAAAAGAACTTAAATCTAGTTCATTGTTTTTATACAAGCCAAATTTAATAGAATTAAGAAAAGTTCTACCAACAAGTACAGTTATTGGATTTTCATAGAAGTGGTGAAAATGAATAAATATGAAATATCAAAAGAAAATCATCTTAACAGAATTGAAAGATTAAGGAAATTCATGAACGAAAATGAAATGGGATCATTTGTCTTCTTCAACCCATTATCAATATATTATTTGACAGGGTATCATTTTATCGCAACAGAACGGCCTGTAGCTCTAGTTCTTCCAGTTGCTGAAGAACCATGGTTCTATGTACCAAGATTAGAGCAAGAGCATCTAATTGAAAAAATTCCTTGGGTAGGAAGAGAATTATATTTCGAATATCCTGATGAGAAACATCCTGCAAATATTTTCATTGAGAAACTTATCGAACGTAAGTTAACTGAGAAAAAAATTGGGATGGAATCACCATCATTTTCAAGCTATTGGGGATATGAAGGACCAAAATTAACTGATCTACTCGAGAATAAAGCAAAAACCGAATTACATCCATTTTTAGTAAGAAATATAAGGAAAATTAAGGATGAAGAAGAACTCAAACTGATAAAGATATCAGCAAAATATGGTGACCTAGCACACCGACTATTACAAGAGTATACAGCTGAAGGGAAAAATGAAGTAGAAGTATCTCTTCAAGCTAACATTGAAGCTTCGGAAAAACTATTTGTGGACTTGAAAGGTTTTATCCCACGGGGACTACTTCCTGCAAGGGCGGGATATCGAGGTCAGATAGGAGCTTGGTCAGCTATTCCCCATTCTGTTCTACAGAAAACTATTTTCAAAAAAGGTGATGTTCTAGTTACAGGAGCTTCTGCAAATATTTCTGGTTATCACTCAGAGCTAGAACGAACAATGTTTATAGGTCCTCCTAGTGATAAACAGAAACGGTTCTTTGATGTTATGAAAAAATCTCAAGATGCTGCTTTAGATGCTTTCGGTCCAAATATACCTTGTAGTGATGTAGATAAAGTTGCAAGAAAAGTACTCAAAGACGAAGGGTTCTTTCACTTAGTTCAACATCATACAGGACATGCTATAGGTTTGGAAGGCCATGAAGCACCATTTCTAGATATAGGTATTGATGAAATTATCAAACCCGGAATGGTCTTTACCTGTGAACCTGGAATTTACGAATACAAATTTGGAGGTTTCAGACATTCAGATACAGTAATAATAACAGAAGAAGGATCTGAACACATAACCCCTTATCCCAGAGATCTTGAAGATTTGATTATTTGACAAATCTTCTTTTAATCATTTTTTACTGGTTATTACATACACTTGTTTCTTTCCAACAAAGAGCGTTTCTTCTTCCTGAGTAACTGGATTTTTTGTTGCTTCAATTAGGACTGGGTAACCGTGGATAACATGATCGTTATGTAATCGCTTATCGGCTTTTTCTATGTCTTCTATTGAGAACCCTGCATTATACAACCACCTCCAACTGAAAGGAAGTCGATGAAAGTTCTCGTCTATAAATTGATAAATCTCACTGATTTTTGCACTCATATTATTGCTTTTTGATTTTCGGAATTGTCTGAATATGGTTTCTTCAGCACTGTCAGTTACCCTACCTATTCCAGTAGTTACAAAGGGTTCTATTGCGTAAGCTGTACCAATCTGAAAACGATGAGAATCGTCTCTAATTTTCTTTGATACACTATAGTTTGGTATTGATACACCATCGTGGAGAGAATATTGAGACATGGAATGGCCACTAAGATTGACAATTGGTTTGAACCCTTCAGCTTCTATACATTTCTGAACTATTTCACCAACACGAAAGACACTCTCATTCGGTTTTACTATCTCAATTGCTTCATCCAATGCTTTCCTTGCTGTATCTTTCATATGTTGCCATTTATCATCAAAAATGAAAGTTCTTGCTGCATCAGATAGATAACCATCAACTGATACTCCAGCATCTACTTTTACAATTGAGTTTTCAGGTATTGTACTGTCATCATTGATTATAGGAGAGTAATGGGCTGCTATTTCATTTATTGAAATATTAACAGGAAAAGCTGGTTGTGCTGATTGCTCTCTGATGTGTTTTTCAGCTCTCTCAGCTATTTCCAATAAATGTATCCCCGGTTTAATAATTGACCCTACGAGTTCGAAGGTTTTTGCTAAGATCTCACCTGATTTCTTGTAGTTTTGGAAAGCATCGTCCATTTGAATCGTTTCTCTCTAAGTTTTGAGTTTCTATTTGTCATATATTATTTTGTGTTGTTACAGATTTTTACCATTTGATTGCGCCAGAAAGGAATGGAAAGTTTTACCTAATGATGTTGAAATCAAAATTGTCTTTGTATTTCCTCTAGAACCAATAGTTTCAAAGAATCCAATATCACGTAATCTTGTTATATTCCACTTTGTTGTAGAAAAAGACATTTCTAATTTACCAGATATTATCTCTGAAAGCTTGTTCAAAGAGATAGTTTTCTTCTCTAATATTCTAAACCCAGTAAAGAAAATCTCTCTCTGTTTCTTGTTTAATTGGTCAAAAAGTAAAAACATACTCTTATTCAATAATTCGAGCAAAAGTAGGTTGTCTTTTTCAAGCTCTCTTATTCTCTCTTGCGCAAAGGCGATCCCTTCTTTTAAATAATCTGGATCTTCCAGCTGTTCGCTTATGAATTTCGCTGGGGTTAACAAAACGTTCACCTATCATCTTTACACCTCTGTTTTTGAGTATGATAGTTTAAGGTAAAGGTGCTTTTATGTTTTTCTAATTACAAGTAAGATATAGTTTAAGAATATAAATTAACAAAGTCAGTTTTGTTAAATGGAATCTAAGAGCTTACAGTAGACTATGTACGTTCATAGGTTTTATAAGATAAGTACTATATCTAATGATATAGAAATATGTGAGGATAAATGAGCACTCAAGAAAACAACCTTTTCCAACCATGTTCTCCTAATGATTTCTATGGATTAAGAGAAATTCTTAGTGAGTTTAACAAAGTTGTTGAACAAATGAAGAAAGAAGAGGGAAGAACCCATTCCATTTTAGTTGTTGGTGATGAAGGAACAGGAAAAAGCTCTCTGTTATCAAAACTGCATTCGACTCTGATTGGAAGAAAGGATATTGGACATTCAATAACACTCATACCTGAAGAAAACATGATTTTGGGATTCTTCAAAGAGTGGAAAAATGCAATAGATGAACTGTCCCCTGATTGGCGTTCTATGATCGAAAAAGTTGGGAAGAAGAAACTAGGTGATGATTTACCAGCTTTGAAGGAGACAATAAAAAAACAAAGTTCTCAATCTTACACTGAAGTAATGGTAAAATTATTCTTCGAAAATCTTGATAAAGTTGATCAAAAATTGAAAGAAACGCAAACAAATCTGTTTTTCTTTTTTGACAACTTACATCTATTCAAATTAATGGATGTCCAAGAATTTTATCCTATTTTTTCCTCTATTATCAAGGAAATTGTAGAAAGAGGCTATAATATTGTAGTTATTCCCGCATTCAATGAACGTTTTCTTTATGACTTTGATTATGAGAAGAATTTAACAAACAATTCGCTTATATTGAGAACAGAATCTCTTTCTGTATCCGAAACAGAAATTTTCTTACGAAGAAAAGCACCAGCGCTTCTAAATAAGGGTCTTTTAGACCTTGTAACTAACAGTCAAAGATCATTTTTTGATTTGAATTTAGGTACAGGTTTTGTTGAAACGGGATATGGAATCGATGACTTTGTGGAAAGAGATATTCCTGCTTTATTCAAACTTGATGAAGATGAGGAAGCTGCATTGCTTGAAATGTCTTCCTATAATGAAAACCTCTTTCTTATAGAACAACTGACAGCTTATGTCCCACATGAAGCTTTGAAATCACTTGAATCTAAAGGAATACTTTGGATCGGAACTAAACATGCTAGATTGTATCAAGAATCTTTGCTTACTGCTATGAAGTTCAGAATGAGACTCTTTAGTCCATTGACAACCTTAATGGTTTCATTAGATTCAATCTTGGATGATTTAGACAAGTTCATTGCTCCCACAGACAAAATGATAGCTCAGGTTTCAGAATTAACTGTTAAAATAAGAGATAGACTCGCTGACTTTGCTATAGCTGCAAAAGTAAAACGAGTTGCCAATATGTGCATTCAAAGAAAAATGTATCAAAGAGCATATGACTTTGCATTGATCAATGCGATGCAATTTGAACAAATCAGTGAGCTAGAACAAGCAGGTGGATTCTGTGAGCAGATAGCAAGAGAATTTGAAGAGAAAAACTTCTATTTTGCAGCTAAACTCTACATGAAATCTGCATCGTATTATAGTGCTGTTGATGAAGAATTGAAGGCCAACAGATCATATGCAAGAGCAGCTGATCAGTTTGAAAAACAAGCGATGTCTCTACCAATTGAAACAAGTGAATATGCTGTTCGTGGGTATATGAAGTCCAGTTTAAACTGCTATAAGAGTATGGGAGATGCAACTAACTTTGAGAAAGTTAGAAAGAAAGCAATTGAGTTGTATGACCAAGATAGCATTCATCACAATTACTTTACCAATATGGTATATGAGAAAGAAGAAGAAAAAACTGTTCTAGAAATAGAACCTTCAAAAGAAGAAGAAACTGAGAAAGTAGAAGAAATCTCTATTGATAATATTGAAAAGGAGTTAGATTTTTAGGTGAAATGAAATGTCTGAACGAATAATAAAAGATTTAGATAAATTGAGAAGAGATATAGGAAATCTAGATGGAGAAATAACTAATTTCAGAGAATCTCTAGATAATTTGCAAGAGTTGCATCAATTCTATCAGACTCTAGCAACTTTAGTTCAAAATAAATTCATAGGTTTGAATGAGAAGTTGCGTGCGTTAATAGAAGAAAACAAAAATGCATTAGATGAGTCAATTATTTCTTCGACTTCAACAGAAAGGAAGTTGATAGATGAATGGACAACTACCCAAACTGAATTTGTGGGTAGTAAGTTAGATTCAACCAAAACTGAATTAGCAAAACTGCAAGATTCCATAGTGTCTCTTTTAACAGAAAGTAGAACGAATTTTGAGGATTATTCAAAATCATTTAGTCAAAAATTAACAACCACTCTAGGATCCCATGAGAAGGATCTAGAACGCTTGGCGAACAATCAGGTTAACGCATTTAGAAAAGCAGTTGACGATGTGAAGGAAAACGCAAACCAGATAAAAACAACTAATCTTTCTTCATTCCAGAAGAATACAGAGGATATGAGAAAGCAGCTTGATACGAATATTAACATTGCTGAAAACATTATGCAAGAATCTATTGAGCACATGCGTTCTGAATATGGAGATAAATTGACTGAAAATATGGAATCTATATTTGAAAGTTTCAATCGAATTAAAAGCGAGCTTGGTCAATTGGTTAGTAACGCAGTGCAAAGAATTCAAGCTGAGCTTTCTGGGGTTACAGATACTATGGACAAATACCTAATTGATGAGATTGCTAAAATTCAAGATGTTCTCGCTGAATATGAAACAGGTATGATCGACGTCAATGAGGTTGCATTAACTAATTTTAACACTTCTAAAGATTCAATGCTTGACACTTTTGATACTTTGACAAAAGACCAATATAATACTAAAAACTCTGAATTATCTGAGTTTGAAACAGAGTTTAACAAAGAAGTTGACGGAATTTTAGTGACCTTATCAGATCAATCTGATACAGTTAAGGGTGAAATTAAAGAATATGTTTCAAACGAACAATCTGATTTGAGTAATCATTTTGAATCAATTTTATCGGATATAACAACAAAAATCGATGGTATTCAAAAAGATGCCAACAAGTTAGTAACAGATAAAACTGCTAGTATTGAGGAAGATGTGGTTAGTTTGAAAACATCTATTGATCGAACTACTCAACAGATAACTTCCCAAATTGACTCAGCTCAAAAAGATGCTTCAGCAGCGGTCGTATCACTATCATCTAACGCTAAAAGCAGAATCTCTGAGACTCAAAATTCTACAATTTCAGATCTTGAAATTGAAGCTAAGAGTCATATCAAGGGCGCTGAGCAAGCGGAAAAAATGAAGAAAGATATGGTTGGAAAAATAGAGAAGTTAGAAAGAACTCTCGAAATTATGAAAAATGAATTAGGATCGTGAACTAAATGGAATCAACACTAGAAAATCTTGGTTTATCAAAAGATGAGGTTCAAGTATATGCAACAATTGTTCAATACGGTTATAGAACCTTAGGACAAATACAATCTTACTATAAACAACCAGCAGATATAATTAATGCAGCTTTATCAAGTTTAGCTGGTAAAGGTTACATAAAAGAGATCAAGGCTAAAAATCAATCAGGAACTCCTTATTTTATACCGCTTCCACCTCAAATTAAATTGACGGAAGATGTATCTATACGTCTTGAAAATGAATTAAAAGCTCTAAGCGATGATGTAAAAGCTGATTGGAATAAGACAATGGTTAATTTCAGGTCTCAACTAACAACATTTCATAATAAAATAACTGAAGATGTTGATGGACACGCAACTGAGATTACAGCAACTGCTGCAAAATTCTTAGAATCTCTTGCTAGTGTTGTTTCCTCTGGAAAAGCTGAAACATCTGAAATAATCGGTCGATTGAAGACAGAGACTTCTTCAATTTCCTCCACAAATAGCGATGCAATAGCAAAAACTGCTCAAAGAGTGAAAGATAATGTTCAAACATCCTTTGATTCTACTATTCATAAAATTGGTGAGCATCATGATTCTTTCAAACTAAAGATTGAGGAAACTCTTAGTTCTCTACAAACTGAACATGATACAAGGACACAAGCTCAGCTGGACGCACTTCTAGAAAAAGTAGAGGGAATTAAAGAGAGTTTAATTGTTCAAGTAGAGGAATTTAATGCAACTGCCGCTGGGCAAAAAACACTTATTGATACAATGACAGATGAGACTGTTAAGAAAATTTCAACAGATTCATCTGCAGTTTCAAGAGATTCATCAAAGAAGCTTTCTGATACAGTTAACAAAATCATCTCAAATTATGAGAATAAATTGGATGAATATCAAGCAAAAGTCAAAGAAATCTTAGTGTCGCTGAATGATGAACTGAAAAAACTTGAAGAAGCAACAACCAATAGAATAAGAACTTCAATTGATAAATCAAAAGAAACAGCAGTTAATATCCTGAAAGAAAATGAGACCAACTTTGTTGATTTACTCAATGTTACAAAAGTTGATTCTGTTGAGAAATTAGGAAAGCTCATCACGCAAACAGAAGCTAAAACAGAGGAAATGAAAGGAAAATTAAGTAACGATTTAACTTCCTATCTGAAAGATTTCAAGAAGAATAGCGATAGTCTTCTATCTTTGCTTAACTCTGGAATAGAAAATGGTTTTACTCTATTTGAAGAAAATCTATCTTCTTCAATTGAAAACGTTAGTAACCAGATAGAACAATTTGTAGAAGAAATAATGTCTGTTTTCAAAGAATCAACTAATACTTATCTAGAAAAATTATCTAAAACTACAACCAAATACGAGAAAACTTTGAAAGGCAGAAAAGAAAAATTCCTTACTTCACACGAGGAGTTTCAGGAAGGTTTTGTCAATCATATTACCGAGTTAAAGACTTCCGTAATATCAAATATTGAGAAAAATGTTAATGAGAATGATGAGACTATTAAGAATCTCTTAACTCAAAATGAAAATAAGTTCATTGCAGATGTTGAGACTTTCTTAGATGAATTTTCAAAAAGAGGAAGAGATGTAAGAGATGAGGTTCCAAATATAGTTCAAATCAACTATCAAGCAAGTCTCGATAGATTGAATGAACTAGATGACCAACTGAAATCAACGATCACTAAAATAGAGTCGATTAATGAAGCATTCCAAGGTTTGGAAGAGAAACAACTGCAAAAAGTGTTTGGAAAAGATGAAGGACCAAAGATGGCTCAGTTAATCGGAAGTATGAGAAGAGATATTGAAATAGTGAAGGAAAGCGTAGGAACAAAAGTCGGAGAGATGATTCAAACCTTTTCTAGTTCAATGACTTCCTTATCCAGTGAAATTTTTGATAAGTTGAATTCCAAACTGGAAGATCTTTCAAGCTTTACATCTAGTACAGTTCAGGCAACCGGTCAGACTTTTGATAACTCTAGAACTCAAATTAACAAGCAATTTAATGAATCCTTGGCAGATATGAAGAACACAATAAACGAAACATATGGTACTTATGAAGAACAGTTCAATGAACTACAAGGTACAAGCACCAAAGCATTGTCAGATGTAGTAGGTGCCGAGTCTAAGGCTTTTACTGAAGTAACTAAATCAATAAGTGGATCACTGGATGAACTTCTTACACCCTCCGATACAGCCGATGATGGTAGCGAACAACCTGCTGTTCATGTTACAATTAAAGAAGGATTAGATGCTCTTCAAACAACTAAACAAGAAATATTTGAACTTATGAAGAAAAACAATGCTGAAGTTACAACAAAACTTCAGGAGACTCTTAAGACCAATATCGATGAGCACTCTCAACTTGTAACCAAAACCACTGCAACTATGGATAAAACAATGAAATCCCTGCAAAGTGAATTTGCATCAGCTAAAAACGCACTTGATACAGATGTTTCTGTCGCTTTAGACGAAGCAGCCAAGAATTACAGCGTACAAACTGCAAAAGTTGAAGGGGAAATTAGCAATTTAATCGAACAAGATGTCCAACAATTTATGGAAAATACTGAAGATGTGATTGCTGAACTGAATGTATCTCCTGAGAAATCCTCTCAATTAGATGAAGCTATTGCACAAACTAAAGGAGAACTACAGAAAGTTGGTAGTAGTTATCCAAACTGGATAAAAGCAGACACTGATTCTTTTGCATCATCACTTGGAACTACAATAGCAGAATTTCAAGAAAGTGCACAAAAAGAGTTAGATACATTATATGTAAGAGTTCAAAGTGATTTACAGAAATCATATGATCGTATGGATACAGATTTTGTAAATAATGTAACAGAAATTCAAGGTGAGTTTGACAAAGAAAGGAATGATTACGAGTTAAATATCACACATCAGATAAATAGTTTTATCACCAATTCGGATTCAAATTCTTCTGCTTTGGTAACCAATATTCAAGGAACTAAAGATGCTCTAACAGAAGCCATAACCACAGGAGATAATACAGTTAATGCTGATCTTGGTAACTTAGAAAAAACTCTTACAGATTTATTTGATTCATACCTGGGTTCATTTGAAGAAAAATTGAATGCAGCTGAAACTGAATCTAAAATTGTTGAAGCTCAGAAAGAACAATATAATTCCAAACTTATGGGATTCAAAGAGGAATTCATCAAAGGCACTCAAAAAGAAATAGAGAGTGTAGATGCGAATGTCTCTGGGACCTTGAGTTCTATACCAAACAAAATCAGTGGAGCACTCGATGCAACAGGTGAGTCAATGAAACTAATCAAGAGTGTCCTTACTCTTGGTTCAGGAATTGAACCCAGTCCAATAGAGGATATGTGGATTGTAACTGGAACTGAACAGGTAAATGGGACTATGATGTCTCTATTGAGAAATACTAAATCTTCAGCAACCATTATCTGTCCAAGAATCAACTGGATAGATCCCGAATTTATAGAAACTTTTGCAAGAAAACTAGAACTTGTAACAAATACCTCAATTCATACGGAAGAAGATAAAGCTATCTTAAGTAAGTTGTTAGGGATGGGCAATGTAGTAGTTAAAGACGATCCTAACCTAACTGTAATGATGGCAACCAGAGATGGTATTGAAGAAGGTTTCTTAGGACACAAGGCTCCAAGTGGAGAACCTCTTTTAATCGTAACTTTCAATGAAAAAATGGTTGGAGAGATTACCAAGATTTACTATGACTTCAGAAGTAGAGCTCCTATACGACAATAGTATTTCTTCTTTTTCCTTTCTTTTTAATTTTTCATTCATTTTTCTTACAGCACTTCTGTAAGATTTTTATGTGCATATTCTGCTTATATATTATAAGGCGTAGATTCGAATGTGGAGAATGCAACCTTGCCCCATGCACAGAGAGATTGAAAACACCACTTATTGTGTCTTAGATGATGAATTTGAGATGATTCTTCTAATTTCATTCTATGATCCTGACGAGCTCTTTGCTGCAGATTTGGATGAATTTGCCAATCCTACATTTTGTTTAAACGCAGTAGTTGCTGATGAGTCGGGTTTTATCTTTTGTCCAACCAAAAATAAGCGAATTGAGATAAGAGGAAAACCTATTGCTCACAAAGTCTATGAGAATACAAGAGAAACACTATTGTTTATGGATCCTGAGGCTCAGGGTTGTTCTGACTGTTTGTATAAAGCTTTTGTTGCTTTAATAAAAAGTTTAGAAGAGATGTAATTATTTCTCTCCTAGAATATATTTTGTAAGTCCAATCATTCTGTTTGAATACCCTGTTTCATTGTCATACCATGCGATAACTTTCACTTGGTTTTTGTGACACATAGTTAGAGATAGATCAACAGTTGCTGAGAATTTTACACCATTGTAATCCGTTGAAACTAAGGGCTCATCAGAAACAGCAAGAATACCTTTCAGTTCTCCTTCTGCAGCTTTCTTGAATATATCATTCACTTCTTCAACAGTTGTTTCTTTATCAAGTGTATATACTGCATCAATCAAAGACACATTAGGTGTTGGAACTCTGATAGACATTGCTTGAAGTTTTCCTTCTAAGTGTGGGAGAACTTTACCTACAGCTTTGGCAGCACCTGTAGATGTTGGGATCATTGATAGCGCAGCAGAGCGAGCTCTACGCAGATCACCATGGGGTAGATCTAGTATTCTTTGATCAGTTGTATAAGAGTGAATAGTTGTCATAAAACCAGATTGAATACCAAAAGCTTGATCTAAAATTTTTGTTACTGGTGCATAACAGTTAGTTGTGCAGCTTGCATTCGAGATAATTTTATGTTCTTCTGGATCGAATTTCTCTTCATTAACACCAAGAACAAAAGGAGGAATAGGTTTGATTACTCCTTTATCAGGAGCTGAAAGAATAACTCTCTTAACACCTCTTTCAAGATGTTTGGAAGCTAATTCGTAAGTACGGAATACACCTACACACTCAAAAACCAATTCAGCCCCCCATTTATCCCATGGGATGTTTGCAGGGTCTCTTTCCTTAGAAATTGGTATTTCCTTGCCTTTCACTTTGAGTGAGTTTTCAGATGCCTTTACATCATATGGAAATTTACCGTGAACACTATCATATTTGAGGAGATGTGCCATAGTCTTAGAATCACCAATATCGTTGATTCCAACTACTTCTATTTCAGAATCATCAAAAGCTGCTCTGAAAATACCTCTTCCTATTCTTCCAAAACCGTTTATACCTACACGTAATTTCATGTATTCACCAAGAAATCACTACTAAATAAATACTACTCTTAAATCAAATAAAAAAGTGAAGGAAAAAAAATCCTTCAAAATTATTTTTCTTTCTTAATTGGAGATGTAGAAACACCATGAACGATGTTAAAGAACCAAGTAGCAAAAATACCTACTCCAGCAAAGAGCATTGCTGCTGCAAAGGAGGCAAACCTCATAATATCTATCTGAGCCCACAATCCATCAATCATGTAGAATTTTACAACAAGGTATATTGAGAATATCAGGAAGAATAATGTAACGAGAACTTGTAAGAAAACATTAACCCAGAAGAAATTCTTTGATCTTGTTTCTATGTATTTCTCACCGATAAGATACTTCAACACAAATTTTCTAACGGCATCATGTGCTTTTACAATTCCATTCTTGATTTTAACAAAGAAGTTCTTAATTACTTTGAACACCTTTCCTTTTCTAGCAAGATTGACTAAAAGAATGATTAATCCTGTACCAACTACAAGAATTGCAAGTAAAACAAAAGCAGCAACCCATTGTCCGGAATTGATGAAATCTGCGAATCCAAAAATAACATCATACTTTATGAATATACCAATAGGTAGTAGAATTCCATTATATATCCCAACAAAGAAGTCTGCAATACCTTGACCTATGGATGCCCAAAAACCATAATCAGCAATAATTTCCTTTGTTGCTTCCCAGAAATTATAGATAGAATCTAGATAAAATACAAGATATACAATAATTATACAAATTGCCATCATAAAGAATAGTGTGGGTATCAATGACAAGTATTTTTTATCATCTTCAGTAAGAGGACCTTTGCTTCGCACTCTCAGGAATTTATAGGTTTTAACAAATAGAACTCCAGTATACCAGAATGGAAATAGAACGTATTTCAAGAAGAATTTGAGTATTTTCCAGAAAATTTTTAATACGAATAAAATTCCAACCCAAATGGCACTGAAAAACCCTTTGGCATCGATTTTTGAAACTTTACCTTTTTTAGGCTTTTTCTCCTTTTTAGGCTTCTTTTCCTTCTTAGGCTGAGTTTCGACCTCTACTATTTCTTCTTCCTCCATTTCTATAGCTTTTTCACTCATATCTGTATAATATTATGATGTCATATTAAATTTTTTTGCAAATGCAAAGGGTTTATAGTGCGAAAATGCGATAAAGTATTAGAAGAAAATGAAAAACAGAAAATCAGTTGCTTTTATGTTGTTAATGTTGTTTAGTATCAGTGTATTTATCAGCTTGACTGATATTTCTGCAGACTTTCAACCTTCAAGTGAGGATGTTGATAAATGGTCTAAATCAGTTACTTCAGTAGCATTCTCCAAAGATAATTATCTTAAATTGAATTTAGCAATAGCAGATGAAACAGGAGAGTATGCTCTTGTCTCATATTTATCATTTCATACAATCCTCAACCTTCCTTTAGAAGTCGTTTCATACCTAAACCACAATAAAGGCGATCAAACAGCTGATTATGGTCTGCAAGTACAAACAACCCAAGGTAATTTCTCTTTAGGCGTAAATGGAACAATAATAGTTGATACTCCTTTTACAGGACCAGTGTTCATCGAAATTGAGGAAGGAGAACAAGAAACTATTGCAGATTTTTCTAGTTTTTTGGGAGAGAATGTAACAATACCAGTTAATTTCATTCCTTTTGTTTTCCCAATTGATATAGAGGGGATTCCAGGAATAACGGGTATTAGCCTTATTTTTGCACCATCTGCCGAACTAAATGCATCAAGTAGTTTGGAGGCAAGAGTAATGGATCAAGATCTAGTTTTTACTGATTCTCAAGATGTATACATAAACACATTTCCTGTTAGTGAGGATTTTACATCATTTAACACTGAGATGAGAGATATCTATCTAGATATCGATAATGTGACACTGTTTATGAAGACAATAAATCTTGGAATAGTAGTAAGAACAGATTTAGGTGATATAAGAAAAAATTTCGCAATTGATCTGAGTTCAATTGATACTTCCGTTATTATGGATCCAATTGGTGAGATTTTACTATTGTATGTTAGTAGTACATTTTATCTTGGAGATTTGTCACTTAATGTGGTTCTAGATTCAGCATCTTTTGCGTTTATCTCTCTACTTATTGCAATAGTTGTATTTGCTAGTTTCGCATATTGGAGAAAAAGGAAGAAATGAAAAAAATAACTTTTCATCTAAAATTTTAAAAGCCTACTTCTTAATGAATGCTTGAGAAGTTGTGGAAATAATGGCTAAAAAGAAGAAAGACTTAGCAAAATACTATCTAGAATTGGATAAGAAATGGACAGCTCACAATTATAAACCTATACCAGTAGTTGTAGAAAAAGCTAAAGGTATGTGGGTCTGGGATGTTAATGGTAAAAAATACATGGACTGTTTGAGTGCCTATTCCAGTCAAAATTTTGGTCATAATCATCCAAAATTGATAAGAGCTTTAGTAAAACAATCAAAGAAAGTAGTACTTACCTCAAGAGCGTTTTGTAATGATGCAATGGGAGAAGCTGCAAAAAATCTGTGCGAATTAACAGGATATGAAGCTTTTCTTCCAATGAATACTGGAGCAGAAGCAGTAGAATCAGCACTAAAAATTGCTCGAAAATGGGGATACGAAAAGAAAGGAGTCAAAGAAGATAAAGCTGAGATTATTGTTTGTGAAAATAACTTCCATGGAAGGACAATAACCATTGTAGGATTTTCAACAGATCCAGATGCTTCTCAAGGATTTGGTCCTAAAACTCCGGGATTCAAAGTTATACCTTACGGAGATACAGAAGCTTTAGAAAAAGCAATCACAAAAGAGACTGTAGCATTTCTTTTTGAACCAATTCAAGGAGAAGCTGGTGTTTTAATTCCAACGAAGGATTATCTCAAAGAAGTACAAAAGATATGTGAGAAAAATAATGTTCTTCTGATAGCTGATGAGATACAAACAGGATTTTGTAGAACTGGTGCCTTAATGGCATGCGATCATGCTGATATTAAACCTGACGTTACACTCGTAGCTAAAGCAATGGGTGGTGGTGTCTTTCCCGTTTCGGGTGTTCTATCCAGTTGGGATATAATGGATGTATTGACTCCTGGAACACATGGTTCAACTTGGGGTGGAAACAGCTTAGGAATGGCTGTTCTAAATGCTGTATGTGACCTTCTAAGAAAAGAAGATTTTGCAGCTAGATCATTAGAACTAGGAGAGTATTTTGTAGAAGGCTTAAAACGTGTTCAATTAAAACATCCTAAGAAAATTAAGGAAGTACGTGGATTAGGGTTGCTTATAGCTATCGAACTCAATGAAAAAGCTCGTCCATATACTGAAGCAATGATGAATAATTCTCCTGTAGGACTTTTAGCAAAAGAAACTCATGAATTTTCTATACGTTTTGCCCCACCATTGGTTGTGACAAAATCAGAAATTGATTGGGCACTAAGTGTGATAGAGAAAGTTTTCGATGAAGTAAACTAAAATCTATCACTTTTCGATTTTTCTCTATAGTAAAAATCTGCTTCGGAATAGTCATAGTCGTTTTTCTTCAATATAGTATATGCACGCTCTATTGAAGTCGTGAAAATTTTTCTATTTGGTTCTTTGAATAATTTGACTTGGAATATTGATTTGTTTATAGAAATAATCTCACCATTCTTGTGGATTAGTACAACTTCCTTCTCTATTTGATTGGCTGTTGGTACAATCTGTTGACTATCCATGATTTACATTCTATTGTTTGATATTTAAACCCAGAAAGGAAAAGTGTGCAAATTAATTTCAATGAAGTCTTGAAAAAATGAAAGTAGATGAAGAAGGTTTTCTTCTCCACAATAATTACTAGACTAATATAGCGATATCTTCGAATAGTATGACAAACACTAGTATTTGTAGAATTATAATCATAATTCCTTCAAAGACATCGAATTTCCGGTCCTGAATACACCGTTTGACAAACCAAAGCGTTCCTGCTATTGAAGCTAGCTGAATCAGTACGAATGGATGTAATACAATCTCAGTGATAACTCCAAGAATACCGAAGATTAGTAATGCTGATTGAAGTATTCCGCCCATTGCATTACCTATTCCTACTTCTATTTCTCCTTTTACGGAAGATAGAACCGCGATACTATGTTCAGGAACAGCTCCAGCTGCACCTAAAATCAAAGCCAATGAAATCTCACCTTTAGCAGTTAAAAAGAAGTCTGAATGTTCAGTGATGTGTTGTACGCTCTCTGTTAGGATCTCTCCTGCAAAGAAAATACCTACAAAACCCATGACAAGTAGTAGGATGGTAAATGGAATTGATAATTTTCCATGTTTATCTTTGTGTTCTTGTTCATCTTCACTATTCTCAGAATCTGCTTTTTCTTCTGGATCTGAACTGTCATGTTCTGCCTGATCTGCATGTTCATCTAATCCTTTTGACATTTTGTTATTATTTTCTTTAACTGCAATTAGATAAACAAGATAAATGAGGTAACTTGTGGCTAACATTGCAGCTACTGGAATGGTTAAAACTGCATTTTCCAAACTAGAAGGAACATAACCAGGATCTAGAAAACCAAAAACATTGACCTTCTGTGAACCAAGGACAGCATATTGTACAAGACCAAAGATAACGGTCATAAGTAAAGCAACAATTGCCCACCTAATAATGGGTGATTCTCTTTTTTCAAGCTCTTCAGGTACCTTGATACTTCCTTTATTCTTGATAGTTGAAATTAAGATTGCAATCCCAAGAATAAGTGTATTAAAACCTGCAGCTGATAAGACAGTAATAACTGCAATAAGCTGTTGTCCATTTATGATTAGGAATATCGCAATTACAGCTTCTGGAAGATTTGATGCTAAACTAGATAAAACACCAGCTACATAATCTGATAAGCCTACATATTTTGCTCCACTATTTAAACCAGATACAGCCCATTCAGATGGTCTAAAGGCTAACCAAGTACCTACAACAAATCCTGAGATTGTCAACCAGAGAGGAGGATGACCTGCATAAACAGCTTTAGCTAAGATAAAGTAAGTAGTTATTACTGCTGCAGCTATTATCGCTTCCCAAAGAGTGATGTGAAAAATACTCTTGAATTTCTTCAGAAAACTCATGTTCAAAAGTATAAATAGAGTAATATATAAATTGTTGGGAAATGACTTCTCAACCTATTCTTCTTTGCTTTCACCATTTTGTTGATCAGAGTTATTATTATCCCCTATCAAGTCGATTTGTTCTTTGATTATCTTTCTTACTTGCTCAGTTTCCAAATAACTTTCAGAAATCTTTTTAGTGATTTCCTCGATTTTCTTTGCTTCTTCAATTATTACTTCTGAGTGCATGGACTCAGAAAGTTCGGCATATCCCATAACACCCATGAGTGGGTTCCTAATCCTGTCTACTAATTCTGCAAAATCCTCAATGTTTTGGGCAATTTGAGAATAAGCTTGATTTCGTAGAACCTCATCTCTTTTTCTCTCAGTAATGTCTCTTGCAGTAACTAGGACACTTATTTCACCTTTGAGCATGAAAGGTGTTGCATTAATTTCAACTGGAAAATTGGTCCCATCTTTTCGTTGAAGCTCTCTTTCAAATGTTATAAAGTCCTTTTCAAACATCTCTTTGAAGTAAGCTTTTATTTCTTCAATCTTGATATCTTTGATAACTTGATCTAATTGCAATTTGGTAATTTCTACCTGACCATATCCAGTTTTTGTTAGAGCTACTTGATTCACTTCAACAAATTTACCAATGGTTCCATCTCGTGGAACACTAATGACTGCAATGATATCGTTTGCATTATGGAAAAGCTGACGATATCTCTCTTCACTCTCTTTTAGTAGAGCTTCAGCTTGTTTTCTTTCCGTGATGTCGCGCAGTACTGATAAGGCCACTGTTTCATCTCTTAGTTTGAAAATATGGGAACTAATCTCTGTAGGAATCCTTACTCCAGACTTAGTAACTTGAAATGATTCAAAAGTTGCAGAACCACTCTTAATAAATTGCTCAATGCTACCTGCAAGTGCATCTCTATCCTCTGGAGCTGTTATATCTAGAGATTTTTTATCTAATAATTCCTCTCTACTATACTCCATCAATTTACATGCTACATCGTTCACTTCTATGAAATTACCAGTAGTTTTAGTTGCCTTATCTACTCGTGTCAAGAAAATAGCATCATTTGCATTATTGAAGAGTTGTCTGAATTTTTCTTCACTTTCCACTAATTCTTGTTCAGCTTTCTTCCTTTCAGTGATATCTCTAACTATTCCTTGTATAACTGGTATTCCACCAACTTCGAAGAAACTTGAAGAAACATCAGCTGGGAATTGTGAACCATCTTTTCTTCGGAAAACAGTTTCAAACTGAACTGAACCTTTATCTTGAACCTCCTCAAAAGCATCTTTGGAAGCTTCATGTTCTGTAACAGGATGCAGTTGTGCAATTCTTAATGATAGAAATTCTGTCTTTGAATAGCCTAATAGATCTTTAGCTCGTTGATTTACATCTATAATATTTCCCTTTACATCATGCAGCATTATTCCATCATTCGATAAATCAAAAGTTTGCCTGAATTTCTCTTCGCTTTCTTTGAGTGCTAATTCAGCTTTAGCTCTTTCAGTTATGTCTTCTATTACTGCGATTACACCTAAGGTTTTTCCTTCTTCATCAGCAACATAGGAAGCATTGACTTTAACTGGAAAACGTGTTCCACCTTTCTTTAATGCATTCAGATTTATTATTTGGGAATATTTTTGATTTATAATGTCTGATATGGTTGAAAAGGCATCTTCTAAGTCTTCTCGAACAATTATATCTATAGGCGTTAAATCAATCATTGAATCAACATCATCATACTCAAACATCTGAGCAGTTTGAGGATTCGCAAATTGAATTTTATAATCTGTATCTACTAGAACAATAGCATCTGGGGATGTTTCTACAAGTGTACGGTAACGCTCTTCACTTGCCTTAATTGAATCTTCTGCTTTCTTTTGTTCAGTGATATCACGTGCGATTGAAAGCAAAACTTGTTCGTTATTCAAAGTAAAGAGATGTGAACTGAATTCAACTGGTTTGATGGAACCTGATTTATTTTGTATTCTACTCTCAAAAGTAACGCTTCCTACATCCAAGATATTGTCTTTCATTTCGAGAAGGAAATGCAGATCTAAAACTCCCTGGTTAGCAACTTCAGATTCTAACAGCTCTTCCCTCGAATATTCCAACCAGAGACATGCTGTTTCATTGATCTCTAGAAGATTATCAATATCTCCATCCTTTGTTATACTATGAATGAATATTGCATCTTTAGCATTTTGGAATATTTGTCTAAATTTCTCCTCACTCTCTTTCAATGCTTCTTCTGCTTCTTTTCTTTCTGCAATATCAATGACTACACCTATAAATCCTGTAATACTACCTTCAGTACTCTTTATGGCTGCTGCATGGAATTCTGCAGGGAGAGTCGTCCCATCTCTTCTTTTAATATTGTATTCTACATCATGTACAAAACCATCTTCTATGCATTTTTGCATTATTATCGAAGCGAACCCCTTATCTTCATCAGAGACAAGGTCATTAGTTTTCTTACCCAATATTTCATCTTCAGAATTATAACCATGAATCTCAACAGCTTCTAAATTCACAAAAGTAATGTTGCCATTTGAATCAGAACTGATGATAGCCGCTGGAATAGTGTCAACCAATCGTCTATATTTCTCTTCGCTTTCTTGTAGATCTCTTCTTGCTCTCTTCCTCTCTGTTATGTCTCGGGCTATTGATAGAATGACTTGTTTGTCTTCGAGTTTGAAGATATGCGAACTTATTTCTACAGGAATTCTCTTTTTATCTTTTGAGAAGAGCATTGTTTCAAAGGTTGCAAATCCTTTATCAATAATCCTGCTAATTATCTCAGGATTTGTTTCTCTTTCTTCTGGGGCAGTAATGTCAATAGAAGACATCGTAAGAAGCTCATTTCTTTCAAACCCTAACCATCTGATGGAAGCATCATTAACTTCCACAAATTGACTGGATTCATTTTCAGAAGTGAGATGTGAAAGGAAAATTGCATCGTTTGTATTATGAAAAATCTGTCTGAATCTTTCTTCAGATAGCTCAACCTCTTTCTGAGCTCTCTTTCTCTCGGACATATCTCTAGCTAGAGCTAAAATTACTTTCTCTCCTCGAAGTGTAAAAACATTTAAATTATATTCGACTGGTTTTTTACTTCCATCTTTATGGATTAAAAATCCTTCAAAAGTTACTTCTCCAAATTGTAGTAGACTTTTACCTATATCAGATTGACCTATAGTTTCTTCAGGACTTTGTAGTTCCTGAGGCGTCATCATCAATAATTCTTCTCTTGTGTAACCTGTCCATTTGCAAGCATTTTCATTGACTTCGATAAACTTACCGAGTTTGTTATCCTCAGTAATAGGATAAATTAGGATTGAATCAGCTGCATTCTCAAAAATCTGTCTGAATTTCTCTTCACTTGCAACCAGTTCAGCATTTTCTCTCTTTCTCTCTGTTATATCTCGTACAACCGTTAAACTAACTGTATCATCACCTAATTCAAATAGATGCGCACTAATCTCAACAAAGAGCTCGTCACCCTTTTTTGTTATGTGATGACGCTCGAAAGTAAGTTTCTTTTTCTCAAGTAATTCTTGAGCAAATTCTGTTGTTTCCTCCTCACCTGACATATTGAAATTAGAAGGTTTAAGATCTGATATCTCATCTCTAGTATATCCATACATTTCTAGAGCTATATCATTAACTTCCATAATTTCATCAAAGGTACCATCAGTGTCTCTTCTAACAACAACCATACCGTCATTAGTATTGTGAAATATCTGTTTGAATCTTTCTTCACTAACTTGTAACTCATCACTGGTTAGTTTGGTATCAGTAATATCGGTAGCTAGTTCTACAGCTCCAATAAGAACACCATCATCACTGAAAACTGGATAACCTCTGATAAACCATATTTTATTGTCTGGTGTGATGACCTCAGCACTGTGTTCTACACCTGTATTCAAAGCTTTGACAACTGGACAATTGTTACAGGGTATATCTGATTGATACCAGAGTTTATAGCAAATTTCACCCATTATTTCATTCGAGGTTTGACCAAGCAAATCACTAGCTATTTTATTTGACCATATTATTTTAAGATCTGTGTCATAGAAAATAATGTGCTCTGTAAGAAAATCTAAAAACATCGATTTTTTAAATTCAGATGCAAGAAGTTTTGTTTCTCTTTGTTTGATTCTAGTAATATCTTCTGTTATTATAAAATATCTATTACTATTTTTTTCTTCTTTTACTGGATATAGGGTGTTTCTGATATACTTCCTTTTGTCATCCTTTAAGTCAATCCAAAATTCAATTTTTTGAGGAGAAGAGAGACTAGCTTCCTCGATAGTTGTCTTGATTTTCTTCAATCTATTTTTCTCATCTTTTGCAGCGTAAAATGTACAATTTTTCCCTAAAACTTCATCTATCTCTCGATCGATAATTTCTAAGAAGAATTGATTCGCATGAATAATCTTATCGTCTTTTACGATAGATATACCTATGTTTGTTTTATTGAATACCTCCCCTAGACCTTCTTCTGACATCTGATTCACTTGAATAGATTTTTTTTTACCCCAGACTGAGAACCTTACTAATATACTAGTTGGTTCTACAAGAAGGTGTAGCATTATAATTTTAATAAGATTGTGTTGGTTCTAGTCGTAATTTTTTAAGTAGAAGAATTTTATATGGTCCTTAAACCGGCTCTATCGAAAACATAGATGCTTTCAGCATAAACAATTATCTGAATTGTTGATTTTCTTTCAAATTCCTTTATAGTTTTTGTTACAAAAACGATTCTCTCTTCATTAAAATTAAGTGTTAAAATCTGCTGGTCTAGAACTTTTTCAACGTCTTCTATTATACATTCAAGAATGAGCATATTTTCTTCAATAGGTCGTTCAGAATCTAGTTCTCTCACTAACTCTGCTCTGAATCCAATTTCACCCTCTTCCAAACTATTTCTTGATACTATTTCTTCTACTGAATTTGGTAATTCTATTTTCTTATCATTGTTTAATATCAGATTCTTATCCTTTTTGTGGAAAGATAGGAAATTCATAGGAAAATTACCAATAAATTCCGCCACAAATCTATTTTTCGGATTATTATATAATTCATCAGGAGAACCAATTTGAACTATCTCACCTTCATTCAGTAGAACAATTATATCTCCCAAAGCCATAGCTTCTGATTGATCATGTGTAACATAAATCATAGTTCTGTTTATCATTCCATGTAGTGTTCTGATCCATGTTCGCATTTCGTATCTTAATCTAGCATCTATATTACTTAGAGGTTCATCAAATAAGAATAAAACTGGTTCTCGGATCAATTCTCTACCTATTGCAACTCGCTGTTTTTCCCCTCCTGAAAGCTGAGAAGGATATTTGTTTGTGTGTTCTTCGATATGAAGTAGTTTCAAGGTTTCTTCTACCTTTGCTTTTATTTCTTCATCACTGTAAATTCTCTTTTTGAAGATTTGACCTTCTCTTTGACTCTCTAAAGGAAATCTAAGATTTTCACGTACTGTCATGTGGGGAAAAAGAGGATAGTTTTGAAAAACCATTGCTATATTTCGTTTATTTGCTGGTTTCTGTGTGATATTATCCTCTCCAAAAAATATTTTTCCTTCTGAAGGATATAGAAGTCCTGCTATTAATCTAAGCAAGGTTGTTTTTCCACTACCAGAGGGACCTAATATTACAAGGAAACTACTGTCTGGTATCTCTAAATTTACCTTATTGAGAGCTATCTTCTCCCCATATCTTTTTGTTAGATTTTTTGTTGTTACCTTCATTTAAATCTCCCTAATATTTGTTGAACTGCCAAAACCACTTAGAAGATAATTTCTAAGGAATACAAAGATGATTAATAATGGAATTACTACAAGGATAGAGGCTGCTGCAAACAATCCCCATTCAGGTGAACTTGACTCAATAGAACCCACAAACGTGAATATTTTTATCGGTAGAGTATATTTTGCTGGTGATTGTAAAAGAACAAAGGCTAATAGAAAACCATTCCAAGTTCTCAAGAAACTAAGAAGGAATGTTATTGCGATTGCAGGACCTGCTAAAGGTAATATTATCTTTCTTAAAACTCTGAACTTTGAGTTCCCCATTAATGTCGCAGATTCATCCAATTCTTTTGGTATAGAATCCATATACCCTTTTATTACCCAGAGAGCCAGAGGAATTGTATGTGTGCTGTAAGCTAGAATTATTCCAAAGTATGAGTCAATTAAACCCATATTATACATGATTAAAAAGAATGGAATTAGGGTCAAAATTCCTGTAAACATTTTTAGTGTAAAAACCCCGACCATAATCTCTTTTTTACCAGTGAAAGTATACCTAGAAAAAGCATATGCGGCCAGAGAAGTTAAACCAACACATAAGGTTGCAGATCCCAAGGAAATGAGCAATGAATTCAAGAAGTTTAAGTGAATTTGCTCTTGTGTAAATAATGAAGTAAAGTTCTCTAGAGTTGGATTATCTGGGAAAAATGATGTTGGAACCAGACTATCTCCTTTGGAAAAAGCAATCCAGAATATATTCCAAAGAGGTAAAAGAGTAACTAGCAAAATAGTAACTAAGAAGATAGTAATATTTCTGGGTTTTAAGATATTTTTTGCTAATTTCTGTATTTTGCTCTTATCAGAATCTGCTAAAGCAGTTAAACCAAAACATAAGATTGCTGATCCCAGGAAAATGAGTAGTGGATTTAGGAAGTTTAGCTGAACTTGTTCTTGGGTGGATAACAGACTAAACCCAACATTGGAGAAATTATCCGGAGAAAAGATTATTGGTACCAAGCTACCTATGTTCGATAAAGCAATTCCGAATACATTCCAAAAGGGTAGAAGAGTAACTAGTAGAATAACAATAAATAATATAGAATTAAATCGAGGTTTTGCGATATAATTTATCAGTTTCAGAATTTTGCTATTTAGGAACTCTATCCCTTTTTGATAGATCTTCGCTGCTCCTAATATATATGCTAATGAAAGTAAACTCAAGATAACAGTCCATCCCATAGGAACATTAGAGAATATAAATCCACACCAAAGTAGAGGCTGTAGAATAATTGCAGTCTTAAGTATGATTTTTGAAAAAAGACTGGCACATAATACTGTAACATAAACACCAAAAATCAACCACACTAACCATATATTTGCTTCTATCGTAAAAGCTGAAAGAAAGATGAAAATCGTTTGTAGAGTTACTATGACATGTAAAGGTGACAGTGTAATTAAATTCTGATCAATTTTATACAATACATTTTTGATCTTCTTAACTGCATTATTGGCAACAGTCTTAACCCTTTCAAGCAATTCTGGAAGAGTAAATGGGATTTTCGACAATTGAATATTTGATAGAATATACATCTCTGCAACAATTATGAAAATATTCCAGTTGAATGCATACCACATCTGATAGAAGAAGAATTGCATTAAAGCCAGTATCAGATCAAGCAATAAAATATATCTCACCGTTTTGATGACTTGACTTTTGATCACGATACAAAAAATTGCCATAGTAAAATACAATCCTGCTAATATATAGTTTAAATAGGGATTCCAATAAATTCCAAAGTACCTGAACCCAAAGATTCCTGCTACAAGATATCCAATAGCTTGCAAGAAAAAGAGAACTATTATTATACTTCTATTCTTTGAAACAGATTTTTTCTTTTCTGGATTGAATGTACTCTGTGTTCCCCTTGACATCTTTAACCATACCAAAACGAAAAAGAGCGTTAATAGACTCATAATTGTAGAGTATGCAGCTGCTATCCCGATATCTCTCCTCTCATAAAACATATAGAAAGTGAAAGTACTGAAAAGATCCGTAGCTCCAATTACACCAGCTTCGCTCGTACCATATGATAATAATGGATAACCTTTCGTTAGTAAAAATGCTACATTGAAACTACCAAACGTTTTGATAATTTCGAGGATTATAGCTGGTAGTATAATAGGTTTGATTAAAGGAACAATTACCTTTCGTATTTTTGTTCCTTCAGAAATTTGGTCTATTTCTGCTAGGTCATTTATCTCCTTTGGTATGCTGCTTAAGCCACCTAAGAAGAGAGTAGTTATCAATGGTATTGAATCCCATACTTCCACAAAACAAGCTATAAACAACGTTGCATAAGGCTGTGTTAGAAGATTAAAATTGGTACCAAATAGAGTATTGAATAGAGACACACTTCCATTCCCGTGAATGAAGGTTCGCCAAGATAATATCTTGATGTATGATGGTATAGCCCATGGGATGTACAACATAAGATACCATAATTTTTTCCTTTTTACTTTGTACTGGATAATGTATGCTAAAATAAATCCCAAGATAATTTTCGCAACTATAATCAAAACACTCCATACGAGGGTTGTGGTGAATGTTATGGGTAATTGAGGGTTTTCTGCAATGTGAGCATAATTATCAAACCCTGTTAATACAGGAGTTTCTCCTCGTTGTAAACTATAATCTGTAAAGGATAGAAAGATACCATAGAGTATGGGGTATACTTCCAATAGAACTAGTGCTAGGAGTGCTGGAAAAATAAAGATGTAGGCAATCTTGTTGAAAGGAATATCTCTTTTAGCTATGAAAAAGAAGATAGCTACGAAAATAATGACAATGACTAATAACGATAATGAAGTTGCAAGTTTCGAATATTCCAAATTATCATCAAAACTTAAAAGAGTTTCAAATTGCTCAGATTCCCAGTATTGAACTTCAGATTCTGTGGTTATGAGGTAATCTCCTTGGTCAGATGTTAAAGATACATTGACCAAATGAAGTGATATAGAATAAAGACTCGTAGGTTCAAGTCCTGTTATCCTAGTTTGAATAGTTTCTGCACCCTCATCTACAAGATATATTGAAAAATTCGAAGTCTGAAATTTTTGTGAGATGAATGTTTCATCCCCAATAGAGTAATTGACTTGAGAAAAATATTCTAGAGTTATATCTTGAGTGTCATTTAATATCACCATAGACCAAGTAAAGCTTTGATTTAGTGCAACATCATAGTAATCAATTCTGAAGCCATGGTAAATAGAAGAACTAGGACAAGTCCAATTAACTATAGCATATCTATCCCCTATTTCTATTAAGGAAGTTTCTTCAGATTGAGCGCTAACATTGTAATGATTTTGGAATAGCAGAGATACAAGCACAATACTGCCTATTATCAAAAACATAGACAGTTTCTTTTTAGCTATTTTTCTCTCTCTACTCCTATTACTATTCATCTTTATTTGCCTCAATATTCTGCTGAGCTTCATCTAATGTTGCCTGTATATCTTGATGATCTAATAAGATGAAGTTCAAAGCTGCTCTCATAAATTCTGAGTAAATTATGTAATAAGGGTCGAGGGGGTAATATTGACTATATTCTATTTGTTTCATTTGTTTGAGAATTAAAGGTTCATCCTGAACCAAAGGAGAACTTTCAAGTTCTTTCAAAGTTGGTACCTTATATTCCTCTGTCAATAGATTTTCTTGAACAGATGCTGAAGTTAAAAATCTTACAATGTCATAGCAAATATCTGGATTTTGTGTATCTTTTGACATACCCCACCCTTTAACTTCAACCATAGGTGTAATCCTCTGGTTTGTAGACGAGATTGTAGGTAAAACCTCTACTCCATAATTTACATCAAGTTCATTTAAAGCTGGAATATACCACCCTCCATAAATTAACATCCCTGCTTTATCGGTGGAAAAAGCCTGTGTTGCAGAACTGCTACTATCGTCGTATTTAACACATCTGTGAGTATATTTGAGGTCGTAGATATACTCTAGAGAATTGACAGAAGCAGTGTCATTTACTACAATATCACCTCCTTGGTATAATGGCCCATGATCAAATCCATATTGAAAAGCAGGCCACATATATGGTGAAATGGTGGCCCAAGAAAGGCCGTAAACATCTTCTGGTCTATTGGTTAGATTAAGAGCAGTTTCCAATAATTCTACACTTGTCCAATTTTCTTGTGGATAAGACTGAGCATTATTATCAAATAGATCTTTGTTATAGAAAAGTAGGATAGAATCAAACCAAAGAGGAAGACCCCATAATTCATTATTATAACTCAACCCATTAATCCCAGAAGTAATGTATTCGGCTTCTTCTGATGGGGTGAGGAAATTAGTTAAGGACTGGATATAACCTAGTTCAGCAAGTTCACCAAACCAAGATCCTTTAGCGAGAAAAATATCCGGAGCGTTCCCCGTTTGCGCGACATTGATGAATTTATCAATCCAACTTGATGATGGTTGTTCAATAAAATTAATACTAATAGAAGGATTGCGAAGCTCATATTCTGCAATTGCTTCTCCAATAACATCTCCCCCTTCATACGTGTACCATAATTCTATTACAATCTCATTGTCTCTTTGATTATAAAAACTGAAAAAAATCGCAGGAACTATCAAACTTAGTATTAGAACTGCAACTAGTGTTATTTTCAGATATTTTGAAACCATATCATGATTCACTTCTTTCATTGAAAACTTTCTAATGAACGATAAAAGAAGAATTATTTAATCAATGTTTTGCATAGAACATGACAGATATCTTTCATAAATACTTTAGAACTTGGGCTCTAGCAAAAATTTAAAACTATTATAATAGATTTACAATCAATGAGCTTAAAGACAAAAATTCTGTTAGGGGTAATCTCACTTTTAGTCTTAACTGGAATAGGTTTAGGAGTCTATTTTGGTGCTTTTTATGCGCCTAATGGAGAACCTGACCCTGACCCTGACCCTGACCCTGTAGT
This sequence comes from Candidatus Heimdallarchaeota archaeon, assembly GCA_021399395.1. Taxonomy (GTDB): domain Archaea; phylum Asgardarchaeota; class Heimdallarchaeia; order Heimdallarchaeales; family Heimdallarchaeaceae; genus UBA460. Next base: position 33,414 of record JAAFKJ010000120.1, read on the forward strand.
TCTTACTATTTATGGTGATAATTCTGAAGCTAATTTTACATTAACTGAGTTGAAAAGTCTAGCAAATGTTACAGGATATGCTGGTTACAGAAAATCTACTGGAACTATTGTGGGACCTAATTTATTCAAAGGTGTCTTATTAACGAATTTAATTGCAGAAGTTGGAGGTCTTTCAGCTGGTGAGGAACTTGAGGTCATATCAGGTGATCAATACAAAGTAACGTTCACAAACGCAATGATTAATGGTCAATTTCCTGCATATGATAACATAACCGGGGATTATCTAGGTATCAAAGATTTTAGAGTTATTGTAGCTTATGAAATGGATGGACAGAAACTTTCTACTTCAGATGGTGTTTTAAGAATTGCTTGTTTAGCCGAAGAAGGTGAGGGTTACCTGTCAGATGGATCACCTTGGGTGAAAGATGTTCAAACAATTAAAGTAATCTCTTCAGCTTCATGGAATGTTTTTCTTTATGGGGCAATCAATGATAGTATAGACAAAGCAACGTTTGAAGCTTTCATGTATATGAATGATGAAGCCAATTTACTTGTTTATCAATTACTAGAAGATGGCAGAACCAATACTTATGAGGGTTTAGCCCTTTGGAGAATATTGGCACTTTTTGATGATGATGATCCTTACACATTCAATGAAACACTTGCTTCAAATGGATATTCAATAATTCTGAAGAATGCTCTGAATGAGAGTATAATACTTGATTCTACAGCTGTTTCTTTGAATGAGAGTTTTATTCTAGCTGCTAAGAAAAATGCTATATTTTTGTCTGACGATCTAGCACCATTAATACTAGTTGGTCCAGGTATTTCTGAGATGCAAATGATTAATGGGATAGACAGAATTGATCTTGAATTCTAATCAGTTTTCTAAATCTATTCTTCATTTTAATAATACAACTTATTAGCAATAATAAACTTAATAATCAGATATGAAAAAAATTGAAACGAGCAAAGCTTCTTTTAGAAGTTTAATTAATCTGGTTCTTTATATAACCAAAACAAATAACTAATATTGAGTGGGAAAAGAGTGACTGAGAGTTTTTCCAATAACGTTACCGGTGAATTTTACGACGAGGTTATGGATAAATATAGTAAGAAAAGTAACCTCAAATGGGTTCTTAGTCATGTTTTGGCTCACAAAGGAATGATTGCACTGTTTTTTGTATTCGCAACAGTAGGTGCAGCAGTTGGAGCAATATCCCCCTTGATTCTCGGAAATCTCATTAATGAGATTCTTCTACCATCTGGAACATGGGAAAGAATAACTTATCTTGCTTTCATTCTATTAATACTAACAATAGTGGGTGGTTTGGGAAGTTTCGCCTCTGGCTTGATTATTGAGGTGACATCTCAACGAGTAGAGAGAGATATAAGAAATGAATACTACGCTTCAATGCTCTCAAAATCAATGACTTTTCATGATGAAGTGAAAGCTGGAGATGTGATGGCTAGAGCAACATTTGATACAAGAATGGTAAACTTTTTTGTAAATCCAGTTATTCATCTAGCATATGCAGCAATTTTTGGAGTATTATTTGCAGTAGGAATAATGTTTTTCATAACTCCATATTGGTACGGAATGCCAGTGTTAATTATTATTCCAATTATAATTTCAATTCCAATTTTCTTCTTTGCACGAGGATTCTATAAATCAGTTGGACCTATATCTATGCAGATCCAACAATCTTATTCCAACCTATCTGCTTATTTACAAGAGAAATTACTAGGTATAAGTGTAATCAAAATCTTTGCTAGAGAACCTTTTGAGAGAGTTTCATTTAGAGAAAAGAATAATAAATTGTCTGAAGAGATTATTACTAGAGGAAAACTAAGATCAAGATATTTTCCTGTTTTGTTTGTTGGTTTAGGTGTAGGGCTTTCAGTTCTATGGGGAAGTCTGTTAATCAGTTGGGGAATAGGAAATCCTGTAACCCAAGTTGCTTGGAGTTTAAGTGCTCTTGAAGTAGGTGGAGTGGCAGTAGCAAGTTTTGGAATAGGCGAATTAATAACCTATTCGCTATTAGCTGGAAATCTATTCTTCCCCGTATGGGTGATGTCTTGGATGCTTGTACTAATCCAGATGGGATTTGCAGGTGCTAGCAGAATCGTCGATATTCTAACTAAAGAAACAATCATACCTGCTCCCGAAAAACCTGTAATTCTAGATGCTGTTAAGGGAGATATTAGTTTCTCTGATGTTACATTTTCATATGATAATAATGTGAAAGTTGTGAAGAACGTTTCATTCAATGTCCCTGCTGGTAGTAGAATAGCAGTCGTTGGTCCAGCAGGTTGTGGAAAAACTACGATAATGAAGTTGCTAACTAGGCTCTATGATGTTGATTCAGGGAGTATTCAAATTGATGGAGTGGATATTAGAGAATTGTCTCTAGATACAATTCGAAGAAACGTAGGTGTAATTGAGCAAGATATAGTCTTATTTTCTGCAACAATTCAAGAGAACATATCCTATGGTAAGCCTGAAGCTACAGATGAAGAAGTATTTGCAGCTGCAAGGATGGCTCA
>JAAFKJ010000121.1 GCA_021399395.1 Candidatus Heimdallarchaeota archaeon
CTTTTGTACAAATTACGCTTGAGTATTTCATTGGCTAGCTTCTTGATAAATGGGTTATTCTCTTCTTTTTGAGCAGAATAGTGTAGCTGTGTATAAATCACATCATCAGTTAAGGTCATGAGTGTTTTCCAATAAGGTTTGTCAGCAAAATCCTTGATGAAAGGTAAAACTTCTAACTTCTTTCCTTCTTCAAGCATCTGCAAAATTTGTGATATGAACAGCTTCAACATGTATTCGTAACACCTTACAGTTTTGTGGAAATAAACCCTCGAAAATTGCATATATAGTGCGATAACAACTTGTTCAACAGATTGGATTCCCTTTTCTCTAATAATAATCGCACCTTCATTAGTTAACTCCATTGTATCGAACAACCGTTCAAGATTATACAATCCAAAAGAAACACCAGTTGCTACTGAATCTCTCATCAAGTAGTCCAATGAATCGGAATCTAGTTGAGAATTAATAATCTGATTGTTAAATGGTTTATCTTCTACACTTATCCCTCTTATCATGTTTCCTACTTGTTTCAGATCATATCCTTCTTTATCTAAAATCTGAGCTATTTCGGATTCCTCATCCATAACAATTTGTTCGGAGATATTTTCATGTCGAATAAACAGTTCATACTTCTCAGCACATGTTTTGCTGTTTGAATTTTTACAAAGCAATCGGATAGTATCTTCAAACATATGGCTGAATGGACCATGACCAATATCATGAATTAAGGCAGTAAGACTCACTCTTCTGAGATCCTCTTTTGTTAATATCTCTGGATGTTTTTTATTGAGAAAGTTCCCAATGCGATTAGCAACATGGTGGGCACCTAAACTGTGCATGAATCGACTGTGAGTAGCAGATGGATAGGAAATGGACACACCACCCAATTGTATAATTCTTCTTAAACGTTGAAAAATCGATGTGTCAATAATATCTATGATGTTTTTCTCATAAATATCGATGTATTTGTGAACCTGATCTGCAATTGACTTGTAAACTGACATTGTTGGGGTACTACTATTTATCTACATAACTTTTTGGTATAACGAGCTACTTGGACAGCTTCTGGACAAATCTTATTATAAGCAGTTTTTCTACCTAATTTTGAAGAAAATGAAAATAGCAGTAATAGGAACGGGATACGTAGGACTTGTGGCTGGAGCTTGTTTTGCAAGCAAAGCTCACGATGTTATATGTGTTGATGTTATTAAAGAAAAAGTAGATAAAATTAATAGAGGAATCAGCCCTATTTTTGAAGAAGGTCTGGAAGATATGCTTCATGACCTTGTGCCTAGAAAGAAACTTAGAGCTACTTTGAACCTCAAAAAAGCTGTCTTAGAGTCTGAATTGATATTCATAAGTGTTGGAACACCCTCAAAAGATGAAGCAAAGTTTGATTATACTTACCTTGAACAGGCAACTAAAGATGTAGGTTTAGCACTCAAGGAAGCAGATGATTACAAAGTAGTTGTTATCAAAAGTACATGTATCCCTGGTACCACGATAAATCTTCTCAAACCTATATTAGAACAAATGAGCGGGAAAAAATGTGGAAAAGACTTTGGACTTGGATTCAGTCCCGAGTTTCTTAGAGAGGGAGTAGCTGTTTATGACTTCATGAATCCTGATAGAATTGTTATCGGAGGAGTAGATGATAAATCTATAGAGATGATTGAATCAGTTTTCATAAATTTCAATTCCCCAATTATGAACACAGACCCCACAACCGCTGAAATGATAAAAATTACTTCTAATTCATTCCTTGCCATGAAAATCTCTTTCATTAATGAAATGGCAAATATAGCTGAAAAAATCGGCAGTGATATCAAAGATATAGCAAAAGGAATTGGGATGGATAGTAGAATCTCTCCAAAGTTCTTAGGTGCAGGCCTTGGCTGGGGTGGTTCGTGTTTCCCGAAAGATGTTAGTGCTCTCTGTCAGCAGACAAAAGAAGTAGGAGTACCATCACTAATGCTCGAATCAACTATTGCAGTGAATAAGAAGCAACCTTTGCGTTCTATCGAATTGTTGGAAGAAGCTCTCGAGGACAATACTGTAAAAGGCAAAAAAATCGCTGTACTTGGATTAGCTTTCAAACCTAACACAGATGATATGAGAGAAGCTGTGTCTATTCCAATAATAAATAGTCTATTGGATAAAGGTGCAGAAGTTCATGCTCATGATCCAGCTGCTATGAAGAATGCAAAAGAGATTTTCGATTCTCCAAATCTATTTCTAGAAGAAGATCCAATTCAAGCTCTATCAGATGCCGAAGGATGCATACTTGTAACAGAATGGAGGATATATGGGCAATTATCTCCTAAAACGTTTAAGGGTGCAATGAAAACCCCAATCTTAATTGATGGAAGAAGACTATTTGATTCTAAGAAAATGCGGACTAGAGGGATAAAATATTTCGGAATTGGTTTGGGAAAGTAATTTCCCCGAATTCCAATTATATATGATTTTTTAATACTATTTCCTTGTTGTAATCAGGAATTAAAACATTTTTGTGCTCCTTTCTAAGTACTGAGTTGTCGGGGGTATGAACCATCACTTTTCTTCCCTTCAGTTGAGCAATAAAATCATTTAATCCTTGAGAATTTGTGTGCCCACTTATGGGAGCTGAAAAGACTTTCTGGTGATATCTTTGCTTTGCAATAGGTAGTGAATTTTGGAGTGCAAATCCTAAAGTGTTAGGAGCTTGATACCCACAAAGCAATACGCCTGTATTTGGGTCATCTTTGGTAGCATCGAGTAAGTTTCTTGCAGTTCCTCCTTGGAGCATGCCATGTCCTGTAACAACTATATCATTCTCCTCAAAATTGTTTAGCGAAACACCTTTAACAATGTCATAATTGCCCTTGATTCCCATAACTTTGGAAACGTCAGCTGCTAAACCTGTAGTTTTAATATTCTTCTTTGTTGAAACTCTTAAGCGTTCTAAACGTCTTATCATTTCTTGAGTTCTTCCAACTGAAAATGCTGGGATGATTAACCTATCACAGTTTTCAGCTGCTTGTAAGATTACTGTGTTAGGATCTATATTCTCAGTCTTTCTGTTGTAATATGTACCATCAAATATGGTTACATCACTATCAACTGGGAATTTAGCTCCATTAAATAACTCACTTGAATCCAATGAAAAATCTCCTGTAAAGAATATACTTTTTCCAAATACATTGATTTTGTATCCTACACTACCGAATATGTGCGAAGCGTGATAAGGCGTAACCTCAAAACCAGGACTCACTTCGACGGTTTCATTAGGCGTTAAGGGATTGAAAGCATTTGACAGATTGATGATGTTGGAATTATTTAGATAAGCTGCTTGTAAGGGCGTAGCTTTCTTTTTAGTAATTCCATTCTTTCTTATGATTGAAGTAGTAGATTTATGCAGCTTCTCTGTTAGTATTTTGGTTGATTGTGTTGCATACCACATTTTACCGTTTTTAGGAGTAATTAAGTAAGGAAGTCCACCAGTATGATCTAAATGTGCATGAGTTACGAGAACTGCTTTAACATACTTAAGTGCAGGATGCCATCTTGGTATAGAGTTATTTGCAACACTCATTCCAAAATCCATCAAAATAGCATTGTTATCATGTTGAACCAAGATTCCCATATTGCCGATATTTCCTCCTCCAAGGAAAGTAATTCTGATCTTTTGCGCGACTGAAGGACTGGAATAAGCATGCATTGAAGCATATTCTTTTACTACCTCTCTAGGGAATTTAGATAATTTTTCCATTGAAACTGCTTTAGCGTCAATTTTGGAGAGGTGATTTTGTAAGATTGGATCTACTACTGTAGGAACAATAGGAAACTTATCTTCTTTGTATTTAGCCTCAATCATCTTCTGAAATTCTGCCATAGAGGTTTTCTTTTCCAACCTTATTTCTGAACTTAAGGATTTTGAATAGAAATATGCTATTTCATTAAGTAAACCTTGGTCTATATGAAAGTCAAGATACTTAAAGAGTTTAGGTGAGATTGAACTTGCTATCTCTTCTAAATACTGCGATCGTGTTTTAAGATTAGATAGAATTCTGTCAACATCTTTTCCTATTGCTATGTCCTTTTCTGATAGAATATTTTTAGAAATGTTTTCTCGAGTTAATTTTGCATATTTTGAGAAGTTCTGAGGTTTAACACCCAATTTTCTTGTGAATCTTAAGAAGTTGTAATAGTTATATTTAATTTTCTTTTTCTTAGAGTGAACCCAGAAACTATATACCAGAATCTCTTCTTCTAGAAGTAAATTTGTCTCCAGCTCTTGAAGAACTGATCTAAAAAGTTCGAAATTAATTGCATCTAACCAATATAGAGCAAATAAATAATATTCTGAAACTTCAGAGAAGTTCTCAGTTAATCCCACCCATGAAATATCAAAAATATTGATTAAATTTGTATTTTTGCATATAAAATAGGGATCAGTACTGTTTTTTACAAAATCCCTACAATCATCGTAAATTTTCTGAAAGGTTTTGTTAAGTTTTAAATTTGGTTTTATTTTCATAATAAATTCCAAAAAAGTGGTCATATCGTTTGTCATTATAATGTCCTACTGAATTGTTAAATTTTAAAATATAAGCGTAATGTACGTTGTTAATTGAATAAATAAGAAAGAACTTGAGAGATTCTATTCTTCTTCTTCTTTAGTGTCACTCTCAAGAAGACTACTGAAAGCGTCTCTTAATTCGCCTTGTAAAGCTTCTTTCATTTGTTTTGTGGATCTTCCAGGTGCTGCTGGTGCAGCGGATGGTGTAAAGTCCTTCTCTTCATCATCATCGTCGGAGGTACGTGATGCTCTTTTTGCTAGTGCATCTTTAACTTCCATATTCAAAACCATAGAAGCTGGCATTGATCCGGTTTCTCCTGCAGCTTCTTGTCTTTCTCGTCGGTGTTCGTCTTGGTCTACTTTGGTTAAACCTGCTCGAACACCTTGAATGTCATTAGCACTAACACCAAAAGGACTGAAAGCTGGCGATGCTTCTCCTGGAGCTCCTGGTTCTCCTGGAACTGGTTCTGGTGCTTTCTGCAAACCAGCAGCTGCTTTCATTAAATCTGAACTACTAATTCCTCCACCTGTAGCTCCTTGAGCTCCTGAAGGTGCTGGAGCGCTACTTAAATCCGGTGCAGCTGATGAGAGATTGGGTGTGCTTGGCGCGGCAGAGAGATTGGGTGCACCTACTGAACCAGAACTTGCTGCTGCAACTGGTGCTGCAACTGGTGCTGCCGCTGGTGCTGCCGCTATTGGAGCTGCAGCTGGTGCTGCTCTAGCGGCTGGTGCTACTCCCCCTAATGCTCTTTCAACTGCAGTTATCCGTATGTCCAAAGAGTTAATAAAATCCTCCATCCTCTCTGTTGATTTTACCATTATTGCACCGAAATTTTCAAGCAATTTAGTAAGCTTCATAATGGCTTTTTTAGAGGGTTCTGCAGTACCAGATAAGAGACCGTCTAGATAATCATCAATTGACACTTGTATCATGTAAACTCCAAAAACGTGATATAAAAAGTCTATGATATTCCTCAAATAGTAAGATAAGAAATAAAATAGGATGTGCTATTTTAAGACTTCAGAAATGGAGTTGATTACAGTTTCTACGTGCTCAGTAGTGATGCCAAAGTATGTAACCATCCTAAACAGCTGATCTCCCATATGAGTAACAAGTATCCCCTTCTTCTCTAATTTATCAGAGACATCACTAGCTGATAGTTGACTCTCAGTGGTATCGACGATAACGATATTAGTATCTACTGGCTTAACTATGAAACTTTCAATTTCCTTCAGCTTCTCACCAAGCATTTGAGCATGTTTATGATCTTCTGCTAATCTGTCTATCATATTGTTAAGAGCGTAAATTCCAGGAGCAGCAATTATACCAGCCTGTCTCATTCCCCCTCCTACAACTTTTCGATTTCTTCTTGCTTCATGAATAAACTTCTCTGTACCGACAATCAAAGAACCTATAGGACAACCTAAACCTTTACTCAAACAAATTTGAACACTATCAACATTCTCAACAATTTTAGCTGCAGGCATACCTGTTGCAACAGCTGCATTGAACAATCTAGCTCCATCTAGGTGAACGAGACCACCATTGTCATGAGCTATTTCTGAAAGAGTATCTATATTCTCCTTAGGAATGATTTTACCTCCACCTCTATTGTGAGTGTTTTCAAGACATAGTAATCTAGGAGTAACTCGATGAATGTTATAAGGATCAGTAAAAATAGCCTCTACATCATTTGGATTCATTAAACCGTTATCACCGTTAACAATTAGAGGATAACCTCCACTTATCTGAGAAATTCCTCCGACCTCGTATAAATTAATATGACACTCTTTTTCTAGAACGACCCCATCTCCTCTGTGTAGATAAGACATATGTGAAACCAAGTTTCCTTGAGTGCCACTAGAAACTAACAACCCCGCTTCCTTACCAAGCATTTTTGCAATAAGTCCTTCCAGTTCAATTACAGTTGGATCTTCTTCCCAAACATCGTCTCCCAGTTGTGCATTCAATATTGAATCCATCATCTCTTTTGATGGAAGAGAAAAAGTATCAGAACGTAAGTCAATCATTGATTCAAGCAGAATTTATAGAGTTTTAAATCTTTACCTTTTTCGTCCTCTTCTTCCTAAACATCGTCGGCATTAAAACTAAACAAAATAATATGGGTGTATATTCAAATAACAAGGCTGTAGTAGTATTCTCAACTATTTCGATTTGGATTGTATCTGAAACACTCTGAATGTTATCAGCTGAAAGAGTAAAAGTTACATTCGCAAGACCTATCTCAAGAAAAGTAAGATTACATTTAGCTATCTCTATTTCTCCGGGTGCGAGGTCAGTAATTGAACCCTCTAAGTATAATTCACCCTCACTAACTTTGACATTGGCATCGATTTTAACATTTTTAATTTCTGCCATAGAAAATTGACCGCTATTCTTAACAGTGATATTTACAAAGAGAGGCTGATTCAGGATTGCAGGAGAAGGATAGGTTTCAATTTTTATGATTTCGAGTATTGTCTCATTCTCAATGATATTTTCAGATAACACTAATCCATTTTCAAACTCCTCAGAATAATCTGCTAAGCATACGGATGGAGCAATACTGATTGTTAATAGAATTATAAGAGAGATAAATGAAAAACTAAGAATGTAAACAGCTTTAGTTTTCATTGTTGTTACCTTCAATGTAATTATGTCTCTAGAACCATATGAATATATTGGAACTGAATAAAAATTCGAGAAAGAAACTTATAGGGGTACGTATATTCGACTTTGTATGAAGATTTTCAAGATTTACTCTGAGTATGCTAGAGCATACCATGAGATGTACCAATCTATATTTGACTATGAAGAAGAATTTAAAATTTACGATAAATATCTTTCAAAGATCAAAGCTAAAAAAATTCTGGAATTAGGCTGTGGGAGTGGAAACATGGCTAAATTGTTCATAAAGAACAAATATGATTACATAGGTTTGGACTGTTCTAAAGAAATGATAGCTCTATCAAAAGAGTTTGTACCCAAAGGTAAATTCCTTTTGGGCGATATGCGAAATTTAGAATTAGAAGAAACTTTTGACGCAGTTTTGGTAACAGGAAGAACTTTTACTCACATGACCACTAACCATGATGTAATGTTCGCCTTAAACTCTATTCATGAAGTATTGAACCACGAGGGTTGGCTGATTTTTGATAATTTTGACGCTTCAATCATATTTACAGATTTCAGAGAGACATCTCAAAACAAAACAATGTTTGAGAATCGTAAGTATCTTAGACTTAGTGAAACCTCCTTCGATTTTAATCATGGATGGACATGGAAATGGAAATCTCATTATGAGGTAATTGAGGAAGAGAAAAAAGAAGAATTTGAAGATGAGATTACCCTTCGAGCATTTACAGAAGATGAATTGAGATTGTTTTTAAGCATTAACGGTTTCAAGGTCTGTAATATGGAAAAATCCGCTAATGCTATCCTAACAGTAGCACAGAAAATAAATGAAGAAAAGACTAATGCTCAAAATATCTATTTCAAGCAGAAGTTAAATGATATCAGTGAAACTTAATTGTCTCAGGTAGTTTATCGATATATTTCAAGAAAGGTTCAGGCCAATTCTTTTGGTCTAATCCCTTTTGTGATATAAAGGCTGTTAGGAATCTCTCGAACGAACCACCACAACATCCTGACCATAGTTCTACATTTCCTTCAGCTTTTACAGAGAAACCTTTAGGATATTTAGTCCCTATTATAGAAACATTCTGTATCTCTAACCACTCACTTTCTTCTCGTGTTCCTCGGTAAGGCATGTATGCTTCATAATCAATGGTTCCTACTAGATCTGTTTCTTTGTCCATCTTCTGTTCACTAGCAGATTGTTGTAACCACCAAGGCATAACTTGTGCTTCTCTAACTTCTAGGTCAAGAACCTCATTGAAGATTATCCTCATCTTGTCTCTTACAGCTGTTCCAGCCTTCTTAGCTTGTTTTGGTGAACCAATAAACAATGTTTCAATACGATGGAGTTCATCGACTCGTTCGAAACCATATGCTGATCCAGCTTCATATCTGTAGGTAGGTCCTGACCAATCATAGATTTTTATTGGAAGACTGCTCTTTGCCAAGGTTTTTCCCTGCAACCAAGCCCAAAATGGAGGGCATTGAGCATATGATAAACCTCCTATTGGTGCAGTTACTTTCTCAGCTAATTTTTCTGTAGGTATTGTTTTAGTAATTGTAATATAATCAGCTATCTCCTCAAAATATTCGGGTGTTGGTTCTTTAGGTTGAACTACAAAATATGGTTCAAATCCTCCTTGGTAAATTCCTTCAGCGTGTTCGGATCTTAACCAAATTGACCAATCTACAAGTTTTGGTATCATCATCTGATCATACCCTAAAGGTTTGTAGATGTAATCGACCATTATCTGTTTCATAGCTTCTGCTAGAGTGGTTATTGTTGGAGATAATATCCATTGATTTCGATAGTTAGTTCTCTGTATCCAATTTGCTTCTTGCATAAGAGTTGTAGGATTCTGGTCTGTAAACAATTCTTTTTCCCCACTCGACCAGACTATCTCATGGTGCTCTTTCTTCGCTCCATAGTGCTGTTTTGCTGCTTTATCATTAACTCTGCGAACAATACGCTCGATAGTTCCTTTTTCCACAAAATCTTCTGGTATTTCTGGGTCGATTTCGATTTTTGCGTAAAACTTGTCTTCTTTTTTGCTGAATTCGATTTTCTTTGTTAAAGGTAGAGTAAATTCTTTCAGAGGTTCTTGCTCAATTTCAGTTTCAATGGTATATTTTCTAAACTCAAATCCTCTCAATCCCACACGATATTTCTTACCAATGGCTTCAGCCAATTGTTTTCGAATTCTAAGGAGTGCTACATGTGGTGGAACTGAATTAACTGAAGCAATAACAAAGCTCAGTTGATTTCCATCTGCATTGATATTTGTTATTGCAAACTCACCCTCCTTTTTGGATTCTTGTGTTTTTTCAACAAATTGATTAAAGAATTCTGTTAAATCTTCAGAACTTTCATCTGGTAGGGGGCCACTCAGATTGAAAGCAGCAGCTAAGTAATGTTTCATTTTATTATCATCAAAAGAAAAACCTCATCTAATTTAACTTTTCCGAATAAGATAAGAAAAAGAGGGGAAAAAGAAGAAATTTTACTTGTTATTGTTTTCTTCTTGAATTTGAAGATATTCTTTCAAAATGACTCTTAATGAATCCATTGTCACTCTAGAATCTTCAGTGATTTTACCGTCTGAAATTCTTATGTGTCTGAAGCCAGGACGAAGCAGAGATAGATCATGAGAACACATGATGAAGGTAGCATTGTTCTGTTCTACAGCATCAATTAGGACATCCATCAGAGTACGTGCTAAATCTGAATCCATATTAGCTGTGGGTTCATCAGCTAAAAGCAGCTGTGTTTGTCTAGACAATGCTAAAGTTAATGTAGCTCTTTGTTTCTCTCCTGCACTTAATTCATCAGGATAAGAATCAAGTTTATGAACAATATGACACTGTTTGGCTACAGATTCTCCAAGATCTGGATCATACTCTTTTCCTTGGAATAAGTAAGGAATTAGCAGATTATCTCTTAACTCAATAGGTTCAAACAGACTGTGATACTGGGTAATATAAGCTATATTTGCTAGTCTAAAATCTGATCTAGCTGTATCGTCAGAATGACTGATTTTGAATCCATCGACTGTCAACTGCCCTTCATCAGGTTTGAGTAATCCAGCTATCAGATTGAGTAAAGTGGTTTTCCCAACTCCAGAAGGCCCTGAAATAAACACAAAATCTCCTTTCTTGACTTCAAGATCCACTCCTTTGATAACAGGATAGTTTTTACCGAATATTCTATAACCTCTATGAACTCCTTTGACTTTTACAAATGGCTTAGCTTTAGGATCAAGTTTAAACTCTCGCTCGAAGAGATAGTCTAAATCCTCAAACGATATCTCATCTACAGACTCTTTGAACTGATCGGGGGGTTGTTGAAGAATATCATATACTTCTTCCTTAGACACGAGATCTGGGTTCCACAACATAGCTATTTTCTTGGAAGGGTGCACATCAAATTCAGCTACATCTCTAAGAGCTGCAGAAGATTTGATTTTATCTGGAATCTGGATGAAGTTAGATGGATCTATATAGACTGTGTTCAAAACTGAAGCATCTTTTAAGAAATCTAATTGAGATTTATCAGATTCATAACCCACTCCAACTAGCCTGCCATCTCGGATAAGGAAACTTTTCTTGAAAGAATTACGGTATCGAACATCATGAGTAACAATAACCATGGTGGTACCTAATTCCTCATTCACTTCCTTCAGATTCTCAATAATCTCGTAGGTATTGGCACTATCAAGCTGACCTGTTGGCTCATCTGCAAGTACAAATTCAGGTTGTCTAGCTAAAGCTATTGCGACAGATAATCTCATTGATTCTCCACCGCTCAATTTAGCAGCTTTGTTGTTTTTAACATGTTGAAGGTTGAATAAGGTTAGAAGTTCCTCCATCTCTTTCTTAGCTATTTCTCTTGGAGTATGCTTCATTTTCATGGGCATAAGTAGATTATCTCTAGCAGTAAGATTGGAGAAAAGATTCCTACTAGTAAATTGGTTAACTAGACCAATATTCTTGTATCTAAAGTCTCTCCTTTCTTTCTCATTCATTCTATCAATCTGTACCCCGCCGATTAAGATCAAACCGCCAGTTGGAACGTCTGTTCCTGAAAGCATATTGATTAGAGTTGTCTTTCCAGCCCCCGAGGGACCGATGATGGATACTAATTCTCCATCAGCAACATCCAAATCTAGCCCTCTGAGGGCTGAGACCTTGTAATCAGTCACTTTGTCGTGGTAAATTTTTATTAAGTCCAAACATCTGATCATATTCTCATCACTCCAAGTTCCTTGGCATATATTTCGCATAATTCGCCTTCATTGAGAAGTAGAATATTGACATAAATAATGCCGGTGC
>JAAFKJ010000122.1 GCA_021399395.1 Candidatus Heimdallarchaeota archaeon
AAGCCAAACCAAAAGCTAAAGATACCAAAGATACCAAAGATACCAAAGATACCAAAGATACCAAAGATACCAAAGATACCAAACCAAAATCCAAATCAAAAGAGGAGTAAGGTGTAAAAAATGGCCATTATCAGAAATAGTGAAATAAGAAAGATGAACAAAGATCAAAGGCTTAGAAAATTAGAAGAATTTAAGAAAAAACTCTTTACAATTCAATCCGAACTTTCATCTGGAGGTTCAATTGAGAATCCTGGGCAAATTCAAGAATATAAAAAAGCTATTGCTCGTCTTAGAACAATAATGACTGAATTAGATGAAATTTAATGTCAAAGACAAATAAGAGAGGGAGTAGGAAAGCTTCTGTTTGGAAAAGCCTTACTAAATCTTTGATAGGTTTGAGGGTTAGTATCCATAGAAGTTCTTCAAAAGAATGGGAGGGAATAAAAGGTATCATAATTGATGAAACCTTTAATTTGCTAAAAATAGAAAAAGCGGGTAAAATTATATCAATTCCAAAATCCAATCAAGTTTTTGAGCTCGAGATTGACGATGGATCGAAAATTCTAGTTGACGGTCACCTCCTAGAAGGCAATCCTGAACACCGTATAAAGAAGAAGTTAAGAAATTGGTAATAATTTATCTGTTTAGTTTATCCATTTTTATTCGTATTACTTGTAATTTCTAAAAAGACTTAACAATAAAAAGTATTAAAAAGATAGAAATTGGCAAAAATCTGAAAACATATTCGTATTGAATAAAAGATACGTATAGGTATGCGACGTCTTACTCCAAAGAAATTTGGAGCTATGATTGCTTCCTTTGTTTTTGAATACAGGGGAATGCATGGGTATAAGACGCTATACCGAGGTGAAAAGAAATGAGTAAAGTAAGGAATGTAGGTATTCCAGGCGTTGAACCCCCTACTACCGAGTGTGATGACCCACGATGTCCTTTTCATGGACGACTTCCAGTAAGAGGAAGAGTATTCACAGGTAAGGTGGTTTCAGATAAAATGCGAAGAACTGTTGTTATTAGACGAGATTATCTGAAGTATGTTAAAAAATACAGAAGATACGAACGTGCACATGGGAAAATTTCTGCCCACAATCCTCCTTGTTTGAATGTAAAAGAAGGAGATATAGTTGTAGCTGCAGAATGCAGACCACTAGCTAAGACTGTAGGTTTTGTCGTTGTTCAAAAAGTAAATTAAGGTGATAAAATGGCAAAAAGAAAAGTTATTGGTAGACCTCAAGTTCATATTACTAAGGGGTTAATAGTTGGTTCAAGGATGAAATGTGCAGATAATTCTGGAGCACGTATTGTTCAGATTATTGCTGTTAAGAACTACCGAGGTAGACTTAACCGTATCCCTAAAGCATCAGTTGCAGATATGGTAATAGTATCTGTCAAACAAGGAACCCCACAGAGAAGAAAACAAATCTTTCCTGCTGTGGTAGTGAGACAAAAGCTAGCTTTTCGTCGTAGATCTGGAGATTGGATTGAATTTGAGGAGAATGCAGTAGTTTTGACAAATGAAGTTGGTGATCCTATAGGAAGCGAAATTCGAGGACCTGTTGCTAAAGAAGCAGCTGAAAGGTGGCCAAGAATTGCACACCAAGCTTCAATAATAGTGTAGGTGAAAGAAGATGAAACAAACACAATCAAAACAACCTCGAAAACAAAGAAAAAGCCATTTCAAAGCAGATTATCATTTGAGAAATCGAAAAATGACTGCTCTTCTATCTGATGCATTAAGAGAGAAATATGGTATTAAACGTCTTCCAATTCATAAGGACGATAAAGTAATAGTTTTCAAAAATGTTTCAAAAGATGAAGAAATCAAAGGAAAAGTGATACGTGTTCTACCCCAAAGATATTCAATTCATGTTGAAGGGCACAGTAAAGAAAAAGCAGATGGTACAATTGTCAGTTTTCCTGTTCATCCAAGTAATATCATTATTACTTCGCTAAATCTCCGAGATAAGAGAAGACGCGCGATAATTCAAAGAAGATCAAAGAAAGAAATTACCGAAGAAGAATTAACTGAAGGTATATTCGATGATGAAGCTGAAATTGTAGAAGACCTTGATGATATTGATGTTTTAGAAAGTGAAGAATTACTAGATGAAGAATTCGAAGAAATTGAGATGGATGAACTCGACGAAGAGCTCGAGGAAGAATCCAAAGTTGAACAAGAGGAGGAATCATCATGACAAAAGGTGGAGGAAAACGACATTTAAAGAGATATGTTATTTCTAAACATATTCCAATTCACAAGAAAGCTTACAAATACACAGTGAGACCAGCTCCTGGACCTCATGCTGCAGATGATTGTATCCCAATCGCAATATTGCTCAGAGATATGTTTCATTATGCACGCAATATGAGTGAAGTTAAACGCATTTTATTCGAACGTAATGTAATCATTGATGGTAAAGTTAAAACAAATAGAAAACATCCCCTAGGATTTATGGATGTTGTTTCTTTGCCTAAGATGCAAAAACATTACAGAATGGTATATGCACTTAAACAGGGATTAAGACCTATTTCTATTAAAGAAGCTGAAACAAAAGAAAAATTGTGTCAGATTAAGAACAAAACAGCCATCAAAGATGGTTTAATACAGCTTAATCTACATGATGGACGAAATATAGTTCTTAGTAAAGGAGCAACAACTACAAATTCTTATTTCACACATGATACCATAAAAATCTCTCTTCCTGATCAGAAGATAGTTGAGAGGTATGAACTCAAAGTTGGAAATTATGGTTTCGTTACAAGTGGTAGATGGATGGGTAAGCACGGAACTATTGAAGAGATTAGTACACATGGTACTAAGATGACAAAGACAGTTACATTGAGTACTCCTGAAGGAGAAAACTTAGTTACTCTCTACAGATACATTTTCGTTGTAGGGAACAAAACTCCAAGTGTGACTATTGCAGAAGAGAAGTAGGTGATGATGGATGGCAGAAGAAGTTATAGAACAAGAAGCATTCGTTCCTAAATTCAATGAAGAATGGAAAAAACATCCTATGAAAAAGCCTATCTTAAAAGCGCTAATTATTAACACTAGTGTTGGTGAATCAGGTCCTAGATTTGAAAGAGCAAAAGAAATACTCCGCCAAATCACAAAACGTGAACCAGTAGATAGACCAGCAAAAGAATCAATTAGAGGTTTTGGAATTCGTAAAGGAGAACCAATTGCTGCAGTAGTAACATTAAGAGGGGAAGATGCAACAACATTACTCAGAAGATTGCTCTATGCTTATGATTATGAAGTTAAATCAAGTTCTTTTGATCAACAAGGTAACTTCGCCTTTGGTATTACTGAGCACGTCGATATTGAAAATGCTCCATTTGATCCAATGTTAGGTACAATTGGTTTTAATGTGGTGGTAAAAATTGAACGTCCAGGATATCGAGTAAAGTATAGACAAAGAAAGAGGCAGAAGCTACCTAAGAAACATTATGTTTCTCCAGAAGAAGCAATGGAGTTCATAACAACAGAATTTGATATGAGGATCGTGTAGGTGACGGAAATGCAGGAAAAACGAGAAATTAAATATGGAAAAGGATCAAGAACATGCAGACGTTGTGGAACTCATAAAGCTATTATAAGACGTGGAGGCTTATTTGTTTGCCGACGATGTATACGAGAGATATATTCCAAAATCGGCTTCAAGAAAACAGGAGGCCGTGGAGGCTAAGGAGGACAGAAAAATGCAAATGGATACATTAGCAGATGCAATGTCTGCAATACTAAACGCAGAAAAAACAGGTAAGAAAACCGTCACTGTTAAACCAGCTAGCAAAACGATTGCAAATGTTCTAAGAACAGCTCAAAGAGCAGGTTATCTTGGTGAACTTGAATTTATTGAGAATCATCGAGGTGGACTGTTCGAAATCCAACTATTAGGACGTATCAACAAATGCGGTGTTGTTAAACCACGTTTTCCAGTGAAAAAGGATCAATTTGAAGAAGAAGAAAGAAAATATCTACCAGCTAGAGGTTTTGGAATACTTATAATGACAACTCCTGAAGGTGTGATGACTCATGAGGATGCCAAAGAGAAAGCAATAGGCGGTCGTTTATTGGCCTATATATACTAAGGTGATATGTGATGAAGCAACTCTACTTACAAAGAGAAATTGAAGTTCCTGAAGATTTGAAATTAACAATTAAAGATAAAGTTGTTACAGTTGAAGGACCTAAGGGTACTCTAACTAGAAGCTTTGAAAATGTTGATTTTGATATCAACAAAAAAGGGAAGAAAGTTCACATAAAAGCTTATTATATCAACAAAAAACGAAAAGCAGCTACTCTTGCTGTTGTTGGTTACATAAACAACATGATAAAAGGCACTATGGACGGATATCTCTTTAAATCTAAAATAATCTTTAGTCATTTTCCTATTACTGTCGAGCCCGATAATAAGAAGAAACTCGTTACTATCAAGAATCTATATGGTGGAAGAAAACACATTATAGTACCAATTGTAGGATCAGATACCAAAGTTTCCATAGATAAGGATGATGTGATTATTAAAGGAATTGACAAAGAAGCTGTAGGGCAAACAACTGCAAATATGCAAGAAGCTTGCAGATTACGTGGTAAAAGAAGAAAAGATCCTGAAACTTTTATGGACGGCATATGGTTGTGGCATAAAGAATAGCCACATCTATTTTATTTTCATAACACTATTTTTATTTTTGTTTCTTTCAATTCCTCAAATTAGTTTATTTTCTTACCAATAAAAAGTATTAAAAACTCAAGAAGGAAGGGTAGCGTACATTACAAGGTAACATTCTACTGTGAGTGCTTATGACAACCGATAAAAAGAAGTTATTGGAAAAACGAAAGCAGATCAATGCTCGTAGACCTAAATTTGTACGTCAAGAAAGTTGGCGTTACAACCGTGTCAAAAAGAGTTGGCGAAAGCCAAAGGGTATTGATAATAAAATGCTTGAGAAACGAAGAGGTTACCCTTCTATGGTTAGCATAGGATATAGGGGACCTAAAAAAGTCAGAGGTCTACATCCTTCGGGTTATCAGGTAGTTCATGTTGCTAATATCTACGAATTAGAAGAAGTAGATAAAGAAAATGAAGCAATTATTATTAAGCATACTGTGGGTGCTCGAAAACGGCAGGCTATTTTAGACACTGCGTCCGATTTGGGGCTAAAAATTATTAATCCTCCAGCTCGAATAGAAGAGTTTGGTGAAGTACTCGAAGAAGGTTTGCTTGAAGAAGAATATGAACTCCTTGATGATGAGTTCGAGTTCGATGAAGATCTCGAATTGGATGAAGACCTAGAATCAGATGAAGAACCTAAGGAGGATTCTTCATCGTAGAGAAACTGAAGTGAGGTTTGATTATGGACGTTAAAACCCAAAGAAGAATAGCTGCTAAGATTCTAAAAGTCGGAGTTAATCGAGTGAAGATTGATCCTGATAGCTTACCTGATGTTGCTTTGGCTATTACACGAGAAGATGTTCGCCGTCACATTGATGATGGTGATATCAAAAAGCGTAAAGTCAAAGGGATAAGTAGGGGAAGAGCAAAAGCTGTTGCAGCCAAAAAGAAAAGAGGACAAAGAATCGGACCTGGAAGTCGAAAAGGACCTAAATATTCCCGTCTTTCAAGCAAAGATAGATGGAAGAATAAGGTTAGAGCTCAAAGAAAGTATTTGAAATCACTTAGAGATGAAGAATATATTGACACTATTAACTATAGAAAGCTCTATCTCCAATCAAAAGGTGGTCTTTTCCGTTCTGTTCGCTATCTTCGAAACTATATTGCTGAACATGGTTTAGCAAAGAAACGTCTTCCGGAATTGTAATGAGGTGTAAATATGTCAAGACGAAGAAGAAGAGGTTTCAAAAAGAAACGAAGATTACAACAGAAGCAGAAAAGGCAAGGTCCACTATATAGAGTGCCTTTCAGAAGACGTAGAGAAATGAAGACTGATTATCAACAACGTAAGAGACTCCTAAAATCTGGTAAAATACGTTTTATAGCCCGTCCTTCCAACAAGCAAGTTATGGTTCAATTTGTAGAATCAAAAATCGGTGGTGATCATACTTTTGTTCAAGTAAGATCTAACGATTTGAAAAAGCATGGATGGGATATAGCTACCTCAAATCTTCCAGCTGCTTATCTAACCGGCTATCTAGCTGGAAAGAAAGCTGCTAAAGCTAAGATTAAGGAAGCTATTTTAGATGTAGGAACTTTTGCAGTCAACCCTGGTACAAGAATATTTGCTACATTGAAGGGTGTTGTTGATGCTGGCATTACTGTGCCATATAATGAACGAATGGTCCCTCCTGAAGATCGAATCAGGGGTGAGCATATTAAGGCTTATGCAAAACAATTAGCAAAAGATGATAAAGAGAAATATGACAAAATATTCTCAAAATATCTTGCAGTTAGTAAAAAACCTGAAGATTTGCCTAAATTGTTTGACGCAACCAAATCTAAAATCGACACAATATAATGAGGTAGAAAAAAATGAGTAGAGATATGTATATGGATCTAGATGAATGGGAACCTCGAACACGAGTTGGAAGACTTGTGAAAGAGGGTAGAATTACCACAATCGATGAGATATTCCAACAAGGATTACCTCTAGTTGAACCAGAAATTGTAGACATGCTATTTGGCGATACCATAGAAGATAATGTTGTGGATATTAGTTTGGTGCAAAGACAAACAGATGCTGGTAGAAAAAGAAAATTCAGGGCAACAGTTGTTGTTGGAAACAAAAATGGTTATGTTGGTGTCGGTGAAGCTAAATTGAAAGAAATTGGCCCCGCCATCAAGAAAGCAATTGTCAATGCAAAACTAAACATAAGACCAATTAGAAGAGGATGTGGTTCATGGGAATGTTCATGTGGAACTCCCCATACTGTACCGTACAAAGTAACAGGAAAAGTTGGATCTACAGAAGTGATTCTCTATCCCGCACCAAGAGGACTTGGATTAGTGGTTGGTAACATTGCAAAGACAGTTTTAGAGCTGGCAGGAATTTCAGATGTTTGGAGTAAAACATTTGGTGAAACCAGAACAACATCTAACTTCGCAAAAGCAACATTTGAAGCATTAAAGAACAGCTATGAAATCATGGCTCCATATGATTGGACACGTTAAGGAAGTTGGAAAGAATGAGTCAAAATAAAGACAAACTAGAACTAATAGCAGTCATTCGTCTGAGAGGAACAGTCAATGTCCATTTCAAAGTCAAAGAGAACCTTGAGATGTTGAATGTTCGAAGAGCTAACTATATGACCTTGGTACCTAACACTTCCTCTTATCTGGGAATGTTAAAGAAAGCCAAAGATTTCATTACTTGGGGCGAAGTCAATCAAACAGCTCTAGAACATGTAATTGCAAAACGTGGTGAACTTCCAGGTAGAACAAAGATAACTAACAAATACTTGAAGGATACTACTCCCTTCACAACAATAAAGGCCTTATCAAAAGCATTCTTAACTGGTGAAGCACATTTCAAAGATGTTCCAGAGATGAAAAGATTCTTTAGACTACATCCAGCTAGAAAGGGATACAAGACAGTTAAAAGAGGCTTTGCAGAAGGTGGTGAACTTGGTTATAGAGGTTCTGCTATAAATGAATTAATTGTGAGGATGGCTTGATAAACATGACAGTACGAACAAGAAAACGAGTAAGAAGAGAACGTGGTTACAGAACACATGGATGGGGAATAGTAAGAACCCATCGTAAAAGTGGTATGAGAGGTGGTGTTGGTAATGCTGGTCCAAAATCACATCATAAACTTCTCGTGATAAAAGGCATACGCCCCCCATTAGGTAAAAGGGGATTTGCTGTCCCTCCATCTGTTGTTGAGGATATCCCAGCAATTAATATATCTCATTTAGAAGCTATGTTACCAACTTTACTGAAAGAAGGTAAGATTACCAAAAAGGGTGAAGTTTTTGAGATTAATCTCATAGAACTAGGATATAAAAAGGTTCTAGCCCAAGGAAAAATCACTGTTGCAATGAACATTACAACAAAATATGCTTCTGAAAGAGCTGTTAGCAAAGTTAAAGCTGCAGGTGGAAAAGTAAAATTACTAGAGTAATTACTTTCCACTTTTAATTTCTTTTTTATTGGATTTCAATCCGAAAACCTTTTGTTTATATGCAATAAGCTGAATTGGAAACTATGAAAATTTTCATTCTTGTAGGTTTACAGTTGAGCGGGAAATCATCTCATGGTCATAGGTTGAGAGAGGAAGAGAAAGTGCCTATGGTTGAGACTGGACATGCAGTTTATCATGAGCTCAAACGGCAAAATCTTGAAGTAAACCACAAAAATACAACTCAAGTAATTTTATCTCTTTTGTCACGAGATCCTACAGCTTTTACACAAACCATCTTGGATTATGAAGAAGACATATATGAAAATTCGTCGATATTAATACTCAATGGAGTAAAATCTCCAGCTGAAATCAATTATACAAGGAAAAGATTTGGAAAGGAAAATGTAACAGTTCTTGGCTTTCATGCAGGCCAAAAAACTAGATATAACAGAGTTACTAACCCAGATCGTTTTACAGTTTCTGGTAATTTTCTAGAGAAAACTCAAGAGGACCAAGATCTTGCAAAATGGGATAATTTTCTTAGTCGAGATGTACGGGAGATAGGACTAGGCATTGGAAACGCTCTTGCTACTGCAAATGAAATAATAATCACAGAAGATAACAATTGGCCATTCTATTCTTTTGAAATTTCCTATAATCATTTCCGTAACTATATTATGAATGGAGTAAAATCCTAAGACCATTTCAAAAAATCTAAGTGTCTTTCTTCTTACTTGGATAAGTCCCACTTTCCATAACTACCCTTTTCACACTTGCTAGAAGGCCTTGATTTATATCTTTTAGATTTTCAGAATCAAGCTGTGCTTCACCTAGCGCAACTAGTTCTTGTTTTAATGTAAATATCCCAACTAGTGCTCCCTTACTGAAATTATTTGTGAATTTTGACACACCGGGAATTGCTAGTGGCGCACCATGACACAGTGAATTTACAGAACTATCTTTAACAAAGATCTTTGGTAAGTGTGTGACTCCCATTTCCATTGGTAAAATTATGTTTCGGAGTGGAATTTCATCATTTTCTTCTTTTGACCACATATATGCATCATATAAATCATGAAGTGTGGCTAGATAGTTGTTCTCAGAGAAGGGACCAGATTTAACTCTTCTAAGTTCTTTCATATGCGCTCCACATGAAAGACTCTGACCGATATCATGTGCATACTTTCTTACATAAAATCCTGCTTGACTTTTAACCCAGAAGAGAACCTCTCTATTCTTGATTTCTAAGACTTTATTTTCATACACTGTTCTAATTCTTAATACCCGTTTTACGCTCGAACGAAATGGTGGTCGTTGATAAATGTCTCCCACATACTCGTTCATCATTCCCCTAATTGTTTCTTCATCTACATCTTTGTGCAAGCGCATATTGCACACATATTCTTTAGCTGCGAGCAACAATGTGCCTAAAATCTTTGTAGCTTTGCCCAGAGCAGTTGGAAGAACTCCTGTAACAAGTGGATCTAAAGTACCAGAATGACCTGCCTTTTTTAGATTCAATATTTTCTTAACATAACTAACTACTTCATGGCTTGTTGGTCTAGGAGGTTTGTCGATATTAATAATTCCGTAATCCAATAGCTCTTCAATAGATCTTTCTGTTGGAATTTTCCCCCATCTATAATCAGTTGTATCACTTGATAACTCTACTATGGGTGCTAAATTATCATCCAATGAAAGTTTAGGGGGAGTATAGATTAAGGTCATCTTTAACCAACTGTAAAAAATAGGGATATAAAGTTTGAGGATATCTATATTTATACCTTGGGAACAATTTTTTCTTCCATGTAATCCTTCAAACTTCCAGCTTCTATCGCTGCTGAAACTTCTTCGTCTGTTGCATCTCTCTTAACAGAAACTACTTTGTCAGTAGGTTCAAGGTGTCTGATATTGCATTTTCTTCGACGAACTGAAGTCATTTTTTTGGGGCCAGTAAGTAGGACATAATTTGGATCAATTATATTTATGATAACTCCTTTTTTACCAGCTTCTCTTCCATTAGTTTTTACAACTACTCTTCCAATTTGAATTGCTGTCATTTTTCTTCACTTTTCATTTTTTTTTCAAATGCTAATAGTATAATCTGAACACAGTCAGTTGCACTGAATCTTTGTGAATTTAAGATTATATCGTATATAGTTAAATCAGAAATATCGATATTATACAGTTTTTGATATCTGCTTTTTTCTGATTCTTCTCTTGTGTCTGTTTCATGACGGGTTTGTTCTGTTGATTTTAGCTCTCTTAGAGTTATTCTATCAATCCGTGTATCAAATGGAGCTGTTATGTAGACTAACATATCTGCTATATCTTTCAGCATCCATCCACCCAGTTGTGCATCAATAACAATGTTGTTTTTTGATTCTGCAATTTCAACTGTTTTATCGTCAATAAATTTGTCAATTTCATCTTGTAATTCAGCTTTTTTGCTGAATTCTGCGAGATTCATGTTGGCGTTATCTGCCATACTTCTGAATAGTTCCCCAGCTGAAATATACTCATAGTTAAGTTCTTCTGCAATTCTTTTAGCAGCTGTACTTTTACCTGATCCGTGGGGACCTGAAACAGCGATGATTGGCAAACTAGCCACCTCCTCCCTAGTCGCTGCGTACTTCGGCTTTAATAGCGCCTTTCAGACATCTGGAGCACAAATAACCTGCATGAACTCTAGATGGAAGACGTTCAGAGCGTGACATTTTTCTTACTCTATTTTGTCGA
Organism: Candidatus Heimdallarchaeota archaeon; assembly: GCA_021399395.1. Lineage (GTDB taxonomy): Archaea > Asgardarchaeota > Heimdallarchaeia > Heimdallarchaeales > Heimdallarchaeaceae > UBA460. The sequence goes on from JAAFKJ010000122.1 coordinate 10,843, forward strand.
CCGAAGGCTACTCCATGTAGAATAGCTCCACATTTAGAACAATGTGGTTTTTTAGTTCTTTTTTCGATTTTCACTAATTTTGTTTCAGATGGGATTCTTCTCAATCTTGTTTTTGCGACTCGTAACGAAGGTTTAACCATTTTCATTCCTCACGTTCATTTGTTCTTAGAACTTGTTTTCTTTTTAGCTAACTCAGCTTTAGCTGTTGAAACAGGTGTTTTAATTTGTTTATGTTCTGGTTTCTTTATTTTGGTTTTGGTTGCACCTGAAGGGGTGACACCAAATATCCTTGAAATTATGGATCCAAAAGCGAATGCTGAAATAAAGTACCATAATGTAAATGAAACTTTTGAAAATATTCGTCCATTATATTCTTCCTGTCCTAACCAAGATGATTGTCCTATCCAAGGGAAATCCCCTAGATTGAAAGGTAACCAAGCATAGTAATGACCAAATTCACCTACAGGGAATGCATTTCTAAGTATTGCAAATATCAGTAGGAATGGTATAGTTGTAAATAACATGGGCTTCATACGTTTAAACATCATAGATGATTGCATCTTCTTAATACGTTCCTCATCTCTTTTAACGCTTAACCACAGTTTTTTATCAGCAGTAGACATAGCTTGTTTCTTGCGTTTATTCCATTCATTGACTTTTTGCATGCTTTCTTTTAATGCATCAACATCTGTAACTAATCTAGTGATAAAGGTCGATAAAATTGCAATTAGAATTGCAGTTATCGCTATTATCCATGCAGATGTTGGACGTTGATTCAAATCATTTCTTATCATCCAATCTGTAATACCTTGAAACCAATCATCCCAGAATGCCATAATTAAAACCATATTCTGTGCTTATTATTTCAGAATTTATTTGCTTTTTAAAAGCTTTTGTAACTTGAGTATATTGGAGCCTATAAAATTACTGTATTTTATTCCTTAGAAGTAGGAAAATATTATCATCACCTTTTACTCCTCCAAGTTTAGAAAGATTAACTATCTCAAAACCACTTCTTTGTACAATATTCACTAATTCTCGTTTTGTAAATAAGTGATAATATCTCTCAGCAACGATTTTTCTATTATTGTCAAACCAAGGCAAATAAATGTCTCCATGCCTCCATAATCTGTTTCTCAGTTTTTTATGGGGATAGAATATTACCTCTTTGAGCATCTTTCTCCTTGATCCTTTCTTCCACCTTCTCCAACATGATACTATTAGATAATTATTCTTCTTCAAAGTGCTACGAATACTCCTTAGTACTTCTACAACATCATTTTTGTTTCTTAGATGGTGGAGTGTTGCTATACATAGTGCTAAATCTGCAAAATTGTTTATTAGAGAGAGAAATTTCATATCACTGTTCACACGGTAAATTTTGTTTTCTTCCAAGGTGATGGCATTATGTAATAGTTCAAAGGAAATGTCAATCCCTATGTGTTCCCATTTTTGATCTTCAAAGAAGAGAAGATTTCTACAATTACCCGTTCCTATATCAAGCATAATTCCAGATGTGGGAATTGTGTAACTTTGACTAATTTGCATCATAAATTGTAGAAAATCTTTCCATGGTTTCGTCTTTAAACTTGTGTACTTTGGGGAGATTTTTCTGTATGCCTCTATAAGTTCGTAATCCACATCTTTCAAGATGAATTGTCAATGTCTTGGTCCTTTATCAACTTTATTTATAACTGAATAAGAAATTTTATATATTCACTTGTCTTTACTCAAAACGAGTAAATATCTTTAAGGTTGATGAGAAAAATGGAAACACTCAACATAGCTGTAATAGGTGTAGGAAGCTGGGGAAAGAATCATGCTAGAGTTTTTAGTGAAATGGAAAACGTAAATCTTCACAGTATTCATGATTTAAATTACAATCATGCATCTGAATTAGCTAAAATACATAATACTCAAGCGATTAAAAATCTTGATGATTTATTGAAAAATGAAGAAATTGATGCCATAACTATCGCAACACCTACTTCAGCACATGCTGAAATAGCTTTACAAGCTATAGGGTATGGTAAACATGTTCTTGTTGAGAAACCAATGACAAGCACAATTGAAGAAGCTGAAAAGATTCTTGATGCTGAAAAACAAAACAATGTTATTGTTTCAGTTGGATTTATAGAACGTTTTAATCCTATTGTTTATCGATCTAAACAACTTATTCAGAATGAGGAACTGGGAGAACTTGTTCTCATAAGTGCAAGAAGATTAGGACCATATTGGCCAGATAGATTGAAAGATGTAGATGTTATTAGGGATGTAAGTATCCATGATATAGATGCTTTCAGATATTTGATTTCTAAAGAGCCAAAATCAGTCTATGCTAGAGGTGGAAAACTGCGACACACTTATCTCGACTATGCAGAAATTCTACTAGATTTTGGAAATGGAGTTACAGGTTTCATAGAATCCAATTACCTTACACCACATAAACTTAGAAAACTAATGTTAACATGTGAAAAGGGGATTGTTGAGGCAGATTATATCTCTCAAGAGTATGTTATTGAAGATGCGGAATGGTTAAGAAACAAGAAAATGCAATGGCAAGAACCCCTAAGTAAAGAAATGAATGCATTTATTGAAGCATGTCGAGGGAATGCTCCACCTGTTGTAACTTCCTTAGATGGTATTAATGCCTTGAAAATCGCTCTATCTTCTATCCTAAGTATAGAAAGTCATAAAGTAATTGATTTAGATCTGTGATGTAAAATAAGTAGAAAACAAAATGGAAAAATAAAAAGGGAAGGAGATTTTATTGCAAGCCTAAGAAGCCTGCTAGTGCAGGTACTGTTTCACTTACTTGCTCACTTGCAAATATCTCATAGTACTGTCTTAGAATTCCAGTAGTAAGAAGTATACCCGTACCCGTACCTAATGCTCCTAAGAAATCCGCAACTGCTGCTAGGACTCCTATAAAGAAACCTCCAAGCCATGCTGCTGTTGGAATATATCTTTCTAGATACCTTTCAACTATACGTGGATTCCTTCTGAAACCTGGTATTTGCATGTTGGCATCTAAGAGTTGCTTTGCAACATTTTTTGAGCTCATACCTGCCGTATCTATCCAGATCCGCGAGAATATACCACATAATGCTATCATTAGGAATAGATAGATGATTGCATTAACCGGATGCTGCGCCACTTGCTCCGGACCATACGGTGCCGTCGTCCATGATGCTAAACCGCTCGTAGGTGCCAGCTGTTCTTGCTGGCCCGTATCCGCAACATTTTCCCATCGACCGAAGAAGTTCACAAAGAAGTACTTGAACCCTGATTCTTCTTTTTCCCAGTTCGTAAACATTAGATTTGACACGAAATAAATATTAGCAAATAAAGCACTAACTAAGATAACTGGAATATTTGATGTATATAGAAACTTGATTGGATATCTAGCTGGCATTTTGTATTGACTGTGTTGAACTGGAATTTCTATTTTAACAGAATCAACGTAGATAACAATAGCAAAAACAACTATCGTAGCTAGTAATCCTATAAGATCGGGATTTCGCCCCACTCTACTAAAAGCATCCGCCACTTCCTGACCCGGATTATCGCCGAACAATCCTTGGAAGAAAGCGATAACACAACCTCTGGATTGAGTATCCGTGTAATCTTTAAGACTAAACATACCATCAAAGATGTTGAATGATACACTTGCGGCGATAAAGAGACTTATACCACTCCCCATTCCGTATCCCTTCTGGATTACTTCATCCATTAGTAATATGATGAATCCCGCAACAAGGAGTTGCACGAGAATGAGCATAATATTTTGTATACCTAACTCCTCTCTTGCTCCGTAGGCTCCTCCAAGAATATATGCCAGAGCTTCGAAGATTGTCATTAATACAGCTAGTATTTTTTGAGTTCCTGTATATAATGCTCTCTCTTCAGAATTTGTGAAATCTACTTTAATAATCTGTGATCCCACTAATAATTGCATTATCAAACCTGCTGTTACTATAGGTCCTATTCCTAGTTCAGCTAAGGTTCCCCTTTGAGATGCTAATATCGCTCTCATGGCAAAAAATGGGTCTTTATTGTCTTCCCCTGCAGGAATACCTACAATAGGGATGTTGAGCATGGTCAAATATATTGCAAGAATTCCAAAAGTCCAAGCTATCTTCTTCTTGAAAGAAGGTTTCCTTGCAGGTTTCTTCACTTCAAAGATGAATCGTTGAAACGGTTTGAATAGTAGTAAGAATTTTGACGCCATTGAAACACCGGTTCGAATTCATTCTCAATGAAGTTCTTCTATTTATAAGCATTTTTCTGTATGTTACAAACAGAGAAATTTTCTTTTTCTTGTCTAAAAGAAGAAATAGCACATCATGGTAATATTTTTAATATTATCAATTTACAAAGTGTATTGTTCAAAATGCAGCCAGGATACTCAAGCCTGGTATGAGGCTAGATTGGAAATCTAGTGTCGATAGACTCCGGGGTTCAAATCCCCGTCCTGGCTCCATCCATTCTTGATACTCTAGAGTTTTTGTCTTTGAAGCAAATGTTTAAAAAAATCTTCTACGCTCTCAAACTGAAGTCATTTGTGCTATTATCTAGTTGGTAAGCACTGGGCGAAGCTCTAAGGGGAACTCCCCACTCTGATATACTTCAGAGGTAAGAGCACCACAACTCCGGGTTGTGGAATAAAACAAACAAAGTGATAACATGTCATTTCGCCATTTAGTTAGAATAAAGTCTACTGATCTCGAAGGATATCTTCCAGTTACTCTAGGGCTATCAAAAATCACTGGAGTAAATAGAAGATTGGCTGAAGCTATTGTAAGAACTCTAAAAATACCTCTATCTGAGCGTATAGGTTATCTTACAGATTCGACAATAAAAGAAATAGAGGGTATTATTAGTGACCCCACTTCAGCTGGTATTCCTAAGTGGTTGGTAAATAGAAGGAAAGATCGTCAAACAGGTGATGATCTGCACATTACAGAAGCACAACTTATCTTGCAGACTAAGCAAGATGTTGAAAGATACATACGCATTCGCAGTCGTAGAGGAATTAGACACTCGTTCAAACTTAAAGTTAGAGGGCAAAGAACTCGAACCCATGGTAAAGGGGGTTCCACAGTAGGAGTCTCTAAGAAGAAAAGGTGATATAAATGGGTGGAATAAGAAGACAAAGAAAGAAAATTATAACTCCTGGACATCCTTACGATAAAGTTCGTATTGAACAGGAATTACCTTTAGTTGGAGAATATGGTTTACGTAACAAAAAAGAACTGTGGAAAGCAAGAACCGTGCTATCTAAAGCTAGACAACAAGCCAGAGCTTTACTCGCACTTCCTATAGAAGTAAGAGCACAACGAGAAAAAGAACTTCTATCTCGTTTAGCTAATCTTGGTGTGCTCTCCTCAGGTAGCGACCTTGACTCTGTTTTGGCATTAGATGTTCGTACAGTCTTGAATAGGCGCTTACAAACAATAGTGTTCAAAAAAGGACTTGCAAGCTCACCATATCAAGCAAGACAATTTATTGCACACAGACATATTGCTATTGAAAGAGCTGTTGCTACTTCTCCAGGACGTCTTATCAAGATAAACGAAGAGGAAAATATCGATTATGCTCCTCAATCTCCATTGCTTGAGAAATCGCATCCTGCTAGAACTCAAGCTCCTCCAACAAGTGAAGAACCTCCTGAGAAGAGAGAATCTCCAAAAGCTAGACAAAAACCTCAAGACAAACCTGTCCCTAAGAGGGAAGACAAACCTGTCCCTAAGAGGGAAGACAAACCTGTCCCTAAGAGGGAAGACAAACCTGTCCCCAAGAGGGAAGACAAACCTGTCCCTAAGAGGGAAGA
>JAAFKJ010000123.1 GCA_021399395.1 Candidatus Heimdallarchaeota archaeon
ACCGATAACTGCTATAGTTTCATCTCTTATATGTTGTAAGTTTCCATCTTCCTCAATAAAGACTTTCTTAACCATGTTTCAAAGGTAAATTTCTTCATAATAACAATTTTGGTGATAAGTCTTCAGAGTAGATACATGTCTTTTTTTGGGTTTAAATATCGAGCTTAAGACATAATTTTGATAGTAATGAATACTGTAGAGAAGGGGAAGAAGGTTAATTCAGAATTAAAAGGTAAAGTAATTATCATTACTGGCGCTTCATCAGGAATAGGGAAAGCGGTTGCTTTGTCACTGGTTAAATATCAGCCCAAGATGGTAATTTTTGCACGACGAGAGAAAAAACTCATGCATACAGCTAGAGCTTTGAAAAGACAAGGAATGAAGCTTTTACCAATAGTAGGAGATATCAGAAATAGAGAGGATAGGGTAAAATTAGTTGATTTCACTCTGAAAGCATTTGGAACTATTGATGTTCTGATTAATAATGCAGGGTTAGGAAGAGCAAGTCTTTTCGTAGATCAATCTGAAGAGGAAATCGATGAATTGATTGAAACAAATTTCCTGTCTTTAGTAAAACTTACTCAAAAAGTTGCACAAGTGATGAAGGAGCAACAAAACGGGCACATAGTTAATCTATCTACATCTTTAGTTATGCTACCAGCATATCCATTTGCTGTTTATTGTGCAACAAAATCCGCAATTATGACTTTTGGGGATTCAATAAGAAAAGAGATGCAAGATTATGGAGTATCTGTTTCCACTGTTTTTCCAGGACCATATAATACGGAATTCCACGAAGTAGCGCATTGCGACAAAGAAAAATTCGCAGTTTATGATACTCAAAAATTAGCAAATAAGATTGTAAGACTACTCTTGAAACCAAAAGACAATCTGATACAACCTTGGTTCTTTTCCATATACTCTTGGCTTTCTAAGAGATCTAAAAGATTCAAAAAGAAAGTTTCAAATGAAATAGGTGATTCAATATTAAAAGCAAAACAAGCAAAAGAGAACGAACTCAAGATAGAAAAAGAGCAGATAAAAAGAGAAAAGGTTCCAGCCATAATTCAGTGAAAATGGGTTTAACAACCAAATATCTGCTTTAGCTTTCTTTTTTCTTTATTTTAATTAGTGTTATTAGATATAGAAACTAGCCTAGAATTTTGAAGAATTATGTTGGTTTTTGGAACAGCTAGCCTCAGAAAATAATATTGATTGTCATTTAAAAACACAAAAAAATCTGTGTTTTATCCAAAGAAATTGTCAATTGAGGTTGTAGACCAATCAATTAGACTGAAAATTACTCCAAAGATTATCGCGAAAATTAGAATAGCGATTCCAATAAGGAGAATTTCCTCTAATATTGGACTTCCTCTTTTCTTTGGTAATCTTAGTTTTCTTAGTAGTATGAATTTGAACATTGTATTCAGTTCTTGTACTAAAAGACTCTATTTAAACTCAACAAAATTAAGAATATAGGAAAAATGGGAGAGGGAAAAAACTACCTCAATAAATTATTCAAAACTGCCATTACTGTGTGTAATCTGTTCTCAGCTTCATCAAAGACAATGCTATGATCACTTTCAAAGACTTCCTCTGTGGCTTCCTTATGTTTGTAAGGTAAGCAATGCATGAATACATAATCGGATTTTGCGTTGGAACAAAGCTCTTCTGTAACTATATAATCATTGAAAGCTGCTAATTTAGCTTTTTCTTGATCTTCTTCACCCATGGAGATGAAGGTGTCAGTTACAACAATATCTGCATCTGTAACTGCTGATACAGCATTACTAGTAATAGTGATATTGGCTCCTGTTACATCTGCAAACTCCTCTGCAAGTGCAATAGTGTCATTAGATGGTTCATAACCCTTAGGTGTAGCAACAGACACATCCATGCCCATCTTTGCGCATCCAATCATCAATGAATTGCAGACGTTGTTTCCATCTCCGACCCAAGCTAGCTTTAATCCTTCAAGCCGACCTTTGTGTTCTTCAATAGTTAGCAAATCAGCTAAAATTTGAAGTGGATGATATTTGTCAGATAACGCATTAATGATTGGAACTGTAGAATATTTAACAAGTTCCTCAACATCTTCGTGTGCGTAAACTCTTGCTAAGACGCCGTCAACCATTCTAGACAGAACACGGGAAGTGTCTTTGATTGTTTCTCCACTACCTAGTTGGATGTCTGCAGAACTTAGAAACAGAGCATGACCACCTAAGTAATACATTGCTACCTCGGTTGAGACACGGGTTCGGGTTGATCTTTTCTGGAAAATCATTCCAAGTGTTAGTCCCTCAAGAGGTAATTCATTTCTTTCAAAAGCTTTGAATTTAGCCTTCAATCGTTTAGATTCATCAAGAAGAAAACGTATTTCTTCTGCTGTATAATCTACTAAGGATAAAAGTGACCTGCCTTTTAAATCCATTTTATTCACTGGGTCAAAGGAATAGGGAAAATATAAAAAATGTTCGATATGACTTGCTGCTTCCTCTTTCTCTCTTCTTCAGATTCATTACAACATAAGAATAGATAAAGAAATTCAATGAATTTTTCAAATCAAAAGGAAGTTGTTCTTGCGTAGAATTCTTAAATTAGTGAATATAAGGTATAAGTGAGAAAAATGGTTGATTATAAACGTCTTATAATTTCTATTGCAACTGGTGCAGTTCTTGGTGTAGCTTGTATTATTGGTGTAGGCGGACGAGTTGAAGGAGGATATGCTGGTAATGTAGGCTATCTGATCGGTATATGGGCAATGCGCGTAGTTCTAGGAATCATTATTGGACTAGCAGCTGGAATTATACTCATTAAAGGAGAAGGATGGGAGAAATGGGTAAATGCTGGAGTAAGAGGAACTTTGTTTGGTTTAATAGTTTCAGCAGCAGTTTTACTGATGGATCAATATGTGGGTTATACAACTTTCGTAGCAGGAATAGCTTATGGAACAATAATAGATTTGGTGGCTACATTCTTTACAAGAGAAAAGAAAGAAAAAGTAGAAAAAGAAGAAAAAGATTAGAAGAAGGTTGGTTCGCCTTCAAACACTCTTTCTGGAGGTTCCATCTTCATGGTTTCTTCAGCAGATAGAATCTCGATTAGTTCATAATTGGATATACCCAAACCCAACTTTTCAGCATAAACAACTGTTTCATAGGGATCTTTATACGGACCATGAACTCTAGTGAAAGGATGAAGATCTTCGTCTGGATTAAGATTGACATGCTTAAAGTATGGAGGAATATTCTTCTCAATCAATCCCTCTTGTTTGATTAAATCAAGAGTTGCGGTCTCAACAGCAACAATATCTTTACTACCAACAACACCAATATCATTAACAATGGAAGCTTGACCTAAACCTAAGCAATCACAGTACGTTGTTATATTTAACAAGAAATTAATATACATCACCTTAGCAGGTTCAAAGGTTTTCAATACTTCATTTGTTGCTATAGCCATCATCTCGTTAAAAGCAGCATAGCTTTCACGTGGTACTTTTACTGCACCTAAACCTCCATCAACTTGCAGGCAGGTCATACATTGGTGACAATCATGATAATTTCTTCTAAGATTATCTTTCTCTTCGTCATAACTCAAGGCACCATAAGGACAAGATTCTACAAGTTTTTTGGCTAGTTCAGGATTACCTTTAGCTTTATCCCAGTATTCATCAACACTTGAAGCTCCATGGATTTTTCTCCATCGAGTAGGACCTGAGTATCCTCCTAGAGCTAGGTTTTTGATTGCTCCCCCATATCCACAAGATCCATGACCTTTGGCATGAGAAAGATCCACAAGAACATCTGCATCCTTGAGTGCTCCAGCTAGTTCTAGATTGTCTATACCTCTATAATTAACCTCAACTGTAGATGTATAACCATCCTTTATCCCTGCTATAGGAATAACTGGGCAGCCACATGTTTCTTGAGTATAACCTCTATTAACAGCATTGTAAACAGAAGTCGGGTTATCTGTAACAAAAGGATACCCTCCTCGTTTCTTAATAGCTTCAACAATTCGACGAATAAAATAAACAGGTATTGTTTGGTAACCCTCATTGAAACCAAGGTGCATTTTAACTGCTACCTTATCCTTCTTCTCAATCGGTGTTTCATCTAGCAACATTTCTGTTATTTTATCCACTTTAGCACCAAACGAAGCGAAAGCAGAATTTCTTCCGTGTTGAATAGATCCAAAATAAACTTTAGCTTTTTCTGAACTCATAATTGTGGGTAAACGTGGAAATATTTTAAGGTTATTGGATAAAGTTTTTACTTGAACGAGAATTAATTTACATACTGAAGTTGTTGATGATATGGCAAATGATACTTGGATTAAAGGAAAAACTTGCATGATAACTGGAGCTAATACTGGTATTGGTAAAGAAACAGCAAGAAAGATTGCAGCTCTAGGGGCACATGTAATTATGGTTTGTCGTAATCCAGAAAAGGGCGAAACAGCAAGGAAAGAAATTATCGAAACAACAACTAATCAGGATGTTGATCTTTTAATCTGCAATCTCTCATCATTGAAAGATGTAAAACGTTTTGCTGAGGAGTTTCAAAAGAACTATTCCAATCTTCATGTGCTGATTAACAATGCCGGTGTTTTCCGAATGAAGAGAGAAGTAACTGAAGACGGATATGAGATTACTTTTGGAGTAAATTATCTCGCACACTTCTATCTGACCAAACTTCTGCTACCTATTCTAAAGAAAAGTTCTCCATCTCGCATAGTAAACCTCTCTTCAGATATGCACAAGTTTTACAAAATAAAAATAAAAGACCCTCTTCTTGAGAAAAGATACAGTGGGCAACAAGCATATAGTAATTCCAAAACTGCCATGGTATTGTTTACCAACAAACTAGTAAGAGAGTTAGAAGGAACCAATGTATCTGTTTTTACAGTTAATCCTGGTCACGTTAAAACACAGTTAACAACAGCAGGCCTCCCTAAGTGGTTTTCAACTATATCGAACCTTATCCCTAATCGTAGAACACCTGCAATAGGTGCAGAATCTTCCGTTTATGCAGCCGTTTCTCCTAGTCTAGAAGGACTTACAGGTCTTTACTTCAGTGATTGTAAAGAATCAAAAACAGCTAAGATGACCAAAGATCCAGTCAATCAAGATTATCTCTGGGACTTGAGTGAAGTATTGGTGTCAAGAGCTATAAAAAAAGAAGATTAATAAACATTTAAACTGATTTTGACTAAATATGTGATGTTGTGAAAAATGCCTAAACCATATGCAGTTGTTATGGAAGAGATAAAAAATGCCTTGAAGGGGAAAGCGGGAGAAGAAAGGGCAAAAGAAATTAGACGACTTCTAAAAGAAATTACATGGGATGTAGGAGATTACAAGAGAATCAAAGATAAGCTTAGACGAGAGTTATCAGAAATTGAGGTAATGGAACAAGCAAAAAGAGCCTCTCGAAGAAGTTCTACAACTAAGAAAGAAACTCCCCAATTTCTTGTAATAGGTCTAACAAATAGTGGGAAAAGTACTCTGATAAACAACCTGTGTGGAACAGAAATACAAGTAGGCGATTATGAATACACAACTACAGAACCACAATATGGTGCCATGGTACATGGAGGAATAAAATTCCAGGTAGTAGAACTTCCAGCAATAAGCGAAGGAGGATGGATATACGATAAAACTACTCTAGGAATGGTGTATTCAACAGATTGCTTGATAATAGTTGGACGATCTTTTGAAGAGTTTTCAGTTGTACTAAAAGAGTTAGAAGAGCAGAATATAGAACTAATACCAAAAAGATTGGGGGATGGATTTGCTCAAACAAGTCCAAGAACAATCCCAACAATTTTAGTTAAACAGGAAAATCTAGGATTAATATCCCACAATGAGTTGAGGAATGCATCATTCAATAACACTGAAGAAATAAAGAATATCTTGCTTGAAATAATCAATTCCACAAGAGTATTTACTATGAATTCTTTCAACGAGATAGAAGAAGAGCCTGTTATGTTTTTCCAAGAAAATCTGATTGTGAAAGATGTAGTTAGTAAGATGAACAAAAGCAAGATGGATGTTTTTAAGGACGCTGTTGTTCTCGAAGGGGGACCTAATGGAAGAAGAAAACGAGTAGGAATAACTTACGAATTACAAGATAAGGACGTAATTCACTTAACTTTCAAAAAATAAAATAAAAGCTGGAGTATAATTACTCCAATTTTGAACCGCAACTTTCACAGAATTGAGATCCTGCTGGAGGTTTGTGACCACAGTAAGGACAGAAGCTAACATCTCCAGTTGGGAAGATAACCTCAGCTTGTTTCTTAGGTAAGGGTGAAACAAACTCTTGTGATTGTTCGTATTTAGTCTCTTGGCCAAAAATGATTTCTCCAGTTTCACTGTCATAACTATATTGAATACCCCTCTTAGCTCGAAGATCAAGAAGGATACGAAGGATGTTATTTGGTTTAATACTAACTTCTTGTGCAAAACTCTCAAGTTTTACTCTACCTGTACGGTTAAGTGTAGCACCATAGACGGTGTCTCTCATTCTTTTATCCCAATAGATGGTGCTAAAACCACCAATGAAAATGAAGAATGCAGGGATGAATAACCAATAACCCCAACTCCTTAAACCGATGAAATTGATGTCGTAAGCATTAAAGACTAAAGCTAGAATTCCAACAATAGAGAAAACTATGGCAGTACCAAAGGTAGATAAGTTACCTGTGTAATTTTTTTTGTAATAATATCTGTTATCAGACATAATATAACCACAAATAAAGGAAAGCATGGATTCTTTTAAACCTAAGCATTTACCGTGATTCATCAAACCAGAATCGGAACAAAAAACTTTTAATGGAAAGAAGAACAGAAAGGATAGAACAAAGGTGCCCAGATAGCTTAGCTGGGAGAGCGCTAGACTGAAGATCTAGTTGTCGCGTGTTCAAGAATCGTTTCAGATGCGTTCTGAACGTTGAATATCACGCTCTGGGCTCCAATTTTTCCTTTCTTTTCGAGTTTACATATGATTCTAAGGATTAGATATTAGAATTCGATATGTTTGAGGGTACTTTTTACCAATCAGAAAGAGAAGATAATCTGCTATATTCAACCAAAATAATGATTCTTGGATGAAAAAGTAATTTAATTTTAGAATAGATTTTTTAATAAGTTAAATGATAGCAAAATTGATGAGTGGGATGCAAGATTCATACATCTTTGGTTTAAGGTAGTTCTGAATCTCCACTCATCACTAAATTCTATTCTTCACGCTCTGGGCTCCAATTTTTTCCTTCCTTAAATCTTTGTAAATTGTTTTGCCTTTATCTGGATACTTTTCCTTTTGTGTTTTTAAGTCTAAATTCAATTGTTTATCTGAAGCTAGCCACTTAATCTGCTAGGTGGCTCCAAGATTGATTACACATTCATCCCCAATGTTTCTCAGGCTAGCTTCTCCCTTTCCTTCTCTACAGTTCTATCTATATTTCTTCCTCAAAGTCCTTATTACTTTCTTAACAGAAAAAGAGTGAATCTTTTAAAGTATACATCTTACTTCCTTGTAAAGTGGTGTCTATGCGAGGAATGAGAAGAAAGGAAAAAGCAATAGAAGACATTGAAGAACTGCAAAATATTTTACACACTGTTAAACATATCACCGTAGCAATGTGTCAAGATAACGAACCCTATTTGGTTACTTTGAGCCATGGTTATGATCCAAAAGAACACTGTATTTTCTTCCATTGTGCAAGCGAGGGTAAAAAAATCGATATCTTGAAAGAGAACAACATTGTTTGGGGACAAGCTTTAGTTGACGAAGGATATATTCAAGGAGCTTGTGATCATCTATATGCTACTGTTCAATTCAAGGGCAAAGTGCGCTTTCTAGAAGACTTTGAAGAGAAAAAGGCAGCTTTGGAACTTATGATAAATAAACTAGATGAGAAGCCAGAGGAAGTTGCTGAGAAACAATTGACCGAACAGTCTGTAACCAGAGTAGCAGTTGGTAGGATAGATATTGAATATATGAGTGGGAAGAAATCTAAAGATATTATCATCAGTCTTTGACACTAGATTGATAAGTGTCTTAACTGTCAAAACAAACATGGCTATCTTTGGTAAATGTGGTCAGTGTGGAAAATCTTTAGATGAGGGGAAAAAAACTTGTGGAGCTAGTTTTGCCATGTGTAATAAATGCAAGATGCTCATCCACCCACATTGTATGGGGGAACACCGACTTATGCACAATCGTCAGGATAATGTAGCAAAATATGCAACAAAAAGGACATCTGTTTCTATTCTCGCAAGAATCTTCTCCTTCATTAAAGGAATTGTTGAGTAAATCTAAATCCTGATTGTATAATCATTGAAAGAAGCCAATATTTTTAACATTCTGACACCACTTTTGCTTATGGAATACCGAAGATTAGGTTCTACTGGAGTCAAAATTGCTCCAATTGTTCTTGGAACAATGCAGATGGGATGGAGAGTTGAGGAAGAAGAGTCTTTCAAAATAATGGATAAAGCACTTGAATTAGGGATTAATTGCTTTGATACAGCTGATGTCTATTCGTATTGGGCAGATAACAGTTATCCTGGAAAGACAGAAGAAATAATAGGTCGATGGCTAAAGGATAGAGATACTAGAGATGATCTTGTTTTAGCTACTAAACTAAGAGGAACAATGAGCGACGATATTAATAATCGAGGTTTATCTCGAAGACATGTTCATCAAGCAATCAAGGCGAGTTTAAGAAGATTGCAAACTGACTGGATCGACCTTTATCAGATACACAGTTTTGATAATGATGTACCCATTGAAGAAACACTTCATGCCCTCAATATATTGGTTGATGATGGTTTAGTCAATTATATTGGTGCATCAAATATACACCCTTGGATGTTAGTTGAATCCTTTTGGGTAAGTCAGAAAAATGGTTACGTTCGATTTGAAACTGTTCAACCCCCATATAGTATTGTAAGACGAATGCTTGTAGAACATCAGATGGAACATGTGATCAAAAAATATGGTCTGGGTGTTATTCCTTACAGTCCTTTAGCAGGTGGTTTTCTAACAGATAGATACTCTAGAGATGGTCCAATACCAGATACTCCACGTAGTGAAGGAGCACAAAAGCGCTACTTTACAGAGAAGAGATGGGCTATACATGAAACAGTAAAAGAAATTGCTGATGTTAAAGAAGCAAAGATGACACAAGTAGCAATAGCTTGGATATTGGCTAAAGATTTCATCACTGCACCTATAGTAGGAGCCAATAGTGTTGAGCAGCTCGAAGATAATCTAGGGGCTTTAGAAATAAGTCTAGATGAAGATGAAATAAAAAGATTAGACGAAGTGTCAGATTGGGTTGCTGATTACGAAGCACTCAGATAATATTCAACAGGATAAGTTATAGATGAAAAAAATAGGATTAATCGGACTTGGTTATATCGGTACTACCATCATCGAAGCAGTAACTGATGAAACAATAGAAGATGCCATTATACAAGCTGTTTATGACATAGATGAAGAGAGAATGAAAGAAGTTCACGGTGAATTTCCTGAGTTTAGACTTATGGAAGATCAAACCGATTTTCATGACTGTGATGTTGTAATAGAATGTGCAATCCAAGAAGTAGTAGCACAAATATTTGATTCAATTGTGCAAGACGAGAAATACTTCATTCCTATGAGTGTTGGTGCCTTTATCACCATTGACTCTCTCTATTCAAAATATCAAACACTAGATAAAATGAAGAAAAAAAGAATTCTTCTTCCTTCTGGTGCCATAGGTGGGTTTGATTGTATTGAGACCGTTAAAGCTGAAAGAATACAATCGGCGAAATTGAAAACTAGAAAACCCAAAAGAGTGTTCAGAAATAGTAGTTATATTGAAGAGAATGAAATCAAACTAAGCGATGCTACTCCAACAATTATCTTCACGGGGAATGCAAAACAAGCTGCAACACACTTCCCTAAAAGCGTAAATGTGGCTGCACGTTTGGCTCTCTCTACTCTAGGACCTGAAAATACTCTAGTTGAGATTATAGCTGATCCAACAGTTTCACAGAATATACATACGATTGAGATTGAATCAGATGTTGGAAAGTACACATTCAATTTTGAAAACAATCCATCACCAATTAACCCTAAAACAAGTTGGCTTGCCGCATTATCTGCAATTAACACAATAAATCAGATATAAATAAAAATGAAAAAATGAAGGGGTTTTGAACTAATATAAGTTATTTATTTCCAGAATTGATACCACTTTTTCTCTTTCTTCTCTTCTTTCTTACTAATAGTGGTCCTTAACTCAATTACTCTGTCTTTTATCCCTAATTTGAAAACCATATCTCGGAAACCTTCGGGTTCATTCTCTTCTTCAATAACATATACCATTGGAGCGAACTTTCGTTCAACTTCAAGCTTACGTGATATTCTGCCAGCTTCATATTTTTCTTTAATTTGGCAATCTTTACCTATCCAAATGTAGATGTCTTTGTTAGCATCTAGTAAGAAAGCGTCATCAGATTTGAAATATTGATAGCCTACTGGTACATCTATGATATCTATTTCTCCCTGATCGTCTTCTTTCAGCTGAAGTAATCGCATATCTTTGTGGATTTTCTTTTCAAAATGCTTCAGAAAACCAGGTGTATCCCCTTCTACAACTTCAAAGTCAATGATTTCTTTAAAATTAGCGGGTTCTTCTCCTTCAATAATTGATTTTATCTTCAAATCCTTCTTCTTCTCTTCTGCAAGTTTAGCTCCCCAAGCACCAACAGCTTTGTCGTCAGCATAAGATCTTGATCCTATCCAGATCCATAATTCTGTATCTGTTTCTACAACATACACATCACCATTCAGAAATTTGTAAGGATCATCTAGAGTTTCTAATTTCTTTTTTGAAACATGAAATACTTCCATAGCAGAATTAGGGCTTAGGAATAATATAATGGTTTGCATTAGGCGTAACAAAATTCAAAATAGGAAACATTACACTTCTTTTATCTCCTCTACCTTCCCACCTATATCTAATCCAGCATTTCTCCCTCTTCCTTCAAAGATTACTCTTTCTTCTTTTCTACCTAGTTCAACTAGTTTAACATCTACTTGAGCCGTGATGCTTTCCAATATGCGTCCTGTCATGGAACCTTCAACAGGTGATGGAAGGTCTACAGCTTTAGCTTTATGAGCTTCAATCTCTAATCTTCTTTTTCGATCAGTGAAGTGCATCACTATCTTCTGATCCCCAATACTTAGCTTTGAAATTTTGGCACCAGTATAATTTGTAAAACGATAAATCTCTCCTTTATGGTAGAAACCTGCAACAAATCCATCAAAGGCACTACCTATCCAAGGTATTTTGGCGAAAGATGCCATTAGAGATGTATCGGTGGTAGCAAAATGATTAGATTGTAACCAGAGGTAATAGTGTGGAAAGCTTCTACCATAATCTTTCTCAATGTAACCTCTTCCTCCAGTAAAGTCTATCTTCTTACCATTTATCTCCAATTCTCCATCTAGAAGATGATCAAAGCCAAGAACACCATGATAGCATTCCATGAAAGGAACGAATCTGTACCAACCCATAATCCCTGGAGAAAAAGCTTTGACTGGCCAATTCTTAATGTTTGGATGTTTGATCTTTCCTTTTATCTTGTAGTTGTCTTTGTTGATATCTAACTCAATGAATTCGGAATTGAACTTGTTCTTTCCAATACTTACATCAAAACTATTCTTAGAAAATTTGAACTCAGAGAAATCATACTCAAAGAAATTCATTTCTGCTTTCTTACCATCGAAAAACTGTATGAAAGAAGTAGCTTTACCATCATTCTCAAAAGAAACACCAGGAATAATAGCATAGACATTTTCCTCTGTTTTATCTACAATCTTGAAATACCAGCCTTCAAAATATGATTTCATTTTAGATTTACCTTGATAATTACTAGGTTTCCAAATATTCCTGAATCTTCTAAACATCAAGTTCTCGCCAGATAGATATTAAATTACTGTTTTATAATGATTATTGATTCACAAGACAAATCTAACAAATTTCTCAAGAGTCGTGATTTTCTGTTTTTGGTGTTTTTATATCCTATTTAGTAAGTAGGTTGAGGGTGTGAACATCTGCTCGTCTTTAGCCGAAGCTACCTTACAACAGATGAACAAAAACACCCAATAAATAATGGTGAATAAAATGAAACAAACAAAATATCAGAATATGATAAGGCAAGCAGAAAATGAGTGGAAGTATACTTTAGAGAACAAAGCGAAGCAGAAGAATATTTACTTCTTCAACGGGCAGTTAATTCTCTGCTAAACTTTAAATTAACATAGGTTCTTCTTCCTATGAGCAACATTGAACAATGAAACATCACAACAACCTGTTCGGATCGGTATTGATACCGGAGGAACGTTTACAGACTACGTTATTGTTTCGGAGGGGTATATTCGAGCTTGGAAGACTTCAACAACTCCAGAAGACCCAAGCGCCGGTATAATCTTTGGATTTAACGAAATAATGGATAAGTTTCACTTTCAAAAAAATGATGTAGAAATCATTGTTCACGGAACAACTATAGGTACAAACGCATTTTTGGAGGATAAATGTCCTCCCATTGCCTTTCTAACAACGAAAGGATTCAAAGATATTATAGAAATCGGAAGGCAACAAAGATCTGACTTATACAATCTAAAGTTTGAACAGAAGTATCCTGTAAACTTCAACAAGGATTTTCTGTACGAAATTGAAGAACGCATGGATAATGAAGGCAAGATTCTAACACCTCTTGATTTGAATTCGTTAAACGACTTCATTTCCAATCTGAAATCTAAGTCAATTGAAACAACAGCTGTTTCCTTATTATTCTCTTTTCTTAATCCATCACATGAGAATGAAATCAGTCAGTTTCTGAGCGAGAAGGGATTTAATGTTTTTACTTCCTTTGAAATAAGTCCTCAGATAAAAGAGTATGAACGTTCAGTTACTACTATTGTAAATGCTAAAGTTAGTCCTGTAGTTAATTCATATCTATCAAGATTACAAAATAAATTGGTAAGAAATCACATCCATGCTCCTTTGTTAATCATGCAATCGAATACTGGGATGAGTGATGTTTCAACAATTGGTAAATCGGGAATACAAACCCTCTACTCAGGTCTAGCAGGAGGAGTACTGGCCGCTGCAGAGAGTCTAAAACATCTGAATCGTACTCATTTGGTGTCTTTAGATATTGGAGGAACATCGACAGATGTTTCAACTCTAATTGACGGACCTATTGTATTAAGAGAAAGAAATTTTGGTGGTTTTCCTTTGGTTGCTAGCATGGTTGATGTTGAAACCATAGGAAGTGGAGGAGGTTCCATCGCTAAATTCAAAGATGGATTGTTGACAGTGGGACCTGAATCTCAGGGGGCAAATCCTGGTCCAGCATGTTACTCTCTTGGAGGGAAACTGGTTACATTGACTGATGCTAATCTTTACTTAGGCTACGTTAATGAAAACAATTTTGCTGGAAATCTGAATATAGATAAAGAAAAATCTATACAGTATTTGAATGATCTTTATACAGAAATAAATTCCTCTCCGTTCTCTCTAGATATAGAATCTATAGATGAGTTAGCAATTTCAATCAGAAAGATACTGAACAATAACATAGCAAATGCAATTAGAGTAGTAACAATCCAAAGAGGATTGGACCCAAGAGATTTTGCACTATTGGGTTTTGGAGGGGCAGGTCCTTTGCAATCGTGGGAAATTGCTCAAGAATTAGAGATGGGTGGTGTAGTAATCCCTCCTTTCCCTGGAGTTTGGTCTGCATTCGGTCTTATCTCTTCAGATATTAAACATGAGAAAACTCAATCGTATCTTCAAACAACAGATAATCTGGATCTGGAAGAAATTAATAACAAAATGCAAGAAATTCAACAAAATCTTGGTGAGATACTAAATAGCGAAGAAGTTGCGGAAGAGAAACACCGATTCAACTATTCGCTAGATATTCGCTATGTTGGACAATCTGATTTTCTTACATTAGACATTGCGTTTCCTTTAACTGAAAGTCAATTAGCTGAGACTATCAGTCGTTTTCAAATTTTACACAATCAGACTTATTCCTGGTTTGATAAAGAACTTCAAGTTGAAGTTGTTAATACGTCAGTTATTGGGATTGGTCTTGTTCCAAGAATTGAGTTACCTAAACTGACTGTAGGGAATGAGCAACCACCACAAGAGGCATACAAAAAGAGCAGAAAGGTGAATTTTGAAGGAAATTGGATAGATACTCCTGTATTTGAAAAATCACAACTTCTTGCAAATAACATTCTAGACGGACCGTGTATAATAGATCAGCTAGACACAACTACGGTAATCCCTCCTGGAGTTAAGGGAATTGTGGATAAACTAGGATATATTGCACTGGAGGAGATGAAATGAGTTCGAAGTTTAGTTTAATAGAAGCACAGGTAATTAACCAAGCACTAACCAATGTTGCTTTAGAAACAGGTATTGTCCTTCAACGTTCAGCTTTTTCCCCCAATATACGCGATCGATTAGATTTCTCTAGTGCTATCATGGACAAAGATGGTCGTTTGATTGCTCAAGCAGAACACATCCCTGTTCATCTAGGAGCAATGCCAGAAGGTGTGCAAGCACTTATCAAACACTTTGGTAAGGAAAACATACTTGATGGGGATATATACATCGCAAATAATCCTTACTTGGGCGGAACGCATTTACCTGATATAGCAGTTGTAAAACCTATCTTCTTTGATAACTCTCTTGTTGGATATATCGCCAATAGATGTCATCATGCTGATGTTGGGGGTGTTGTCCCCGGGTCTATGCCTAGTGGTAAGTATACTTTGGAAGAGGAAGGATACATTATTAACCCAACTGTTTTAGAACGAAACGGGGTTTTAAATCAAGAATGGTTCAATGAGTTTCTATCTAACATACGCGTACCAGATGAAAGAAAAGGAGATATTCAAGCACAACTCGCATCTACTAAGATCGGGGAAAAGAAGTTTCACTCTCTTCTAAAGAAATATTCTCTAGACAGAGTTCAGCAGATAATTGATTTTCTTAATGAAAGATCTAAAAATGCTTCTTTGGAACTTATTAGGACAATACCAGAAAATAAGAGGGTTAGCTTTACTGATTACATGGATAATGACGGAGTAAAGGATGCACCCATCGGTATAACAGCTGAGGTTGAAAGGAAAGGTGATAAACTCATTATTGATTATAGTAAAACAGAATCTCAAGTTGAAGGGAATATTAATGCTACCTATGCTGTTACGCTCTCTGCAACCTACTATATTATACGTTGTTTAGTTTCTAGGGAATATGCAACCAATAGTGGATTATATGAACCATTGGAGATAATAACGAAAAAAGGAACATTGATTGATCCTCTTCCACCAGCTGGAGTGGCTGCTGGAAATGTTGAAACAAGTCAACGTATAACTGATGTGATGATAGGCGTTTTCTCACAGTTATTCCCAGAAATAGTTCCAGCTGCTAGCAGCGGTACAATGAACAATACTATTATTGGTGGAGTAGGTCCCAACGGTGTTCAATTTACTTATTATGAAACAATAGCCGGAGGAATAGGTGCAGGAAAAGACTATGCTCCTCCAAATGCGAAACACAGTCACATGACAAACACAAGGAATACTTCTGTAGAAGTTCTAGAGAAATACTATCCTCTACGAATTCATGAATATTCAATCCTCCCCAATACAGGTGGTGAAGGGATGTGGTCAGGAAGCAACGGTGTTCGCAGAACTATTGAGTTGGTAGCAGATGAAGCTATTCTATCCATTCAAAGTGAAAGAAGAAAATATTCACCCTTTGGTTTGTTTGGTGGTAAGGTTGGAGCTAAAGGTAAGAACCTCTTAAAGACTCCAGATGAGACTATAGTTCTTCCATCAAAAGTTACTAAGAAAATAAAGAAGGGAGACATCGTTATTATAGAGACACCTGGTGGTGGAGGATACGGAAAAGAGCAATAAATTGTGTTAGTTCTGTATTATTTTGGTATTATTGATTTTCTTGTACTTTATTTTCAAGCTCTCTAAAGTTCCAAGAAGGCATTTTTGCTTTTAGAGTATTTTTGTCGTATATTCTCTTCACAAAACATTTAGATAGGTCTAAACTAAACTTAGTTCATGGTAGAAGATGAACCTCTTTTAATTGTGGAAACAGTAGGAGAGAAAAGCAATATTTTACTTATTACTCTGAACCGTCAAAAGAAGTTGAATGCATTAAACAAAGATATGCTTGATTTGCTAAATAAAACATTCAAGTCGTTACAAGATAATCCCAACATAAGAGCTGTTATTATTTATTCAGAAGGTAAAAGTTGGAGTGCTGGAGTTGACTTAAAGTGGGCTTCAAGCTTAGGATGGAAATTCATTCTGGCAATTAAGAAAGGACAAAAAGTATTTGCTAGAATAGAAAAACAACCAATTCCCGTTATTGCAGCTATCAATGGATATGCAATGGGTGGAGGAATGGAGTTAGCACTTTCTTGTGATATTCGTATTGCAGCTGATACAGCTACCTTTGCACAGTCTGAAACATCTATAGGTTTACCTCCAGGTTGGGGTGGAACATATCGCTTACCAAAAGTCGTTGGCTTGAGTACAGCTAAAGACTTGATCTATACAGGGAGAAGATTTTCTGCTGAAGAAGCTCTTGAAATGAAGTTTGTAAGTAAAGTAGTACCTCTAGAAGATCTAAGGAACCAAGCAATAGAGATTGCTGAATCTATTGCTAGAAATGCACCAATAGCTGTTAAGGTATCTAAGAAAGCCGTCAATAAAGGCATTTCAACCTCTGTTAAAGGAGGATATAGGGCAGAAAAGAGAGGGGTTTGGCGTTGCTTCAGAACTAAAGACATAAGAGAAGGAATAACAGCTGTTTTCGAGAAGAGAAAACCTGAGTTCAAAGGCAAGTAGTTTCTCGTAGAGTTGAAGTGATTCTATATGAATCAGGCTGAAGTAACACACGCAGAGGAAGAATATTTAGAAACATTTTTTTGGTTTTTTGAGTATGGGAATAAACACGTTAAAACTAATCAAATAGCTGAGATGATGAATGTTGATCCTGGTACAGTTACTTCTATGTTCAAGAAACTATCAAAGAAGGGTTACATAAACTACAAACCATATTATGGTGCTGAGCTAACTCCAAAGGGAGAGGATATTGCTAGAAAAGTTGTTAGAATGCATAGATTATCCGAAAGTTTCCTTGAATGGTTAGGTCTTCCTTGGGCTATGATTCATGAGGAAGCTTGTAAATGGGAGCATGTTTTGACAGAAGAGATAGCAGAAATGATCGAGAAAAAACTAAAACCTGAGCGAACTCCTTATGGGGCAATGATTCCACCAAAGGTAGGTATTAGCCATATTCCAACAGAGAATAAACCATTAGCTCGATTTAGTCCTAATAATAAAATAGTAATTGTAGAAATAATAGAAAGAGCGATTGCTAGACACTTTCCCCATGAAGCCACTCTTCAAGAAGTATACATTGAGTTAGAAGAAAAAGGATTGAAACCTGAAACAGAGTGGATGATCATCTCAACAAAAGTTAGGGAAGATGCTACAGTTGAGGATTGGGCACTTTCTTATGACCTAGATATGACTTTGGAAAACAAAGATAGAAGAAAAATAAAGGTCCCATATTATTTGGTGAATATGATTTTAGCCAAAAAAATTTCTTCTTAATAATGCTGTTTCTTTACTCTGATAGTTCATTCAACCTGATCTTCTTCAAATTCTTTCTTTAATTTTTCATCTAGTTCTTCTTTTTCTTTTTTCTTTTTCCTTCTTCGATTTACGAGTATGTCGGCAACAATTAACGCTATTACAACTACTGGTATTGCAATTGCTTGAGTTATCCAACAATTAGTGCTGTACTGTTGCTCTAGAATAAAGAAACCTGAAAATATAATCAGATAAGTTGTGAGAGCAAAGACTATGATTAATATGATTCTAACTAGAGTTGAAATAACAATCTCTGCATTCCTGTCCCTTTTTTTCTTTCTAATAAAAGCCATAGCCATCCCAGCGGAAATAAGAAAGCCAAATCCAACAGCTGTTAAACTAGCTGCAAGTAAAAATGTCATCATATCAAACAAAGATACAATGAAAAACACTACTCCTCCTATCATCAGACCAAGAGCAGTATACATGTAAACCTGGTAATCTTCGGGAACACCAATAAATAGTGTCATCAGTTAGTTTTAGTTAATATGTTCTATAAATCCTTTTAGATGATTTTTGAAGGAAGAAAAGAATTTAGGGAATTAAAGAAGTATGGAAAAGAGTCGTTCTTATTCTGTAAGTTTCCAGAGAATTCTTTTTGGAGTATCTTCTAGAGCAATTCCTGCTTCTTTTAGATCATCTCTTATTTTATCACTCATTTCCCAATTCTTCTCTTTTCGATATTCTCCACGAATTTCGATTAGGAGTTTGATTAGTTTTTCCACTTTATCCAAGGATAAGTAACTGTTGAAATCTTCATACAAACCAAGAATTGATCTGAATTCATCAAAGAGTTTGTCAGCTTCTTTTATAGCTGAGGAATTGATGTTTTCTGCTTTTCTTAGATAATCATTGACATCATTAGAAAATTTGAAAACCACTGCAAACCCATTTGAAGTGTTAAAATCTTCATCCATTGCCTCAATGAAGTCATTGCGAGCCTTCTCAGTTTTTTCAATTAACTTCTTATCTAACTCTGAAAGTTTAGATTCATCTTTTTCCATAATTTCATCTGCATAGTTTTTAGTAAGTAAAATCACGTCAAATAATCTATCAGATGTAACTTGAGCTTGATCTATGACATCATCAGTAAACATAATTGGACTACGATAGTGGGTTTGAAGAATAAACAATCGAACTGCATCAGCTGAATAGTGTTCTAGTAATTCAACAATATTAACGAAGTTTCCTAGAGATTTGCTCATCTTTTCTTTATCAATATTGATAAAGCCATTGTGGAGCCAGTAATTAACGAAAGGTTTTCCTCTAAGTGCTTCAGCTTGAGCTATTTCATTTTCATGATGAGGGAAGATGAGATCTTGACCGCCGCTGTGGATGTCAATGAGTTCTCCTAAATACAAACCTGACATCAAAACACATTCACTGTGCCAGCCGATACGTCCTTTTCCCCAAGGTGAAGGCCAATATGGCTCTCCTGGCTTCATCGCTTTCCATAATGCGAAGTCAGCTGGGAATTTTTTATTGGGATTCTTTGCATCTTCTGTACCTTCTTGAAGAATATTTTCTATTTTCTGATTTGATAGTTTTCCATATTCTTTGAACTTTCTAACATCAAAGTAAACATCACCATTGCTCTCGTATGCATATCCTTTTTCTTCTAATTCTTGTACAAATTCTATCATTGGGTTCATATGGAGCATAGCTCTTGGATGTACAGTAGCGGGTTTTAGGTTTAAACTAGCCATATCTCTTCGGAAATAGCTTAGATACTCCTCTGCAACTTCAAGTACACTTCGTTTCTCTTGATTTGCTACTTCTATCATTCTATCTTCAATATCTGTAAAATTCATGATGTAATTCACTTTATATCCTCTATATTCGAGATATCTGCGGATAGTATCAAATGCGATAGCAGATCTAGCGTGCCCTAGATGCATTAACCCATTAACCGTTGGACCACAGTTGTACCACTTAACAACGTTAGGTTCAATAGTCTTGAACTCTTCAAGTTGACGGGTAAGAGTACTATAGATTTTAATCATAAGACTAGTTCAAAATCTGCTTAAAAAAGCGTTTCGCTCAGACAGAAGTTAAAATAATTTAGCTTCAGAGGTTTTTCTCTCTAAAAAAATAAATAGAACCATTGAATCTTTCAGTAGAAGGAAATGACAATATTAGTTACAGGAGCAACAAGTGCTGTGGGTTATTTCATAGCAAAGAGAGTGAGAGAACAATATCCAGAGACGGAGATCAAAGCTCTATCCCGTTCAGGAAAGAAAGCAAAAGAGTTAGAGGAATTGGAGATAGGTATAGTCAAGGGAGATCTTACTGATATTAATTCTCTCTACAAAGCTTTGCAGGGTGTTGATATAGTTTACAATGCTGCGGGAGAAGCACGAGATTATATCCCATCAAACCTCTACTATGAGGTCAATGTAGATGGGACAAGAAATATACTCGAAGCATTTGTTAAGAATAAAGGTAAGAGGTTTATGCATGTTAGCACTGTTGGTATATATGGTTATCAACCAAAACATCAACCCATAAAAGAAACTCATCCTAAGAAATCTGACCATCCTTATCATAAAACCAAGATGATTGCTGAAGACCTAGTTTTTCAATATGCAAGGGAGCATGGTTTTTTTGCAACAGCTGTTAGACCACCTTACATTGTAGGACCAAGAGATAGGCAAGTTGCACCAAAGGTATTTGATTATCTATTGAAGGAACGAAAGATTCCATTAGTTGGTGGGGGAAATGCCATTGTTTCCTTTGTTCATCATGATGATGTTGCTGAAGCGTTAGTTCTTTCTGGAGAAGTAGAATCTGCAAATGGTGAAGCTTTTCATGTTATTGGTGGAACGTGCACAGCCAGAGAACTGTTTCAGCTAGCAGGTGAAATCACTGGAAAAGAACCCATTTTTCAAGAAATAGGTTTTCCATTAGCAATTACTGTAGCAATAATGAGTGAAACTATGGCAAAAATAAAAGGTTCAAAACCAAAAATCTCGAGAAGAAGGGTAAATCAATTCAGTAGAACACGAGTGTATAGTATTGATAAACTAAAAGAAATAGTTGGATTTGTACCAAAATACGATGTAAAGAAAGCATTTCAAGATGCATTCACTTGGATGAAAGAAGAAAAGATAATTTAGTGCATCATGATTCTTCTATTCAAATCCATATTTCTCTTCTATTTCATATATGGTCATTTTATTGGATTTTTCTTTGTAGCCCTTCTTCACAAAAAGATTGAATTTGAACAAGTCTAGAAACCCTTTGAAAAGTCTCTTAGTTCCGTATTTTGATTTTCCACTTAATCGAGGACGATGAGAGACTTTCTTCTCTGATATTCTAAAACCTCTGCTTGCTATAATTGCAGGTAAATATCTGTGTGCACCTTTTATCAATGATAAATCTGTTACAACTTCTTTTCTATAAACTCTTAACATACAGTTATTGTCATGAATCCGAACTTTGCTAAAAATTCCATTAAGAATATTATAGATCTTTGAATTGAGTTTCTTAATTGCCGTATCTTGACGATTATTTCTCCATCCGCAAATAACGTCAAAATCGTTAGTCAGTTCTAAAATAAGTGAAGGTATATTCTTTGGATCATCCTGCCCATCTCCATCAAGTGTAACAACTATCTCTCCTTTTATGTGATTAAATCCAGCAGTTAGAGCTGCACTTTTCCCAAATCGCTGACTTAGTTGAATGGCTCGTAAATTGTTCTTACCTGATATCATTTTTTTTAGATTAACGAGTGTATTGTCGTTTGATCCATCATCTATGAAGATAATCTCGAAATCTTGCGATTGTTCAGCAAGTACATCTCTCAGCTCTTCATAGAGTGATAGTACATTATCTTCTTCGTTGAATACAGGAATGACTGCGGATATCATAATGATAAACAGGGGTGCTTTTACACTAACAAAAGTTTTTCCAAAGCTCTTAAGATGTCTAAAAGAAAGATGGTGGACTGGTCGGGACTTGAACCCGAGGCCTCTTCGGTGCAAGCGAAGCGATCTTCCAACTGATCTACCAGCCCGTGTTAGATTGCTTTCTATTAATTCTTTTTTTAACGTTTCGATATCGAAATTCTTTTTTTTACAGTCAAGAAATCATAAAATAGCACTTTTATGCTTTTTCTTGATAATAGCCGGGTATTACACTTCCCGACAAAAACAAGTCCACAAACTACCGACAAAAAAGGTAAAACTGGAGATTAAATCTAATTTGGCGTAAAACAGCCCCTCCCCATAGTTTCCAATGGAAATAATGGTTTATTGGCGTTTAAGCCTCTCTCTTGAGAAATCAGCAATCCCGCAAATTATTTCCTTATATCTATTAAATTTCCATTGGAATAATAAAACGTTAAGTAAATATATTAGATGGTTTTTTAAGTAAATATTATCTCAGTATAAATAACGAAAACTGCAAGAAATAAGTGATGACGATGGTAACAATCAACGAAGCACAGAGAAAATTGCTCGAACTCATTAACAGTAGAAACAGTGTAAAACAATTAGATGTAATGAATATTCCAAAAACCCCTAGTAGAATAATGGGAGAAAAGATGTTGAATGCTTTTGCAACCCAAATACTGGATGATTGTGAAGGATTAGAATGTGATCCAACAATTGAAGATGAATTAATTGAAAGTCTATTAAGTACACTAGCATTAGCAGGTGTAGTAGGAATAGATTTAGAAAGAAAATTAGTGGAAATATTGGGTTTAATGGAAATTGTTACTGCTGATAGTTCATAATATCAAGAACAAGCAAGTCTCTGTCGGTGGGAGGGATTCACTCTCATCCCTACAAGTATAAGTGATGAGAACATCTAAATAAGCGATTTTTAAGATTAGTTTGATAATTAGTCCAAAACATAGAATGGTTAAGTTAGGACTATATAATCTTAAACGGGAGGAACGATTCACATTGTTGTTATACAATGAAACATTATATATTATTTTGATCTGATTCATTAACAATTAAATGCGTTTAAGCTATTGAAGGCAATATACTGCTGAATGGCTTGTGGTATCTATAAATTTAATATGAAAATCATTGTCTTTGATTATTTCCTTCAACTTGTCAGGATTAATGAAATTCCTTGTATTTCTATAAATCTCTCTTTCTTCTAGTTCGTATTCTCGAGTTAATCGGTTATATGAGGAATATGTGATTGCTTGCATTCCATAGTCTTTCTTAACTGCTGGAAAAAGGTAATGCTCGCTTGCGATAATGTCATTGCCTGGTTCTATTAGTAATTCTCCGCTGTAATCTCCTTTTAGATTTTTTGAATTGAATTTGTTATCAGTTGCTTTTGGTTTGTAAGTTGAAAAAATAAATAACCCATTAGGATTCAATTGTCTCCTTACAGCTGAGAAAAACTCTTTCAACATTGAAATAGGTAAACTTGGAAATGTATTCATTGGTAGAACTATAACATCAAACTGTCTTTGATACATGTTATTATTCTTTAAGAAATCATCAAAAAAGACATCACAATTTTCTAGCAATAAGTTCTCTTTTGAATAAGCTTGGAAGTATTTCTTACAATGTTTACAGACCTCTATTCCAAATAATTGTGCCTTTTCAATTTGCTTCTCATTTTCTATTGTAATCTTGTTTAGAACTCTTCCATAAGCAGTACCAATCTCTAATATTGCTGTTGGATTGTTATCAAATATGAATTGAATCTCAGGATCATCTCTATTAGCATGATTTTTCCTTCTTCTCCAAAAAACATCAGCCCAAAAATGTGAGGAATGTAAATCGTTTCTTATGTTTAATATTGATTCATTTTCCATTAAGAATCCAGAGTCATGTAGTTTCTGCAATTCAGATTCGATTTCATGCTTGGAAAACATAAGATTCTACTGTAACCAACTGCTGACCGAAAACTTACTCAATCTTATCTAAAAGGCACAAGAATTATCTGAAGGGAGAAGAAAATATAACTATGTTAGTTAGAATTGGTATAGCAGCATCCATGCAAGGAGTATCAGCGAGCACTATGAGAAGGTGGGAAAGGGAAGAGAGACTCCTCCCTTACAAGAGGACAAGAGGAGGGCACAGGAGATACAAACTCTCGCAAATGATAGGAGAAGAAGAACAGGAGGAAGAGAACGACCCTCAGCTCAACCCGATAGTGCTAGGATATGCTAGGGTAAGTGGAGCAAAACAGAAGAAGGAGTTAATTACTCAGCAAGAACATCTACTATCTTTTGCTAAGCAACAAGGGTGGAAGGTAGAGAAGATCTTTACAGATATTGCTTCAGGGATGAATGACCAGAGAAAAGGATTACACGCGCTACTACAAGCTGTAGCAACGAAGCAACCGTTTGCTGTCATCTGCACATATAGAGACAGGATAGCGAGGTTCGGGACGAAAGTGATTAACCAGTTTTGCCAGACCTTTGACACGAAAGTTATCTCTGTGTATCAACGAGAAGAGCAAGCAGTAGAGAAAAAGTTAGTAGAAGATATGATCGCTCTCCTCACCTCGTTTGCAGGGAGATTGCACAGACAGAGGAGAGGGAAAGCACCACCAAACCAGTGATTTTTCTCGGGTTTATATAGCAATCTAAGTATTATACTTACGAAGAAGATGGGCACACAAGCAGCAAGCACCTCTCAAACTTCTCCGCCTATTCTCTTAGACAAGGTGATGAGGAGTTATCAGATAGCGCTGAAGTGTGACACACCCTCTCAACGAGAAGAAATCAACCGAAGAATTAGGGATTTTGAAGAAAGACAACACAACCTCCTCGGTCAAGATGTGGTCAAAAAAGCTTTAGCCCTCTATCGCACTAACCCCAAGGAACGCTTCTTTGTTCGCCAAGTAGGGAAAGCGGTGGGGAAGAACCCTAACATCGCTGAGAGCGCTTATCACTGGCTCCAGATAGCAGTGAAGGGGAAGATAGACAAAGAGCAGAAAGTGCAAGGGATGCTCAATTTCTTGCATAAGAACCCTCAACAATTAGTAGAATGGATGATTTTCGGTCGCTCTCCTTATACTGAAAGCAGTCTGGGAAAATATTGGCGACTGCACAGAAGGTACGTGATTAATCTTCTTACAAGTTCTAGAACGCAACTGGACAGTTATAGTAAAAAGACCAAGAGGAACTATTATTTTTCCAATTCTTTAGTCCTTAATGGAGCGCTCCCTACTTACAATCAACAAGATGTTGTCCAAGCAATCGACGATGCTCTAACTCACCAGACCACTACTTTCTCCCAACTACCTTCCCTCTCGAAGAACCAGCAAGCGTTCATGAATAAACTCCACCTCTTAAAACAAGAGCAAATAATTGTTGCTCCTTTCCTCACCTCGTGGATCAACAGTTACCAAACTTCTCGTTGGAAAAGTCTCAAACAATTAGCTAAGGAACTAGCAGAAATAATGGGTAAACCTACTCGAAAACTCTTCTCTGCCGTCAGGCAGGTGGTAGTTTTCACACTCTTTGACCAGTTCATGCAGAGTGTCCCTCAGTTATTACAAGGTCTACCTGTAACTGCACTCGTTCCCCCACCATTTAAACGTAAAAAACAAGGAAGATTACCAGTAAAATTGTTAATGAAAAAAGATTATGTTATCACCCGTGAAGGGAATGCAAAAGATTTGACCAGACAAGTAAAGAACCATGGTAGAACCACTTTAGGTTTTCCGCAGAAGGGGAAGAAGAAACTAACAGCTCAAGTGCTCTTTCCCCCCAAAGTCTTGGAGTATCTCCGAAATGGTGCCGAAATTAAAGTTTTCCAAGTTAGTAGTGGCAGTGCTCCCAGTTTCAAACCCCG
Source organism: Candidatus Heimdallarchaeota archaeon (assembly GCA_021399395.1). Taxonomy (GTDB): domain Archaea; phylum Asgardarchaeota; class Heimdallarchaeia; order Heimdallarchaeales; family Heimdallarchaeaceae; genus UBA460. The sequence goes on from JAAFKJ010000123.1 coordinate 25,535, forward strand.
TGTAGATGTGGTGCTAGAAGGGACGCATGACTGCTTCCGCTCTCACAAGCTCCTCCACACTTACCTCCCTAAGATTCCTAAAGGTAAGAAGCAAATCCTAGGGTTAGACATCAACCGCTTGGGAGAGTTTATGGTGGCATTTAATTCCCCCGTTTCAGTTCCTTCAGATTTGATGAACCTAGCTGAACGCTACAATCATCTCAAGAAAGTTATAAAAGAGCTCAACCTCGGTTTCCTCCGCAAACGTAAAGAGTACAACATTCTTGGTAGCTGTAAACTTAAGAGCGAACTTACTAGAGTCTATAAACGTCGTCACCGTCTTCTCCGTGAGATTACCCGTCGTTTACCTCATTTCTTAGCTGCAGTGATAGTGAAGAAGCAGTGCCATACTCTGAAGATCGAAGAGTTGGAGGTTGATCCTTCTGGTACCAAAGGAGCTTTAGCTCAAGCTATTTACACCATGCCTGATAATCTTTACATTTACAAGAAAGCTGTCTGGTTAGCTTCGCTTGAATTGGGTTACGATGTCCGTTTAGAGACGGTCAACCCTTACCATACCAGCAGTGTCCACCACAACTGTGGAGGGACTATTCTCCGTCACCCCGGTTCTGGAAATTATGACTTCGCCCCTTGTGGTAAATGTGATCAAGTGGTCAACACTCATGCTAACGCTGCTCTCAACATCTCTTCCCTCCCAGGTACTCTCCTTCCTTACAATCTCTTCCCCTCAACACACGTGAGGGGCCCCACTTAAACGACGGTTAAAAAGCCTCTGGCAAGTTTAACCAAGTTTCATAACGTGTGTTTATTATGCTATATTAAGTCATCTTATCTGAAATACCATTTTGAAATATTTGGATTTTTAAAGCCAAAAGATAGAGATATAAACACAACTAGGTTCCCTATTTTGATAATATGGTTGGTTTAAAGCGCGGTGTTGTTGAATTAAAACCTTATAATCCGAAGTGGAAAGATCTCTTTGCACAAGAAAGCAAAGTAATCGCTTCAGCAATTTCAGATTTCTTGGTAGATATTCAGCATATGGGTAGTACTGCCATTCCAGATATAGTTGCTAAACCAATTATAGATATTGCACTTGCGATTAATTCCCTTGAGAATATTGAGAAAATCATTGCTCCATTAGAGAAGATAGGTTTCATCTACAGGGGAGAACAAGGAATTCCGGATAGACATCTATTTGTTAAAGGTGGAGAAGAACTCAGAACCCATCATCTTCATGTTATGTTTAATGAACATTATGAATGGAAGAAACACATGGCCTTTAGAGATTACTTACTAGCGAATCCTGAAGAAGCACGTGAATACTCGGAACTAAAAAAGAAATTAAAACAAGAGTATAAAGATGACAGAGTTGCTTATACCGATAGCAAAACTGAATTTATCAATGGAATTCTAGAAAAAGCTATGAAATCAGATTAGTAAAGTTTCCCACCTAGAGGAACTTCTGTATCTGGACTAAGTAGTATACAATCACCTGCTTCATCAGGTACTCCAACGATTAATATTTCTGACTTTGATGGACCAATCTGACGTGGAGGAAAATTAACTACAGCCATGACATACTTGCCTTTTAGTTCTTCTTTAGTGTAATTTGTTACTAATTGTGCAATGGACTTCTTTGATCCAATAGTCTCCCCAAAATCAACAACCAATTTGTAAGAAGGCTTTCGTGCAGCTGGATAATCTTCTATACTCACAATCTTACCTACTCTTAAGTCAACTTTCTCAAAATCAGTGAATGAAATCATAAGCCATATTTGTATAACACCTTATTATGATTTCTTAAAGAACAGATTTGAAAATTTAATGGAGCCTCGGGGGGGATTTGAACCCCCGGCTAATTGATTACAAGTCAATCACTCTACCTCTGAGTTACCGAGGCTACATTCAACAAGGAGTTTTGAGCATAGTCCTATAAAAAATATTTTGATAGTCACTAAAATCTACACTTGAGTGTAAACGATAGATTATATTTATGCAGACCCCGGGTCAAAACTTTCATTTTGTATCTGTTGATGCGCTTGAAAAGACTGGTGTAGAAATAAGAGAATAGAAAAAAAGGTTTAAAAAGAAAAAGAAAGTAGAACGAATGTAACCACCATGTTGCCGTTGTAGCTCAGTCCGGTGGAGCAATCGGCTGTTAACCGATCGGTCGTGGGTTCAAATCCTACCAGCGGCGCCATTTCTTACTCTATTTCTTGCTTAGTACAATTTCATTCAAGGCTTTAAGGAAGATTCTGATTTCCTCATGTGTATTATAATGAACTAAACTAATACGGTAAACATTGGGTTGGTTATAGACATCTTGAGCATAAGAATAGAAATTAGCTGCTCGTGCTGCTATACCTGCTTCTTTCCATAACCGTTGAGCTATTTCATCTCCAGGGATGTTATCGACTTCAATAGAAAAGGTTGGATCTCTTTCGATTAAGCGATTTACATCTCTTATTCCAAAAACGGTCACACCAGGTATGTCAAGTAAACCTGGTACATCATCATATCCTGTGAGTATAGATTTTGAAAATCCTACTTCATACTTCTCGATTGCATCCATTGCGATTCTAAGTGAGCGTTTCTTTTCTCCTAATAGTCCATATTTCTCTCCATCCTGAGATTTAATTTGGTCAGAAAGCCAATGAAAATGATCCATTACTCCGCTGATTGATGCAAATGTTGCTTGATTTCTTGTTCCCCATTCATACTTACCTGGAGGAATATTGGTTGCAGGTTTTACTTTGAAAGGCTTGAGCGCTTCTAGATGTTCTTGTTTGCCATAAAGATAACTTCCATGAGAACCAAAGAGTTTGTATCCTGAAAAGACTAGAAAATCACAATCCATAGCTTGAACGTCTGTTGGACCATGTGCTATGTGATGAACTGCATCTACAAGGAAATACGCACCAACCTCTTTTGCCATCTTTCCAATTTCTTCCAAAGGACTCTTTGTACCTAACATGTTTGAAGCTGATGTAACAGTTACAATCTTTGTATTTGAATCAATTAACCCTTGTAAATGTTCCATATCCATGGTACCTTCCTCCATATTGAGCTTTGAGAATCTAAGTTGTTGGATTTTACCTCGTTCCTCCAATTCAACCCATGGACTAATATTAGTATAGTGCTCGTAATCAGTAGTGACTACATTTTCTCTTCCTGTAAGCTCTTTTCCTAAGGCATAACTTAAATTGAAGAATAAAGATGTAGCAGATTCACCAGAAACAATTGTAGAAGGAGATGGGGCATTTAGAAAATCAGCCACAGCTTGCCTTCCTGCTTGAATAACAGCTTCAGCCTGTTTAGATTCGGCAAAGATGGCACCTACATTTGCACTACAATTTATCCGGGCTTCAGCTTCAGCTTCTGCTGCTTTATCAACTACAAGCGTTGCTGTACCATTATCAAAAAAAGCTCGTTTTTGACCAGTGAAATCAGTAACTGCTCTAGGGAAGGCAACCCTAATCTGATTTATTAATTCTTGATTGAACATCATATGATAGTTTTTGATTCACAATTAGATTAAAAGTTTCTGACATAATCACTCAATTGTCCCAAAAACTCTAATCTCTCTTCTGGTTTGATATCTCCCCTAGATAGATCAAGTATTACTCTATGAATTCCATTTTCTTTATATTCATTGATCAGCAATTCCAAATCTGTATCTCTATAAACATCAACATGAACTGATAAATAGAAATCTCTACCCTTTAGCCTCTCTTGATGAGGCTCAATTAGTTGTTTGATTTCCTGACCACTTGCACCAGCTGGATGTAATCCATCACCGAATTCTATCGCTGTTTCTACCATATAATCCGATGTTCCTGCCACAATTAAAGGTAATTCAGAAAGCTCAGCCCTTAAAGGTTTGAAGCTTACATTTTGAAATTGATAATATTCTCCCTCAAATGAAGTTTCGCCATTCCATAAGGCTCTAATAATTTGAAGACCCTCCCGAAGTTTGCTACCACGTTTCTTAAAATTCTCACCAAGGAAACCAAATTCCTTCTCGTTCCATCCTGCACCAAATGTCATCACAACTCTACCATCAGTTAAATAATCTAAAGTAGCTAGTTGTTTAGCAATGATGATAGGATTTCTTATTGGAAGTACAAGCGTAGATACTCCAAACTTAATTTTCTCGGTGTGTCCTGCAAGAAACGCTATAGTTGTCAATGGTTCAGCAATATTATTGTAGAGTGCAGTAGTTGTATCACCATAAATTGTTAATCCTTTCTCATCAGATTGCATGATATGATCAACCATCCAAAGGGATTCAAAACCTGCTTGTTCAGCTACTTTTGCAGTTTCGATTAAGAAGTCCCTCTTTAAATTAGCATCAAAATTTTCTACTGTATAACCAAACTTCATTTTCTATCACTTGAATTATTAATTTACACCTAAACAAGATAAACTTTATTCTACAATTCTTTCAACTTTGAATATTACAGGTCTTATCCCATCAGGACAAGCTGTATAAATCATATTTTCACCTGTCCAATCTGAAAAATTTCCTCCATTTTTTAAGATTTGAACATTCTTGTATAATCCAAACCATGCATGATGGCAAAAATTTTCAGGCATATTTCCTGTTTCATCTACAATGAATTCTTCACCCATATTAAGCCAGCAGATTGGTATAGGTCTTCCATCTGATCTTATGAATTCCTCTCCAAGAATGTCTTTTGGACTAAATTTCTTAATTACAGTTAATTTTACTTGAGACATTGAGTTTAACTCCTATTTTTGATAAACAGAAAGAAGTGTACACAGACAGTTATAAGGCAAACGTTCAAAATATGTTCTCTCTTTATATGATTAATGGGCAAAGAAGAGATCAATGTTCTATGTATCTGGCAACCAAACGAAAGATTGCTGCGGTATCTGGAAGAAGGATTAAGCAATTATCCACAAGTTAAACTAATTATCCCACCAAATTTAGATCAAGAAACCTTATTGGAACTAGCTCCTGAAGCTGATATCATCATGGGTTGGAGACCAATAAAAGAGTTACTTGAAACTGCTAAGAAAGCTAAACTCTTCATTAATCCTGGTGCTGGAGTACAACATCTCATCCCTATTTTTAAGGAGGTTACAGCTGATAGAGAATTAACTCTAGTTAATGGGCATGGTAACGCCTATTTCACTGCTCAACATGTTGTAGCAATTTTATTAGCTCTTATGAATAAGGTAATTCTCCATCATAATTGGATGATAGACGGTCATTGGAGGAGAGGTGATTCTTTTGCTACTTCCATTCCTTTACGCGGACAAAAAGTTGGTTTACTCGGATATGGTGCAGTAAATCGTCTTGTACATAAATTCTTGGTGGGCTTTGATCTTGAATTTTCAGTTTTGCGGAGAGATTGGAGTAAACATACTGATTCTTTGCCAACACCAGTTGAAAAATACACATTTGAAGATTTGTCAAAGTTTTTGACTGAAGTAGATATTTTGATAGTGGCTATTCCTTTAACCTCAAAAACTGAAGGATTAATCAAAGAAAAAGAACTAGTACTATTGGGTAAAGATGGTTTTCTTGTTAATGTAGGTCGAGGTCAAGTAATTGATGAAAGAAGTTTGTATAAGGTCCTTAAAGAGGAAAAAATTGCTGGAGCAGCAATAGATGTTTGGTATAATTATCAACCAGAACCAGATGTAGATGGAAAAAAGTACCCTACCAAGTATCCTTTTCATGATTTAGATAATGTTATTTTATCTCCTCACAGAGGAGCATCTCCTATGAGTGATTTGAAAAGATGGGATGAGCAAATAGAAAATATATTACGTTTTGCTGATGCTCGAAAAGATTTCATCAATGTTGTAAATCTTGATGAAGGGTATTAGAACTCTTCCACGCTTTGTATTTTTTATTGAATATTATAGCAAAAGGGAATGCAAGTGAATAAATGAATAACTCAAAAAGCACCGAGCCTTCTTCTGGTGGAATTCCTTTTAACCTACTTTCAAAAGCATCCAAAGTGTTTCCCATGAGATTTCCTATGGTAACCATTTCTATAACGAGTTGAATGTCTCTTGCTTCTTCTTCACCATAAAATCCTATTACACTTTCCCAAATTTCAGATGAAGGTTTCCCTCCAGTTTCAGCATAATGCTGTGCATAGGCAAGTGCTACTACTTCATCAGGATCACAAGAACCAAAATCTTGTGTCATTATTTGTTCTATTTCCTCTTCACTACAACCCTGATTAATTGCTGCTTTTGTGTGCCCCCACTCACAATATCTACAACCATTAACGGCCGTTACTGCAAGCATTATACGTTCTTGAAATTGTCGACTTACTCTTCCTGATTTCCGTGCTCCCTTAATATTGGAAGATTTCTTCATCATTCTAACAATATCTCTGAAAAAGATTCTAAAAGTGTATGAACGTTTCCTAAAGTATTGCTTGCCCAGCATGAAACAAACCTAAAATAACAAGATAAAAACATCTCTATGTATATTAAAATAAATAAAAATAAAAAGAAAAGAAAAAGAATTTTAGATTTCAGGAAAATGACAAGCTATATAGTGGTTTGGTTCGACTTCTTCCAAATCTGGTGTAACTTTTGAACAGAGTTCTTGTGCTTTGTAACACCTTGGATGGAACGGACAACCTGAGGGGGGATTTATTGGACTTGGGACATCTCCTTCCAGAATAATACGATCCATTTTAATACGAGGATCTGGACGAGGAATGGCAGACAGCAAAGATACTGAATAAGGATGTCCTGTTTTTCTGAATAACTCTCCTGTTGGTGACATTTCCATGATTTTTCCTAGATACATGACCGCTACTCTATCTGAAACGTGTTTGATAACACTGAGATCATGTGCAATAAACATGAAAGTTAGATCGAAGTCTTTCTGTAAATCGTGTAACAAGTTCAAGATTTGTGCCTGAACTGAAACATCTAAAGCAGATACGGGCTCATCTAACAGAATAACTTCTGGATGAATAGCTAATGCTCTTGCAATTCCTAGCCTTTGTCTTTGCCCGCCACTGAATTCATGAGGGTATCTCAAAGCATGATAATCTTCTAATCCTACCTTAGCAAGAATTTCTAGAACCCTAGCTTCTTTTTCTTCATATAACATGTCTGGAAAATGTATATCAAAGGGTTCTTTGATTAGGTCAAGAACCATTCTTCTTGGGTTTAAACTGGAATAAGGATCTTGGAATACCATCTGGAGTTGTCTTTTAACTGCAAGTTCTTCTTCTCTGGTCATAGGTTGAAAAATATCTATTCCTTTGAAGTAAACAGAACCTTCGGTTGGTTCCTCAAGTTTCACAGTTACTTTAGCAGTTGTACTCTTACCACAACCTGATTCTCCTACAATACCAAGTGTTTCACCTTTATTCAGAAAAAGATTCACACCATCTACAGCTTTGATATGAGCTACAACGCGAGAGAAGAGTATAGATTGTTGGCTTACAGGAAACCATTTCTTCATATTATGAATAGAGATAATTGGTTGAGTTTTAGCATCCCAACTAGAGAATAGGTCTACTGTCTCAAATTCTTCAAACGTTGTTGTCATTTTAGACCTCCTCCTTTACTGCAGCACGATCAAGTATTGCCTCTTTACCTACATGAAGATCTAATTCCTCAAAGTGATGGCATGCTACTCTACGTCCCCTTCCAAATTTATGTTCGGGAGGACGCATACGAGAACAAATCTCTGTTGCATACTTGCATCTTGGATGAAAACGACATCCTTTAGGTGGATTGATGAGCCGTGGCACATTTCCTGGAATGGTCATTAAACGAGTCTTATCTGCTTCTAAACTTGGAATACTTTCGAAAAGAGCATAGGTATAGGGGTGCTTTGGATTGACGAAAATGTCTTCTGTATATCCAGATTCAACAACACGACCTCCATAAAATATGTGTACTCTTTTAGTAATTTCAGCTACTACTCCAAGGTTGTGTGTAATAAGCATCATTCCTAATCCTAGTTTTTGTTGCATATCCTTAATAATCCCAAGAACCTGTGCTTGAATAGTTACATCTAAGGCAGTAGTAGGTTCATCTGCGATTAACAGACTTGGTTGCAAAGCTAGTGCTCGTGCAATAAGAATTCTTTGCCTCATACCACCACTGAATTGATGTGGGTAATCTGTTATACGTGTTTCTGCTTCAGAAATTCCAACTTGATCAAGAGATTCGATAGCGATTTCCAATGCTTCCTTTTTACTACATCTTCTATGAAGAGCAATAACCTCTGTCATTTGATCAGAAATTTTGAAGATAGGGTTAAGACTTGTCATAGGATCTTGGAAAATCATAGCTATTTCTTTACCTCTGATTTTTCGCATTTGAAGGTCAGGTAAATCAAGCAAATTGACTCCTTTGTATATGATGTCTCCTGAAACAGTTTTTCCGTTTTTAGGCAGAATCCTTAAAGTAGAATGTGCTGTTACAGTTTTTCCACAACCAGATTCTCCTACAACTCCAACAGGTTCTCCTTTCATAACATCAAAGGATACTCCATCTAAGGCCTCAACTATTCCAGATTCGGTATAGAAATAGGTATATACATCTTTTAGTTCTAAAATTGGTTTTTCAGTCATTTTGTATCACTCTCTCAATCTTGGATCTAAGGCATCTCTTAATGCGTCACCTAGTAAGTTAAAGGCTAATACCACAAAGAATATTGAAAAACCTGGAAGTAACGCTAATTCAGGATTTGTTTTAAGCACTGTTTGTGCATCGTTAACCATTTGTCCCCAAGAGATTGTTGTAGGACTTCCTAGTCCTAGGAAAGTCAAGCCTGCTTCTGCAAGAATACCTCCTGCAACACCAATTGTAGCTATAACAATAATTGGAGCTAAGATATTTGGAAGAATATGTACCATAATGATACGTCTGTTGCTCGCACCTAGTACCCTTGCTGCATTAACATAATCTAAATTGTAGATTTGCCGCGTGTTCGCACTAACTAACCTACATAACCCAGCCCAACCGAAAACACCAAGCACTATGATGATAACAATTGACTGCGGGATCTGTCGTAGAAATTCTAGTCTTCCTCTTCTTATGAAAGAAACAGCTAGAATAGCAATTACGAGAAATGGTAAAGCAAGAAACATATCTGTAAGTCTCATGATTATTTCTTCTGTCCAACCTCTGTAATATCCAGCTAAAGCACCCAGTGTCACACCTATAAGGACTGATAGTACGGTTGAGAAAACTCCTACTGTCAGGGAAACTTCACTTCCTGCAAGCAATCTTGAAAATTCATCTCTACCAAGAACATCAGTACCACCTGGATATTTTAAGTTTGGATTAGCGAGTGATCCTCCACCGTTCCATGCATCAAAGAGGGGTTCTACTCCTACAGAACTAAATGGCATTAGGATTGGATAAATGATGGCTAAAACTGTGATTCCAATAACTAGAGCACCAGATAGCAAGGCTACTTTGTTTCTTCTGTATCTTCTCCACACTAATGACCATTGAGAAGGACTCCTTTCTCTTAGAGTTCCATCCTTTGCAATAATCACCTCTTTCTTAGCTGTTGATTTTCTATAATAGTGCCAAGAAAATCTAAATCCAGTCCAAATCAGAGCTAGAACTGTTACAAAAAGGAAATACATTCCCCATCCTTGGGCTGAACCAATGCCAACATATTCTACAGAGACTCCAAAAGCCGGTATTAGAACACCTATACCTATGAGTATTACCAAGAACTCAGTAATGTAGTTCAGAAAATAATGTTTCCAAAGCACGGCTAATGTTCCGACCCAGGACATTGATTTTGGTAATCTGTGTTCTACTAGGTAATCGTCTAATCTCTGTGCGAAAGTCATTTTTGTTGTATCTTCTATTCTTTGCATTTTTCATCCACCATATTATAGTTCAATTCGGGGGTCAACAGCAACATACGCTATGTCTGTTAATAAATTCCCTAGCAGTATTAATATCGTAAGCAACGCCGTCGTACCTAGTATCATTGGAAAGTCTAACAGGTTTACAGCACTAACATATTTGAATCCTAGTCCAGGCCATGAGAATAGTGTTTCAGTAATTGGAGCTCCTGCAAGAGCTGATGCTAGAAACAATCCAACATATGTAACTACAGGGATGAGAACATTTCTGAAAGCATGTCTCCAGGTAATAGCTCTCTCTGAAAGTCCATTTGCTCTAGCTGATAAAATATAATCTTGTCTAAGAACTTCAAGCATTGTTGATCTTACCAATCTGGTATATAGAGCAATAGATGCAAATGTCAAAGCTATTATTGGTAAAACCATATGCATCATTGAATCTAGTAATCTAACTGATACATTCGCCCACCACGTTGACATATCGCCGCTCCAGAATAATTGCCAATTCGTATTACTAAATACTGCAGTTGGGGTTGGTATACGATGAGCTTTAGCAGCTGGGAACCAGCCTAATCCATACCCACTAAATATGTATATCAATAGTAATCCAAACACGAAAATAGGCATTGAAAGACCTAATAATGCAAATGCACTAGCTGCTGAATCAATCCATGAATTTTGATTCTTAGCTGCTAAAACCCCTAAAGGTATTGCTATTAGGAGTGCAAATACAAAAGATGCTAATTGAAGTTTTAATGTTTCCCAAACTAGTCCTCCTATCATATCATTGATAGATTGACCTGATTGGAAACTAGTACCCATATCACCATGAAGTAAATTATAGAACCACACTACAAATTGAACATAGATGGGCTGATCTAACCCTAATTTGCGCGTAAGGTTTATTCTATCTGCTTCCGTTACTCTTTGTTTCCCTAGAAGAAGCAATGCTACGGGATCTCCCATTCCACTGACCATTACAAACGTCATAACACATATTGCTATAAATAGAGGAATGAGGGTTAGCAATCTTCTTGTGATATATGTTGTTAATCTTAAAGAAACTACATTCTTAATCCATTTAACTACACCAGTTCCTCCCATTCTCCTAGTCAAAGTAGATCCAGTTGGTTTTTGCCAATCGACAGGTAAGAAAAGACCAGTGAGCATCACAAAGACGCCTATTACAAATATATAGAAACCAGGTTCAATGGTTCCAGTAAGAGCTATATCGAAGTAAGCGGGATTTGAATCATTAGGGTTAAACGTAACAGGATTTACGGTAAGTGCTTCTTGTCCCGTAATTACTGCTTCATATCGTCCAGCAGCAATAATTATAGACCGGTTCATTGCCAGAACGGCTGCTATTAGAGACACAAGCAAAAGGACACCACCAGCTATATCAGCCATAATTCCTCTAGATTTCAACTCTCCACTTTGGAAAACTTGACCTAGAACTATCGCCATAAGAGCGAAGAGTATAGAGAACCAAATTGCTGCTGCTAAAATAACTACGCTGCTAGGAACTTCTGCCTGCAAGTATCGGGATTGTGTTACATTGTTGTAGGTATCATATGTTATCAGTCTATAATCAATACTGAAGCTGTATACTTCAACAAGATCTCCATAACTATCTCTGTTAAAACGAGGTCTTACACTATAAACTTCTAAACCAGTTCCTGTTTCAGCAACGTATGCATATCCATCGATAACAAAAAGTGCTATTGATTCTGTGGGGGTTTCAAATATGCCTGCTTCATATAAATTTGTAGGGTCAACAATTGAAACAATATGTAAACCGTAACTGGAATCTACAACATAAGCGTGTTCATTGTCTATATCTATTTCATTAACGATTCCAGATACTTGATACTGACCACCTAGCATAGGGGCATCAAGACTTGTTATATTGATTGATTGTAATCCGAAGTTTTCACCTACAATATATGCATAATTGCCTTGCACATCAACATCATAGACTGGATTGCCTGCTTCATAAGTTCCAATTAAAACTGGATCTGTTGGATCACTTACATTTAGAATATGTAATCCCACTGTAGAATCTACAACATAAGCAACGTCCTCTCGGACCACCACACTATTAACATCTCCAGAAATGCTATAGGTGCCTTCTTGAGTTGGTGTGGCTGGAATACTTACATCTAAGATTTGTAATCCTACTGTAGAATCTACAACATATGCATAGTCATTTGCAACATATACATTGTTTGCACCGCCTGCGATGCCATACGTTCCTAAACTTGTTGGTGTCGTTGGATCTGTTATATCAACAGTTTGTAACCCTGTATTCGTATCCGCAATATATGCAACATTGTTTGCAACAAATATACCATTAGCACTACCAGTTATACCGTATAGTCCTATAGTGTCTAGAGCCATGGGGTCTGTTACATTTACAACAATTAAACCTGCATCGGCAGTCAGAACGTATGCAAAACCACTATCATAATAGACAGCAGTTAGATTATTTGCAATTATTTGTGTATCAACTAATACAATGGGTTCCGGCTCCGCAGATGTTGAATCAAAATCAAGTCCATACAAAGGTACAAAAGCTGCGATAAAGATAAGGAGAAATCCAACAATTTTAAGAGAAATTGCTACACTTTTATCCATAATTAATCACTCGAGTGGAATGAATAGTATAATCTATTCTTTTATTGAAAGACGTTGAAGTTTTTATAAATGTTGTCTAGTGTTATTCTATATATAAAAAAATAAGAGATTCTCCTTTTGAGTCGGAAATTTCCGAAATTTTTTTCTAAATTTAGTTTGAATAAAGCTTTGACCATTTTTAAAGCGGTTCATCAGAATTTATCTTAATTATTGGAATGAAAAAATGAATAGTTGAAAATAAGGATTAAAATCAGAGAAAGCTGAAATAAAGCTTGGTAACAAAAAATATTTAAAGAAACCATGAAAGGAAAAGCTGGCGAAGGCCTATCGGTAATAGGGGCAGTGATCTAGCCTGGCTATGATACCTCCTTGACGTGGAGGAAGTCGGCGGTTCAAATCCGCTCTGCCCCACCACAATTAATTTTAAGAAAATAATCCTTCTACGCTTAAATATCTTTGACCAGTGTCGGCAAGGATTGTAACAATAGTTCTTCCTTTATTTTCTGGTTCTATAGCAATTTTTTCTGCTGCTGTACAAACCGCTCCCGAACTGATACCTACCAAAATTCCCTCTGATTTAGCTAACCTTTTACACATATTGTATGCTTCTTCTTGTTTAATAAGTACAATTTCATCAATTATCTCCCTGTCAAGTGTTTCAGGTACAAAACCTGGTGCAGTTCCCATCATTTTATGAGGTCTGAATATCCCTTGAGAAATGTATGGGGATTCTTGGGGTTCAACAGCAATAAGCTTCACAGATGACTTCATTTCTTTGAGATACTTACCTGCTCCACATATTGTACCCCCTGTTCCCAAACCCGCAATTAAGATATCTATTTTCCCTTCAGTATCCTCCCATATTTCTGGACCTGTAGTGAGATAGTGAGCTCTAGGGTTGGACTGATTGACGTGCTGTCCAACATAGAAGAACTCTGGATTTTCTTTCAGAATCTCTTTTAATTTCTTACGAGAACCTTCAGTCCCTAATTCTGCAGGTGTTAAAATTAACTCGGCTCCTAAAGCTCTTAATATTTGTCGTCTTTCAATACTCTGTATTTCAGACATAACCAGAATTGCTTTATATTTTCTTATAGAAGAAATGAGTGCTATCGCCATTCCTGTATTTCCACTTGTACATTCAATAACAGTATCTCCTTCTTTTAACAACCCTTCTTTTTCAGCATCTTTGAAAATTTGAAAAACTGGTCTATCCTTCAGACTGAAGGGGTTCATGAATTCACATTTACCATATATGTAATCTTCTGGAAAGATTCTGCTAAGACGGAGAAGTGGTGTATTTCCAATAAGTTCTGTTATATCTTTGATTTTTCTCATTTTTCAACCTCATTCATATTACTACGTAGAATTTCTTTCTATTAAGGAAGAAAGCCAATGTCCAAAGAATGACAACACTCACTATTCCTAGAAACATTACAAGAGCAACATGGGTATTGATATCTAAGATCAAGAAGGTCAAAGCTATCAGTATTGGGTGCAGGATGTACAATAGGAGCGGATTTCTTCCCATCGGTTGCAAAATACTTCTGTTTTTTGTTAATTGTTTCTTATCATAGATGAACCATAGCAGCCAGAAAAGAATAGCCCCTAAACCAACAGTGAGTAATATGTAGGATGCAGTAACTCTCTCTTTGGATATCCCTCCAAATTGAGGCCACCCTGTATATCTCCAAATAACATGCCAAATAATCCCACTAGCTGTAAAAGCTCCTCCACAACCAAGTATAAACCACTTATTTGTTTTTCTAAAATCATCTACTATAGCTGTACATAGGAGTAAGAGAATACAAAAACCAATACCTCCTATAATACCCCCATGTTGGTCCATTAGATTCAGATCTCCCAGAAGGATCATTTCTGTTCCTACTTTTACAGGTATTGTGAGTATATACTGGTAAACTGCTAAACAAACTAGCCCAATTACAAATCTGATAGCTCTGTGGAATTTGATGAAAAACATTGTGAATATTCCTGCTAAACCGATTGCTTGTAGAACTCCCCAAGAAAATAAGATGCCATTCTCAGTGAAAAAATACGTGGCACCAAGTGCTCCCATCCCATATAAAGCGGCATATCTTCTTAGAAATCTTAGAAATGCTTGATACCAACCCTTTTTTTCATAAGTTTGATTGAAAGACATTGTATAAGTTAAACCAATAGCAAAAAGGAAGAAAGGAGTTACTAGATCTACATATGTGAGTCCATAATCTAGTGCATGTTTAGACCATGCTGGAACTGTATTAAAAGGTGCAATAACATTGACAAAAATCATTGAAATTATAGCTAATCCTCTAAAAACATCAATGGAAAGATATCTGGGTTCTTTATTCAACACCTTTTCTTCATTTTCTGATTTGATGGCTTCAATATTTTCTTCTTGAGTATGTGTAGCACTAACTGCCATAGGATAACAATTAGGTATAAGGTAAAAATCTTTTCTTAAAAAAACTAAAATCGATCCAAATCATTACCTGAAATTATTTTTCCGTTATACCTTGTTTTTATTTCCTCTACTAATTCATCTTCTGACTTCCCCCAGAATAGCTGATGATATAGAATCAGAAGTTTTGGTTTAACTTTTTTAGCTATTTCTCCCAATTCATATGTGGATGTATGCATATTATTGTGATATGCTTGCCAAGTTTGAGGTAACTCTCCATAACCCTCTGCTGAGTATACTTCGTGGATTAGGATATCGCATTCAGAATAATATTTGATCAGTTCATTAGAGGGAGCTGTATCACCAGAAATAACGATTACTTTGTCAGGAGTATGGATTCTGTATCCATATGCCTTCAATAATCCATGATTAACAGAAAATGCTTCAACTTGAATGTTTGAATCATGAAATATCAGCCCAGGCTCAACTTCATGAGCGTTTACTTTGTATCCTGTTGTATTGGCTGGTTCCAGACCTTCAGTTCTTGCTCTAATATCCTCTTTGTAAGCTTTCACAATCTGTTCTGTCATTTGCGCTATTCCTGGAGGACCATAAACCTCTAATGGATTTTGTCTTCCAAGAACCCAAGTAGTAAAAATCAAATCTGGATATCCGATGGTATGATCAGAATGTAAATGAGTTAGAAACACCGTTTTTACTGACTTTACATCTATGTTTGCTTCTTTCATTCTCCGAACTATTCCAGAACCAAAATCGAATAGATAAGGAATATCGTTAACTAGTATGGCTACACAAGGACCAAATCTATTTGGTAGAGCATTTGGTGTTCCCGTTCCTAAGAGTATCACTGTTGTATTCCCTAGGTTTTCGTCAGCTATGTGCATTGACTATAGTTTATCTTTAAGATTTAAATAGAAATCGGAAGACAGTATCTTAAGAAGCAAATGACTTTACTAGAAGAAATACTTGAAGCAGAGGTTAGGATTAGACCCTACATCAAAGAAACCGCATTAGAATATTCCCCAATTTTGAGTAAGATGGGTAACTGTCAGGTTTATCTTAAACTAGAGAATCAACAAGAAACTGGTTCCTTTAAGATTCGAGGTGCTATGAATAGTTTAATTTTTCTAAGTGAAACAAAAAGCAAAAATTATTTCATAACCGCTTCATCAGGAAATCATGGTGTAGCTTTTACTCATGGTGTGAATAAACTGGGGCTTAAAGGAACTATATTCCTACCAGAAAATGCATCCCCTGTTAAAGTTAAAGCACTAAAGGATCAAAAAATTGAGATCACGTTACATGGAAATGATTGTGTTCAAGCGGAAATGTATGCAAGAAAATATGCAGAGAATAACTCTATGGATTTTATTTCACCCTATAATGATCTGAAGATTATTGCAGGACAAGGCACTATAGGTATTGAAATAGAAAATCAACTAGGTGTCCCAGATTATGTTCTTGTTCCAGTGGGAGGAGGTGGTTTAATTTCAGGTATCGCAGGATATCTAAAGAATAAGTTTGAAGAGGTTAAAATCTTCGGATGCCAACCAATTAATTCTCCAGTTATGTATGAATCTATAAAAGCTGGAAAGATAATCGATTATGAATCACAACCTACACTATCTGATGGTACTGCTGGAGGTATTGAACCCAATTCTATAACCTTCAATTATTGTCAGAATTATGTTGATGATTATATCCTAGTTTCAGAAGAGGAAATCAAAAACGCTTTAAGATTGCTTTATGAAGAACATAAAATGATGGTCGAGGGTGCAGCAGTTTTAACAATTGCTGCATTTATTCAGAAAATTAAAGTTTTTCAAGGATCTAAAGTTGTTCTTCTAATTAGTGGTTCAAAGATAAGTACGGACGATTTCAAGAAGATTGTTGATCAATAGTCATCTGCTTAATATTCCTTAAACACTCCAATTTCTAAATTGTCATTTTCTTCTAATAAATCAAGTTCTATAATAGAACCCATATTCTTTCTATTTAGCAATTCAGTAATCATCAAGTAATCAGAAGGAATGATGTTCTCTCTTTCATTTACAATATCTTCATTAGAAAACCAACACAATTCTCCCTCATCAGATTCCCTCAATACATCTGATTTTGCCTCAGTCAAGCAAAGAAAGATGAAAAACTGTTTGGATGTTATAGTTGTCTTATTGTTTTTTAATTTCTCATTAAGAATTGCCTTGATACCCTTCCACTCAACAGACAAACCTGTTTCTTCTTTTATTTCCCTGAGAAGAGCTTCTTGAATTCCTTCATCAAAGTTAATTTTTCCTCCTACCAGAGCCCACTTCTGTTGATAGTCTCCCCTTTCTCTTTTGATGAGTAACCATTCCCCATTATGTTCAACACCTCCTACAACAATATTAAGAATCCTTTTTTGAGCCATTAATATGCAATTAGAACATTCTAATTCTAAACTTTTGCCCTTATATCTTAAAACATCTCATAGTTAGATTTTTGTCATGTAGTCATGTTAAATGGACTAACCATCACTCTGATTGTATGCGTTAGATCAGATATTACTGGAGCTTTTA
>JAAFKJ010000124.1 GCA_021399395.1 Candidatus Heimdallarchaeota archaeon
ACTGTTTTTGGGATTCCTTCCTCTACTATGAATGATGGTTTCTTCCACACTCCTTCACCATCTATTGGCGATGCCAGAAGAGTTTCGGAATTTAGAGGATCATCTAATAGAGTTAATTTATTATCGAACAATTGAGAACCAATCTGATCTGTGATAAAACTTTGACCTTCATGATACCCAGTTCCACCAAATCCAAATGAGAGAAACCGCATCAATGTTGTTGTAGCCGAGGGAGATAAAATTACTTCATACTCGCCTGGAGAATAATCTTTTGAGAAACATGTGTTTACTGACAATTCTGTAGCTTTTCTCGCTAAATCAACTGGATTTAATTTAGAAGGATCTCTAACATATTGTTCTTCTTTTGCATAACCCTTGTTTTCCTTTTCAGTTAAAGCATTTACAACTAAACCATTATAGGTGATTCGATGAGATAAATCAATATCATTTGAGTTTATTATTCGGAATCGTAAATCTGTTGTGTGAACTGCTCCCGCCAGTTTCACATTTTTATCAACATTTTCCGCCTCACCGATGGCAGTTTCAACAATATCGGCTCTTTGAAATTCATCTAGGAGATTACCCGTTGAATTTATGTTATCGATTGTTGCGTCAGTTTTTTCTGTAAATCCTTGGAAAAAAGGTATTTCTGGAACAAAACTTGGCATTGATTCTAATTGTTCTATACTTGAATCAATTGATGCTTTTGTTAACGACGATAGTGATATTGAGCTGAGTCTCTTTCCTTTGGCAGCTCTAAAAATAAAACGATAAGTGTGGTCAGATACATTTTGATGAATAGTGGAATTTGCATATCTTGTTAATGAATGCAGCCTATCAATACTACTAAGTTCATAGCTACTGAACCCCTTAGATTCTAAAGCTTTTATTGAATATTCAATCAGAAAATTAAAATTATCAGAGAACATATTACCACTTTTTCTATTCATAATAGGAATATCTATCGATTTTAACCCAAATCGCACTTAATAAAAACATTTCTCTGAATTTTGAAATTCAGATGTAATTTCAAAGAAATTTCTTCATTGGTATATGTAGTTCACCAAAATTGTTTTATTCTATTTATTCTCATTGGGTGTTATGTCAGAAACTTCTTCTGGAGTGTTTATTTGTTTTGAAGGAATTGATGGTTCTGGAAAAACCACTCATTCTCGTTTAATTACTGGATATCTCCGTGGTTTGGGTTTTGATGCAGTTTACACAACTGAACCTACCCGATATTCATTACCTGGCAGAAAACTCAGAGAGAGTTTTTTTGCACCCGAAAGACTACCTGTTGAAGAAGAATTTCAGTTGTTTCTTGAAGATAGGAAGATACATCTAAAAGATGAAGTGATCCCTCAGCTTAAAGATGGTAAGACTGTCATAACTGATAGATATTATTTCTCTTCTGTGGCCTATCAGGGTTCAAGAGGATTGGATTGGCAATTTATTCTGGACGAAAATCTGAAAGTTTCAATAGTGCCTAACTTGGTTCTACTTCTCGATCTTGATGTAGATGAAGCAGTTTCACGAATCGCTTCTGAGAGGGAAGAAGGCGTAAACACTTTTGAGAAAAAGGAAAATCTTCAAAGAGTGAGAGATATCTATCACAAACTCGCTGACAAATTTCCTGATTTATTTCATGTTCTCAATGTGAATAAACCAATACAAGAAGTACAAGAGGATATTCAAGATTTCATCGTAAACTTTCTTAGTACTCGATAGTCTACATGCGAAGGTAGATTATAGTTAGAACTAGAGCGGTAATAGAGAGAACAATTGCTATAAAATCAATCAATCTTATTCTCACATTAAATGCATATATTTGCCTTTTTTTAGGTTCAAAACCTTTCATTACCATTGATTCTGCTAAATCTACTCCCCGATTTATTGCTCCAGAAATTAATGGTTTTAGTGTTTTTCTTAAAATATATATCTGCTTCTTAATTTCCCATTTTTTCGCATACAATCCTTTCAATTTCTTGATGTCATTTATCTCATGAGCTTCTTTTGTAACAACGGGTATGAATTGATAAATCATAATAATGAACCAGACAAGTATAGCTGGAATATACATTTTCTCCAAAGCTACTGCAAGTTCATAAGTTTCTACTGTCAAGAAGAACCATGATGAGATAAAGTAAACTGCTAAAAATCTAGTTTCAAATATCAAAAAGAAAGTATGAGGGTCTTCAATTGCTGTTGTGTAAAAAGCTAATGCAGTGGCAATTACAGAAAAAAGAGATAAAAAGAAAATGGACATAATTAGATGTCTGAGTCTCACTTTGGAAATTACTGCTAATATAATAGATAAGTATGCTAAACTAACAAGAAGATATAAGTTAGTAGAGTAAAGGACACTTACTAAAATATATAATTGAAAAATACCCTTAGCTCTCGGATCAAGAAAGGTATTCCTTTGAAATCTTTTTGATTGTTCATCAAAAATTACAGCAAAAGTAGTCATTTTTCTTCCTCCTTTATCGAGCTTTTTTCTAGCGTAATATTGTTAAAAGAATCTGCGTTAATTTGGGAAAAGATTTGTCCATCCTTGAGATAAATGATAGAATCAGCAATCTTTCCTAACCACTTCCAATCATGAGATATAATTATCAGAGTTTTATTCGAATTTTTTAATTCAATAAGTTTCTTCTGCAACCAGCTCTTGTTTTGTTTATCCATCCCAACTGTAATTTCATCTATCAATACAATCTCTGGATGATGTTGTGTTGCTGCGAGAAAAGCAAGTCGTCTCTTTTCACCAAAAGATAGTGAATGGGGATTATATGTTTCATAATTTTCCAAACCACATTCTTTGAGTTTAGAAGAGATTTCCTCTGTTTCATTATCCTTATCTAGATTTTTTGAGATTAGTAAGATTTCGTCTTTTACTGTAGCTTCAAAGAATTGTTTATCGGGATCTTGAAAAACTATCCCAATTTTATTAGTTATTTCATTCCAAGGAAGGTTCTTGATAGATTCTCCACAGATGCTTATTGTTCCTGATTGTGGTTCTATCAACCCACTTAGAATTTTTAGAAGTGTGGTTTTTCCAGATCCATTATCACCGATAATACCAATAACTTCTCCCTTTTCTATAGATAATGAAACATTATTTAGCTGAAATTGTTTAGAATATTTGAAATTCAAATTTTTTGCTTCAAGTACGATGTTCTTAACATTTGATACTTTTGGTGCTTTTTGAAGGCTTATTAAATCTGTTAGTTTTCTTTCATAGTCAATATTAATAGGGATTCTACCTTTTTTTTGCAGTTGTTTATCTTCCTTTATTTTTCCTTTATCAACATAGATAATCCGTGTAGCTATTGGGAGATATGATTCATAATCGTGTGTAGTAATGATCAATGTTTTACCTGAATTGTGAAACTCTCTAAATTTAGCTAGAATTAGTTTTTTGTTTCTATAATCCAAATTTGCTAAAGGTTCGTCTGCAATAATCATATCAATGTTATTGATTGTCGCACAACCAAATGAGACCAGTTGTTTTTCACCCTCCGATAGATTATGGATTTTTCTTGATAGAAGATTGTTGATATTCAATTTGGAAGAGTGTGCTACTATTTCTGTACCAATGTCTTTATCCTTGTTTTTCTCAGCATATTCTAAAGGAAAAGCAAGTTCGCTGAACACATAAGGTGTAGCAAATGAGTTGTCAATTCTTTGAGATATATACCCTATTTTCCTCGAATGATCTGCTAGATGTACTTTAGAAATATCCTCGGACCGATACAGAACTTCTCCTCCCCTTTCTCCTGAATAAAAAAAGGGAATAAGTCCTAAAATGGAATATGCTAAAGTACTCTTACCAGAACCACTAGCCCCTGTAATAACTACAAACTCTCCCTCAGAGAAAGATAGGTCTATATCAGATAAAGTAGGGTGCTCTCTCATAAAATAATTAAAATGATAATTAACAAAGGAAATGAAGGAATCTTTCAATTTATTTCCACCAGCAGTTAGTGTTAAGATTGCTTAATTTCTTCCATTATGATTTTTAAGAATAAATCAAGTAATTCTTCTTTATCTGAAGGTAACTTTCGTGTTGGAAGTAGATTGATACCAGCAGCTGTTGAATGACCTCCTCCAGATCCAGGAAATTCTACTGTGAATTTGTTCGCAATATCACCTAGATTCACATTATTTTGTTCTGCAAAAACTTTAGTACATCTCATACTTATTCGTGTTTCTTGATCCTTTTGAACAGCTACAGTAAGTGCAAAATCTGCACCGAGATTTATCAAAGCTCTTGCAAGTGAAGATTCAAAGCTACTAATATAGGCCAGAGTGAAGATGTGGTTATTTACCTTATAGAATTTGGTTCGTGTTGCTCCTTTTATTCTAGCCATTTTCTCTGAAATTTGCATTGGTTGATGAAGAACTTCAAGAGCTTCTTCGTAATCTCCTTCATTATCTAAAAGATATTGTACAATTTCAAAAGTAAATTCTGAAATATGTCTAAATCTTCTAGAATCAAAAATCATACCAATCAATAGAATAGTAGCTAATTCTTGTGAAATTGGAACATCTAGCTCTTTATATAATTGTGCAATTATCTCAGAGGATGAAGATATTTGTTGTATAATTGCTATTCTAGCTTTTTCTGAGAACTTATGATAAGAATGATGATCTATAAT
>JAAFKJ010000125.1 GCA_021399395.1 Candidatus Heimdallarchaeota archaeon
CAAAATCAAGATTTCCAGAATTAATTGAATCCATTAGCCAAGTAGCATCAAAGAGTTTGTAACTGACATGAACGAGTATCATCCCAAAAATAGCTATCCCTCTGAGTATATCTAAAGATACTAGCCTTCTTGGTAGTTCCTTTGATACTTCAACTGGTGCATCTTCTCGCAGATTCAATTCAATCCCTTTAATTACAATTTCTTTTTGTCAGAGTTATATAAAATTTGTTACACAAAAACAAATAACCAAAAGTGTGTTTGTTGGTGTTTAATCTGCACTTGAATCAGGTTGTTCGATTATAGTCTCTTTTTCATCTGCAACAATAAGAGGTTGCTCTACTATTTCGAAATCAGTATCAGCAATATAGTCGCTCTGGAGATTAAATGGCAAATAATCAACATCTCCAAAGTTATTCATATGTGCAAATTTCCTGAATTCAGGAATAAATATTGAATAAGGATCAAAGTATTGTGGAGATACCAATCTTCTCATATCGTAAGACGCTTCTTCATTTTTCAGTGCCAGATAGAGGTTAGTTAGATAAATTTCTATTTCTGAATTAAATTTCTGTGTAAATGCCAGATAGTAAATTTCATGGGTTTCTTTCATATTTCTGGAAAAATCTTCAACAGTTTGCTCTTTTCTGATTGTTAAAATTAGATTTCCTAATAATGCAAATGAGAAAGCATTTCTTGGTGTATATTTTGAGTATTCTGATAATCTGATAAGTTTATGTGCATGGCTTTCAAGTTTTGAAAAACTTTCTTCTCGAGTAATTAGTGTTGTTTCAAAAGTTGTCATTAAACCATTAAGTTTTGGATAACGTTTCATACCATCATCAGAGAAGAAATACTTGTATTCTTTTAGTACCTTCTCAATATGGGAATAATTCTGCATTTTAAGGGCCAGAATACCTCCAAAATAGATTAATTCTTCTAGCATACCAGCAATACCATCAGCCATCTGACTGTTAATGAATTCAGGATCATCCATGAGATGTTTGTATTTATCTAAGTACTCGTATAATTTAGGCATAACTTCTGTTTCAATTGCATGAATATGTTTCATGTCGTCTTTAATTATAACGTTATATGATGCTTTTAATCCTGTTATGAACGCTCTTGTTACTTCTAGTTCATAAACAGTTTCACTCACATCTTCATCTGTGAGTGGATTATCGTTCAAATCGAAAAATCCTTGATCTACATGAGATTGTAAATCTGCAACATACCCATCACCCTTTTTCAAGAGATTTTCCATCGAATTGAGAAAATCTTCAGGATTAGTGATATTAATTACTTCATTATTCGAAACAATATTTAGTGAATCGTTGTAAAGATATCTCTGAAGATCTAACAGAAAAGTCATGATATAATCGATAGCTGCAAAAGAAGCATAGTACATTGAGTAATTTCTTTCTTTGGGTATTTTCTTAGCTAATTCAATATTCTTCCTAACATTCCAGAACATGTCCATGTATTTAATGTATTGAATACTAGCTTTCAATCCTTCTGTCATCCAATGTTCTAAATCATGTTTGAAAATCTGTGAAAGAGAATCGCACAAACTGAAGAAGAAGAGATAAGCTGAACTCAGGTAGTTGAGTATGAGTTTTCGTCTTCTGTGAAATTCATGATGATCCCAATCAACATACAGATTTTTTACATCAAGAGTAGATATTCCTATCAACATGTTTGCCAAAGCATGAGCTGAACCAGCTACTTGTAATTCCCCTGCTTGACCATATTGAAGGGCATACATGGAAGCGTAGCGTAGTCTAAATAATTCCAGTTCATACCATTGTATTGGTAATTTGTCTTGGGGTAAATTAGTGAGAATCAAAGTTATTTTCTCTAAAACATTTTCAAAAAACAATGAAGCTTTTTCTGTGTCTGTAAGTAAATCGTCAGGAATCTCACCAAGAATGTGTTTTAACTCATCAACTCTTTGAGAAACTAGGATTCTGACTCTAGTTTCAGAGTAATTGCTCCAATTGGTATTATTTACAATAGTCCTAATGTTATCAAACAATTCTAGGATTTCTTGAAATATTCTATCTCCTGACATTATAAACCCCTACATGAAAGCAGAGGAAGTTCTGTTCTCTTCTCTGTTTAGTTCTCTAAATGAAATGAACTCAACATATATCAAAAAAGGTTTTAGTTTTTCAAACTTACCCTTGAGGTAAATAGAAAAATAAAGAAAAGGGGATTCTAGATCTTCTTTTCGAACTCAAAATTACAAGACTTATTTACAATAGTCCACTTTCCATCAACTTTGAGTAGTGTAAGAAAATCAGTCGTATGTCCTATCCCTTCTGGTGTATGAGCTTTCCAATACATTACAGCAACAGCAGCAGTTCCTCTTTGATCGATGTGTTTGACCTCCGTCTCAAATCTCACTCCTTCAGCTTTGTGCTCTTGAAGGACTTCATTCCAAACCGCATAAGGTCTAAAATGATTCTTAAATTCAGCAGTTTCTTTATCAACAGAATTCAATCTCATAGCAGGGTGAAAAGATTCTTTTATACAATCGAGATTCCAATCATGGAAAGCAGTTGCATAGGTTTCTAAGAGTTGTTCTATACTTTTTACTTCATTTGGATCGTTGAAAGGTATTTCACTATCATTCATGACTCTTTCTAATAATTCTTCTGCAGTAAGAGGAATTGTGTGTCCTGATTTATTAACTACTTGCCATTCATCTCCAAATTTCATTAGAGTGAGATAATCGGTTGTATCTCGAGGATCCTCGGGATCATCTATTAAGCACCTAAGTCTAGAATATGCAACTGAACCAAATTGATAGACACTCTCTATATTGAGATAGTAATTAACTTCTGGATTTTCTTTTTGATTTTCAATAAATCCTATTATCCACCGATAACAGGGACCTTTGTAAAACCTATCTTGTTCTGGAATATACCAATAAACCATTGAATCATAATGAAATGCCTTAGTTAATTTCTCAATATTCCACTCATTAAATGCTTCATCATAAAGTTGGATTGTTTTCTCAATTTCTTCTATTTCTTCATTCTCTCCATTAAACATTTTTTCCACTTACCTTCTAATCATTTAGTTTTTTAACATCATACACTTTTGAAACAATCATCCATTGTTTTTTAATTAGTAATAGCGATATAAAATCTGTAATTACAGCCTCAGACCCATTTCTCTCTTGATACCATTGAAGCAAAACTGTTGCTGCTTGTCCAACCCTATTTATTTCTTTAATTTCTGCTCTTTGACTTATTTCTCCTGGAGGTTTACCATCTGGTCTGGATTGAAGCATAGTAACCATGTCAAGACTATCCTTAGACTCATTATAGTGTATCTTCACACCTTTTGAGTGCCAAGAGTTTTCTGCTTGTTCAAAGTTGAAATTTATAACACCATCTACATAATTCTGAACAGTTTCTTCGATTTTGTTTATCTCTTCTTGATAGTTTTCTTCCATACTTATCACTCGATTACTGTAATGTTGAATTAGGACAAAAAGTCAACTCTAATTTATTCGAAAACAATCTTCTCTGTACGGTTGTGCGTCTTCATGCACTTATAACTATTGCTGGAATACACATAAGACAAAACTATTAACTAACTTTGATGTTTTTACACCATGAGAGTTCTTGTTACTGGAGCGTTCGGCAATTTAGGTCAAAGTACATTGGAGATTTTACTTGCTTCAGATCATGAAATTACAACTTTAGATATCTTAACTTTAGCGACAAGAAAATCTGCAAAAGAACTTTCTGCAAAAGGGAATTTTATTCCAATTTGGGGTTCAGTTCTTGATAAAACTCTAGTCAGCGAAACCATCAAGAATCAGGATTGTATTATCCATTTTGCTGGTGTTACTCCACCTGTTACAGAAAACAATCCTGAAATTGGATATAAGATAAATGTTGTAGGAACTAAAAACATCATCGAAGCTGCTTTGAAACAGAAGAAACATCCGAAAATTATTTTTCCAAGCACAATTTCTATATATGGTCCTCTTCCACCATCAGCTGAACCCAGAACTTCTGAACACGCTATTAATCCTTCTGATGAATATACAAGAAATAAAGCAGAAGCAGAAAAACTAATACAAGAAAGTGATCTACCTTGGACCATTCTTCGAATTACAGCTGTTCCCTCTACTTCTATACTGCAGAATCAAATCAGTCTGCTTTATAATATACCTCTGGATCAAAAGATTGAATTTGCTCATACAAAGGATATTGGTAAAGCGATTTCTAATACTCTGACAGAATCGACTACAAGCAAAATCCTGATGCTTGGAGGAGGAGAAGAATCTCAATTAACTAATCGCGAATTTGTAGGAAGCATTCTAGATACCCTTGGGATAAAAATGCTTCCAGAAGAAGTATTCAAGAAACCAAAGAGTAATGATGATTGGTATTATACAAGCTGGATGGATACAGAAGAATCACAAAGGCTACTAGATTATCAATCTCGTACGTTTAAAGACTATTTAGACGAAGTCAGGAAGAAAACAAAACCCCTGAGATTCATAATAACTATTTTTCGTCCAATAGTTAGGTCAATTCTTATTCGGCGCTCACCATATTACAAACAGAATATAAAGCAAAGTTGATTTTTTCAGATACACTAATATTCTAGTTTGAAAATTTTAATAGGATGGAAGATAAAAGCTCCAACTCACAAATTTTGGAAAAAATTCAATCTTGGGTATTAGGAAATCTAATTGATGAAAAGACAGATGCTGCTTTACTGGTGGGTTCTTGGGCAGAAGGAAGGGCTAAAGAAAAAAGTGACATTGATATCATCTTGATAAGACATGACCAACCTACACTTGTAACTAACATCAAAAAGAATGTAGAAGGCAAGAATCTAGACATCTGGATACATACTCACGAGTATATGTTGGAAACTTTACAGAAAGAAGTATCTAGTTTGAGTGATATATATCAAAAATCCTTATTCCTATCTTTTATTGGGAACTGTGTTGTTTGGTTTGAGAAGGATAATTATGTCCAAAAGAACTCACAGATTTGTAAGAGTTGGAAATGGAAATTGGAGGATAGAATATATATTAATATGTTAGGAAAACCTCCTGAAGCTAACTGGGCAAGAAGTGCTTATGAAGAAAATCTGAATATTCTAACTCGGTTTGAACATAATTTTGATAATAATCTGCCTATCTCTCATCGTCTAAAAGATTATCCAGAAATGCACAAACCTGTTGAAAAA
>JAAFKJ010000126.1 GCA_021399395.1 Candidatus Heimdallarchaeota archaeon
AAGCGAAGGCTTTTATCATTCATTTGGAATAAAAGAAATAATTAATAATCAGTTAAATTCTGAGTAAGGTAGAGACAATGACATACAACAGAATAGATAAGTTCAGTTCACTATTTTTCATAATATTATGTTTAAATTCAATACTATATTATGATATACAAAATCCGGATACTATAGATAACGAGAGTATATTGCCTGGTTTAGATCCAGTAAACGATATCATAGTTGGTGATATACCTCTACCTGATGATTATTCATTTTTAATCAAGAAAGAGACCATACCTGGTAATTACGTCACAAAAGGATTCTTTAGCTATAGTGATGCAATAACCTCTCCCAGCACAGGTGAAGGTATTGTTTATCAATGGTCAGATTATGATGAAATTAATCACGATAGTTCTGGACTAATTAGAGCAAGATATGGAATCGGTGATATAGGGGTTCATCGTTATCCTAGTGCAGACGATACATATCTTCAAGGATATAACATGTGGAACGAAGTTCCATATATAGGCGAATCAGTTATGTATAGCCCACAATTTACTGAAAACACAACTTTAGCTGATAAAGTTCATTATATAGCAAATATACATAGAGATACAAATGAACCTGGTCCTACTTATACATACAAAACAATGGATATTACTTACAAAATCACACTTTATCATTATTTCTCCTCTAATGACTCTATAAAGGAAATTACAAAAACTGAATTTTTACTCCCCAAAATTGGTGAAACCCAAACAGAATACTTTAGAAATTTCGAAACCAATAGTACATTTGGGACTTATACTATACCCGCTGGAGATAGAATTAAAGTAACTTATGAGCTCAAATATGAATATAGTAGTGTAACTCAAGGTCATATAACTACTAATATCATGTCAGACGGTGGTGGCGGTGTCAATCCACCTGGAACTAATGTATTCTGGGACATAGATGACGGTGTGCATACTCCTCCTAATCCATACGAGTTTACAAATACAGATGGTATTCTTGGTGTTCAACTCTATATGAGCGAGGAAATATATCCAGACATAAACTTCTATGGTCCAACTAATAATAGTGTATATACGACTGCAGAAACAGTAAACATAGCTGTCTCAGAAAATTCAGTTAGTTGCTATAGGTGGGATGGGGGAAGTTGGAACTCATTTGACAGTACTGCCTTAACATCATTACCAACAACTCATGAATATCACTATTTAGAAGTTTCAGCAAGTGATCAAACATATAACAATACAAGAATTGAAGTTTTGAGATTAGGTTATGATGCAACATATGATAATTTGGTACTCAATAATGCTGTAAGTGGAGATAGATATGCGGGTGGATACATTCTTGATTTCTCAACCTTAAATGTTCTTTCTGCAAATTATTCCTGGGATGGTGATCCAACACCTGTTGTTTTGAACAGTCCATATGACATAACTACTCCCCAATTCAATGGTCTTCACAGTTTAGTTGTCAATACAACAGATTTATTCAAAACAAGAACTTATAGTTTTGAATTTTACTTTGATTCGAATATCCCAGAAATCTACTTAGATAATGTTGTAAATAACTCATTCCTTCTAGCAAACAAAGAAATCAAACTTGAATTACTAGATTATAGTGATTTTACTTGGTTGAATTATAGTTGGGATTTAGGATCAGTACAGTCATGGTCTAGTGATATTAGTAATATTTATTCAACATATATGCCATCTGGATTAGGTGGGCACTCTCTTGATATCTATGTCGAAGATATTTATGGACATAGTAATACTACATCTTTATGGTTTACAACTGACCCTACCGTATTTTCTGTAGATTTAAGATATATGGATGATGGAGGATATTATCAAGGAAACAATGATGTGGAATTAATTATCCAACAGAGTAATGGAGATGTATACTATTCATGGAATGGAGGTTCTGCAACCTATACTATTCTTGTTACTGAATCATTAATTTTGTCTGGGGGAGATTCTCTACCAAACACAGAAGGTACTCACACTCTAAATATCACTACATTTGATACATTTAGCACTAGATTTGTTTATATTTACACTTTTTACGTTGATAAGACTCCTCCACAATTTATTGGAAGCTATGTTGCAGATTATAATAACACAAGGCTATTAGACACTCAAGTACTTACATTTGAACTATGGGATAATAATATCTCAGTATCATCATTAATAGTTCTGTATTCAGTAGATGAAAAAATCTTCAAGTCCTTTGATACAAGATTCGAATTTTCACTGATAGGTTTATCTAATGGTGATCATAGTTTCGATATAAAATCTCAAGATGCAGCAGGTAATGTCAACATCACTCGGATCTATTTTACCATAGATACTACTCCTCCTAATATTATTCTTGTCAATATGCCTGACGTAATCGATGATTCAGCACATGGCGCTTATTATGTCACTACCAATGCACTGTTCCAAGTATTTTCAAGTGATGCTGATCCTGATTACTATACTTGTTATTCATGGGATGGTCAACCATACGAAAACTTCACAGATGATTTCAATCTTGTTTCAGCAAGTGACACTGTTGCAAATCTGACAATAAAAGCCATTGACAGCCTGGGTCTTGAGACTGTATATATTATTACGCTAGTTTATGATACTTCAGCTCCAGAGGTTTTTCTCTTGGATCCTTCTCCTTTAGATTCAATTAATACTCGAATACCTTTGGAGTTCAATGTAACTGATTACTCGCCATATACGGTTGCTAGTGTGGAATACGAATGGAATATCTTAGCACTCCCTGCTCCTTCATCTTGGGATCTACTAAGCGGAGAATTCTCGCTTTTGATGACAGAAGTATTTGCAGGATTATATGCCGATGAAGAATTTGCTAATTTGACTATAATTGTAGAAGATCTTTTGGGTAATTCTGATTCCTATACTTTCGATTTCAGATTTGATGCTACTGCCCCCAACATTAGTTTCTACTTTTTCAACCTAGTAAACACTACAATGGTACCTTTTGTAGAATATTTTGTTGTAGGCGGTACAGAAATTCACTATAATATCAGTGATGAAGTTGATATCAATACCATCGAGGTTTATTGGGATGATGAACCTGAACCTGATACAATTCTATTTAGCCCAAATTGGACTTTCACAGTACCTCAAGATGATGGAACCCATACTCTTAGGGTAATTTTATATGATCATACTGGTACTAGTGTTATACAGCATAATTCAGCTACAACAAATTTCACATTTACTGTTGATGACATTTCAGTTGATTTTATCAATCCTGATGATCTAGATACAAATAATCAGTTTACTATACTTTACAACGACACATTTACTTATTCTGTGAATGTAACTGATTCATTTGATGGAGAAATAATAGGTGGTTTAGAAGTCTATATCTCTTATAATACTTATTATAATTTTAGCGTTTCAGTTTCCAACGTTTCCACAATTTACACGGTTACTATACATGCTTTAGATGTTACAAATTCATTAGAAATGCCAATAAATGTGCAATTTTACCAAGGATCTCTTGCCAGAGGACAAACAGTAACTGTTCTTCTAACTGTAGCCCTAAGAGAAGGAATCTTAACAATTCTAGACGATACGGTTACGAGTGTAGAATTCTATGAAGAATTCGAAATTGTTGTTAATTTCCAAAATGATCTTGGAAGTAATCTCACCATAGAGAATCTATTTGCTAATGGTACTGAGGTATTAGAAATCAATGCCACAGAATCAGAATGTAGATTCAACTATTCATCCATAGATGTTGGTCATAAAGGTAATTTCTCACTTGTCATTAGTGTTGAATCTTTATACTACTTTAGCACGTCAAGTATTAACACAACCATTACTTTAGAAATCAGACCTATACGGGTCTTCCTTCAAGTGTGGGTATCAAATACAACAATATTAGAAGGTCAGACTCTAACAATTTCAGCTAATCTAACCTATATTGATGGGTCACCTATTCCATTTGAGACTATAGCTTTTATAATTTATATATATTATAAGAATGACACAACTATAACTCCAGAATTGGTGATGTTAGCTTTCTCAGATTATAATGACACTGAAGAAAAATCAGATACAACAAACTTTGCAGGAACAGCGACAATTACATTTGTGTTAGATGAAACAATTGACCATATTGGCATTGGGGCTAGTTTTGCTGGAACACCAATTTTGGATGTTGTTGATTCCGATTTTAACGAATTTGTTATTACATTTCCACCACCAGCTGAATTTCCAAAATGGTTACTCTATACCATTATTGGTGGAAGTATAGCACTAGCTGCAATAATCTCCTTTATAATCTATAAATTCACTCGACCTAAATCATTCGAGGAATTGCTCTCCAAAGTTACACCAGAAGAGATGGCGCTCAATTATTCAATCATGTCACCAGGAATAATTCTAACAATTTTTGATCAACGTAAAGGACCTATCCCTCTTGTAGGTGATCATTCACTTGAGATTGGACGCTATATCGGTAGAATGCGCATAGGTATTGAAAACTTCTTACTTAAGATAGCCGATCAAGCTTATTCAAGTTTGGGTTTTGAAGAACATGATGCTGGTAGAAGGGTTGGTTCAATTATTCTTCCAACTGAGAAAATGACTGGATTTATTCATGGTATCCAGATTCCAAACAAAATGGCAAGAGGAGGATTTGAGAACCTCTCACTTATTGTTTTAGCAGATGCAGAATATGGCACTCTTCTCTTAAACTATCAAGAACACATCTATAGCGATATTGATGCTCTAGGTAAAGCTCTAAAGGAAAAGAAACCTTTGAAAGAAATTGAGGAAATCGTCAAAGCAATTAGAATAAAATCGGTACAGGTAATGATTGCTGCTCAAGGTATGGAAGAGCAACAAGCAAGTAGTGATTAAACTACCAGCCTTTATCGATAATTTATTATTGCTTTTTTCTACTATTATCATAAAGGTTATATTAATAACATTATTAGAGGCTCAACTATGTCCTATCTATTCGATGAATTATCAGGTAAAGAAGATGCTAAAGCTACTGTTGAAGACAAGATTCTACTCATGGGTCTTCAAGCCGCTGGTAAGACAGCTATCAAAGATGTTGTCTTTTTCAATAAACAACCTGATGAAGTAGACGACTACATGGCTACTGTACATTATCAAAGACAATTCTTAGATGAAGAACAGACAAGTATGATCATCGATTCAGGAGGACAAGAAAGTTATTGGAATGAAGCCGTAACTCATTTTCGTCATCTCGTATTTTCGAATGTTAAATTACTAGTGTGGATAGTTGATGTAACCAAACCTGAATTGTTCGAAGAATCAGAAAGACGTTTCAGTTTTACCATACGACAATATAAGAAAGAAAATCCTGATGGAAGCATTACAGTTCTATGTCATAAGGTTGACCTAGTTACTCCAGAAAAGATGATAGTTATTCATCAACATATTCGGGATATGTTTAGCGAGGGAAAATACG
Source organism: Candidatus Heimdallarchaeota archaeon (assembly GCA_021399395.1). GTDB lineage: Archaea > Asgardarchaeota > Heimdallarchaeia > Heimdallarchaeales > Heimdallarchaeaceae > UBA460. The sequence continues at coordinate 5,461 of JAAFKJ010000126.1, forward strand.
AAGTAGATTTTGAAAATACTAGTATCTACTATCAAGATAGTTTGAGAGAATTATTATTTACTATAATGGAAGAAGCTGGAATCAATACCAAACGTTTCGAACTGATTTCAAATCTTGGTGAAAAAGTCGAACAGAGTGATGAATTCCAGAGTTATGTTATGGAACATCAAGAAGATCCAAGAGTTCAGCAATTGCGTGATTATCTTAATCCCGAGCCTGAAGCTCTATTACCTTCATTTGGAAAACTAAGTATGCAAGTTGATTTGAAGGAATATGATATAGTTGAAATAGTTCTTGTAGATAAGAAAACAAACTCTCCACTAGTCGGTGCTTCATCTCAGGCAAATGTGAATGCAGAGAATTCTATGGAATATCTAATAGGACTTTATGATTTTAAAAACAAAATTAAAGAAAATGGTGAAAGCTTTGATCCAACTGGGACTGTTATGACCTCTTCAACTGGGAAAGTTCATGCAATGATTTTCAGTTTGGATGTAAACTATCTACTCATAACCTCATTCACACCAATAACAGATGAGAGGAAAGAGTTGCTATATGAGCTAATTCTTAAATTTGCTCAATCAACAGCAACAGATGCAGCACCTGCAACACCAAGTGCACCAGTTACTAAAACTGAGCCCGTTGCTCAACCCGCACCTGTAGAACAACCTAAACCAGAACCTGTTGTTGCAGCTGAAGAAGTAGTTGTAGCAGAATCTGAGGTTGAAGTTATTGAGGAAATTCCTGTTGAGGCATCAGCTCCATTAGAGGTAGAAAAGGAACAACCTAAAGCTAAACCAATCAAGATTGAGGAAATACTAACATCAGAAGAAAAAGAAGCAGGATTTTTTGAACCAGCTGTAATGGGAGAAGAATATCTAGGTGAAGAAAAACCAATAGCTATTCCCGCACCACCTAAATCTACAAAAGCTGTAGAACCTGAACCCGTTCTCGAACCACCTAAGGAGATTGAGGAAGATGTAGTTCCTGAACCACCTAAAGTTGAACTTGAACCTGCCCCAGCTGAAATATCTCAAGAAGAAGTACAAGAAATAGTTGCTGAAGCTGTTTCCAGTGAAAGAGAAGTTAAAATTGAAGACCCGGCTCCAGCTGTAGTACCTCCAACACCAGAACCTGCAAAAGTAGTCGAGGAAGTAGTTCCCGAGCCACCCAAAGTTGACATTGAACCAGAACCTGTTCCAGTCCAAGAACCTGTAGTAGAACCTGAACCAGTTGCAACAGTAGATATAGGTGATGGTGCAGCGATTAGCTTTTCAGCAAATGATATCAAAAATTTTGCAAATTTCTTGGTTCAGAAAAAGGAGACCATCTTGGATGAAGCAACGACAGTTGATGATATCAAAAGTATGTCTAATTTTCTATTCAAAGGAATAACTGAAGAAGAAGAACAACAAAAAGAAGAAGGAACAGATTAAAATTAAACTGGTCTGCTATCGTCATATCTTCTATATTCTAAATCACCATCTAAAAAGATTGGAATTTCTCTTATACCTTCTACACACTCATGTAGTGGAAACATCTCAACTGAAGTTGCACCAAATCCTTTTTGGATTTTTATACCCCTCTCTAGATTCTCTGAATTTTCTACTGCAACATCAATAAGAGATTTTTGTAGATTACGACCACATGTATCACATTTGAAACTAATACTCATCTCTATTCTCTTTTCTACAGCTTCTGATTTTGGAATACCGTTCTTGGCAAGGTAGTCTACTAAAGTTCCTTTCATCTTGACTCTAGCTCTTCCAATTAACTCGTCAGTTTTGAATAGCTCTTTCATCTCTCCTGCAAGATTCATGAAGTAATTAATTTCTTCATCAACTGTGTGTTTAGGTGGAAAAACAGTTGTAAGAATTAGATCTTGATCGATTTCTCGCATGTATACTCTGTTTTCATCAAATGAAAAGGTTGCATAATCTAATTGTAGAGTTGGTGAAAACATTTTAGCTAGATCATTTTTAAGTTTAATAAAATTGAATCCATTGTATCTTTCAGGTTGAGAATAAAGCATTAGTCCTTGAGCAGTAGATAATGATAGAAACACTAACTCTTGTTTACTGAATGTCTCTTTAATCTTAACAGACTTGGTGTCATCCTTCGGATAGACGTATGCGATTACTTGTTGCATTGCATCCCATATGGTGTCTTCAAAAATTGAAGTCCCTACAATAGCTGCGTTAGGATAACTCGAGATTTCAAAGATATCTTTAATTGATTGTAAAACTGGTTCTCGTTTATTTGGTGGGACAACATCCATCTTGTGGGCAAACACATAGATTCTAGCATTCTCTGCTAGTTGTTTAGCATTTTCCAGAGTTAGATCAAAATAATATTTCGACCTCATGATGTTTGAAGCATCAGATATATCTACAACAAAGATGAAAGCTTTTGCATCGCTGAAAGTTCTCTCTTTGTATTGTTCGAAAACTTCATTCAGATAGTTGGATTGACCACCAACATCATAGAGGTTGATAGCACTACCTGCAAGATTGAACAGTTTTCGGTTGATACGAACAGTAGCTGGGTTCATAGATGTAGCTTCTGGGGCGAAACCCTCAAAGACAACCTGCCTAATTGAAGTTTTTCCAGATTGAGATAGTCCAAGTACTACGATTTTTGATTCTAGTTCGCTGTCTCCACTGTACATTTATCCTCAAGCTAAAAACCCATTTCTTATTATAAAAAATTAGTGATACTCCTAAAGTACTGTTTTAAGGGGGCTTAAAAGCAATTTCTTCTAGATAGTGCATGTTTTTCGGTTGTGCATTTCTATGTACAACTGCCTAAACTTGAGAATTCTAAAATTAGATGGCTTCTAACGATGTTTAGGCATATTTTTTGTACTTGATTGAGTTCAAAAATTCCAATCTTTTTGATTTTATCTTATCCATATCTTCTCCTATCCACATTAAATGGCCACCATGTACTTCTATAAGTTCAGAACTTTCTAGATTAGCTTTGAGATATTCGGCATTTACCCATTTAACATCATTATCTTCTTTGCTGTAGATTAATAGAGATTTTACATCAATATTATCAACTGGAATATTTTCGATTGAAAGTAAAAGCTCTATATCATGATCAAGACCAAGTTTTCTGATGCTCATAGGAACAGTTGTATTCAGAAAATCCACTAACCATTTCCTTCTCGCATTATCTTTAGAAACCAGTTTAGTAAACTGTTTGACTTCTTCTTTGTTAAGTAAAGTTTCTAGTTTTATGATGCTCTTGATTGTTATCTTAAAAGCTACTCTCAATGCAATTACGGTTATCAAACTAAGGAAATCTTGTATCTTCTCACTTGTGAACAGTTTCATCCAAAATGAATCTGGTGCTTCACTTGGTATCTCATATTTTGTACTAACTCCAGCTTCCATCACTAAAGCATAAGTTCTCTCAGGATACTTATTTGCAAAATGAAGTGCAAGTGGTCCACCAGCTGAATATCCCATGACAACAACTCTATCGATAGCTAATTTACCCAATAATTCTACATACTGATCAACTTGCTTCTCATAGGAGAGAGGAGTAAAAGGTGTTCTTAGATAACCTGGTCTTGAAACACTAAGTACTGAAAATCCTTCCTCTACTGTATCTTCAATGAAAAGAGCTTGGTCAATTCCTCCTGGTCCCCCATGCATAAAGAATAAAACAGGTCCCTCTCCTATTAGTTTGTAATGAATTTTCCCTGTCGCTGTTTCAACTACTTCTCCATCATCCATTACTTTGCTTGCTAAATTTATCCACCTTACATACAAAATCCTGGGAAGAATGATTACTACTACTATTGCACTTACTACGATTAATACAATGAAAGCAGGATGCATAGATATCTCTTGTACTGTCTCTATATTAATTTTTTATATGTTACTAAGAAAAAATAGAAGATTACCTTAAAGTGAACTTACAAGAAGGTAGGTAGAATTTTTCGTCTGACTACATAGACCTTCTTGGATAGGGCACCTATTTGAAAGGTAATAGTCTTTACAGCAAAATGCAACAAGATTCAGACTTGCTGTTTCATTCATTTTGCATAAACAATCGAGAAGTTCTTGTTGATCATCTCAATATATTGCATAAACTAGAGGAAGAAAAAGAGAAACTAAGTATTTCAGCTCAAGAATGATTATAAGTGTCTTAAGATGTATTGAGTTCTGAATATTATGAAAAGAAAGAGTTTAATCATTGCCATAATTGTGATTATTTCATCGTTTGCATTCTCTTCTTCACCTGTAAATCAAATTCATGCACAGACTGATGTAAATATCCTATTTTTCATCGAAGATGCTTTTGGTGAGAGTTATTACATCAATAAGGGAATAATGGAATCATATAACTGGACTGTTACAACTGCAAGTTCAAAGAGTTTTATTGTTGGATGTAAAAATGATGGTAAGAATGTAACTGACACATATGCTGATGTTCTTGTTGGAGATATAACAGATAAAGATCTATTTGATTACGATTGTATCCTTGTTCCAAGTGGAGGTCATTGGGGCAATGTGATGGGTGTTGCAAGAGTAGTCGAGATTATTCAATCATCACATGAAGAAGGAATATTAGTTGCTGGAATTTGTACTGGTATGATTGTACTTGCATATGCTGATATCCTTGAAGAAGTGGAGGTTGCATATAATATACATGCTACTGAATGGTTAAATTACGCTGGTGCTAATATGACAGGTTATCCTGTTGTATCTGATCAAGGGATAATAACTGGAGGATTTGGTGGGGGTTTAGGCAGTGGACCTGAGGGAGCTCCGAACGAATTGTTTTGTGAAAAAATCAAAGAAGAGATTGAGTCACGAACTACCCAGGTTGCTTTGTCGTCAATACTTGTCCTTACAGGAATTCTTGCACTTTGTATAGTTTCAGTACAGCGAAAATATGCAAAAAGATAATAACATCTTTCATCACTTTAAATCATGACCTATGATACAATCATAATAGGTTCAGGTCTAGGTGGACTTGTCGCTGGAGCAAAGCTTGCTAAAGAGGGGAGAAGTGTACTATTAGTTGAGCAGCATTCTAGTACTGGTGGTTATGCAACATGTTTTACTCAGAATAACTTCACAATAGATGCTGGATTCCATTCGATGGATGGGTTATACATACAAGATCCAAAAATCAAAGTTTTCGAAGATTTGGATGTATATCTCAATATCGAATTTCTTAAGATTCCAACTGGTTATCTGAGATTTACAAATGAGAGGATAGATTTTAGATTGCCAGATACCATAGAAAAAGCAACTAAAGCTCTGATCCAACAATTTCCTAAAGAAGAAAAAGGAATTGTTTCATTTTTTAAGATTCTAAAGAATGTATCTTCTTCAAAGTGGAAGGATAAAACTGCTGGAGACATGCTAGATTCTTTATTCAATAATGATGATATTAAGCTTATACTCACTGGAACTATACAATATTATGGCGATGATCCTTACACTGTGTCAGCTTTAGCTTTTGCCACAGCTCTATCAAGAAATTTTGAAGGAGGAAATCATTACATTAGAGGAGGGTCGATGAAACTAACAGACTACTTTGCAAATCTCATAAAGGAACATGGTGGAAAAACCGTACTGAATAAGAAGGTAACAAAGATCCATCTTGATGCATTCGAAACCGTTACAGGTGTGGAGTACGTTTCAACTAAGAATGATGAAACTATTACTACACAAGTGGATGCGAAAAATGTTATACTAAATGCTTCAGTACCTCAAGCAGCTTTCGAGTTACTTCCAGAAAATGAAACCACCATCATGTTAAGAGAATCTGTTAAACACATGAAATTAGGTCATTCGGTTTTGAACATTTACTTAGGATTCAACACTACTCTAGAAAAACTTGGACATATAGATTATCTGACAGTTGTCAATGATAAGAGTGTTATCAGATTAAGTGATATATTTTCTAACAATAATGGTGGTTATTCAAGAAAGAATTTTCTCTTTATTGATTATGGGCAGATAGAATCAGGAATGGCTCCATTCGGAAAAAGCACAGGTGTTATCAGTACGGTAGATTACATAGAAAATTGGGATAAATTAAGTAAAGAGGAATATGCAACTAAGAAAAAAGAGGTTGAGACAGTTTTCATTGAACGTTTGAATAAACTAATCCCTGATGTGAAAAGCCATATTGAATATGTGAGTGTGGCAACTCCAATGACTATGAAGAGATATACACTTAATCCAAAAGGGTCAACAATCGGTTTTGCACGAACTCCTCCACAAGTGGGTATGTATCCGTTAAAATCCCCAATAAAAAACCTTTATTTTTCATCAACATGGTCAATTCCAGATGGTGGATTTACCTCAATAATCACAGCTGGTTGGAATAGTGCTGTTGCAATATTGAGAAAAAGGAGATAGTATCAACTATTTTCTTTTAGCTAAATTCAAGTTTGTTTATGGTTAAATAATATTTGTAAACTAGATGACTCATTGCAAAGAGAAACTGTGGAAAACTCTGGTTAGGGTTCATTTCAATGTATGTATCTAAAATAGATTTTTCATGATTAGTGAGATAGAAGACCATTAGCTCCTTGCATAGAATTACTAGATTAGGCGATAATTCTTGGAGAAGAGTAGCTTGTTCAGTATTGAATCTTCGTAATCCATCAGAGGAAGATTTTGGGAAAGCTATTGTAGAATTAACAAGTAAATCTAATTCTACTAGATTTCTTTCAGTAGGTTCTTCAACAATGTTGTCATCAAGAAATTCAGCAATTAGTTTTAGAACTACTTCATCTAAATAAACTAAAGATTCCAGAGTGTCTGCAACATTCTGTATCCATTTTCTTATCTCTGTGAAAGGAAAAGTTTTTTCTCCAGCTGGAGCAGACTTTAATTGCGCTTTCCAGTCTTTATAAACCTGGGATACGATTTTTTCAGATATGATCATTTTGATTTCAATGAAGCCTAAGATTGATTTTATTATGATTTGCTTACCAGCTTCTTTTGGTTGAAATATATACATGCTGTTACGGATTTTATCTGTTATTTGAAAACCTGAGATGTTCTTTCTTTCGAAAGTTTTTGTGTCGTATTCTTTTTTTGTCATAGCTACTTTTTGGGGGATGGGAATTCCAAGCGATTTATACAGATCTTGTTCGTCTTCAACTGAAGAGAAATCTCTATCTGTTTCATAACCATAATGCGTCGATTTAATATGAACTTGAGATCTAACAGTTAGAAAGCTGTCAATAAAACATTTGATAGCAGAAAGGTTATCTTGAGCACATCGATGAACATCCACAAACTCTAAAATTGCGGAAAGAGTGTCGGTTTTGAGTAATTTTGAGGGTATATTCAAATTACGTTGCTTCTGGCATTTGTTGCATTGATATTCTACCTTCTTTATACCACTTTGATCACTCATTTGAAACCCCCAGATGTGTCTGAAGAATATGAACCGATTTTCGTATATATTCTTTTAGATAATTTTAGAGATTTTTGTATTGAAAATTTGATTCTATATCACGATATACTTTAAAAGCAAGTTATTTTGTTTGAATTCGGTAGGTGCTATACAGGTTGACTCAAGCAAAGAAGAAAAAAATAGACCCTTATGAGCAATTAACCAAAGTTTTCAATACCATTCCCCAAGGTTTTCCTACTATCGAAGATGGAACTCACTTACGTCTTCTTGAATGGATATACGAGCCTGATGAAGCAGAATTAGCTAGTAAGCTCAAATTATCTGGTGAAACTGTCGTAAAGATGTCAAAACGACTCAAGATTCCTGAAGACGAACTTGCAGAAAAACTTGAATTGATGGAATCTAAGGGTCAAATTCGTGTCACTAGGTCTTCTAAGGGTGAAATAAAATATGGTTTGTTGCCTTTTGTAGTTGGTGTTTATGAGGAACAGATCCATAGGATGGATCCAGAGTTCGCACAGTTGTTCGAAGAGTATATTCAAAAATGTAAAGGAACAATACTCTTCTCCAAGAAACCTGCTATAACACGTGTTGTTCCAGTTAATAGTGTAATAAAAACTGAGTTAGAAATCCATCCGTATAGTCAAGCTGAGCAGATGATACTTAATGCTAAAAGCTGGGGGATTAGAGATTGCATCTGCAAAGTCCAACAAGACATGATAGGTGATCACTCGTGCGAATTTCCTGAACGAGTTTGTATGTTATTTTCTAAGAGTGAAAATCGATATGAGGGAAGTCATCAAACAACTCCCATTACTAAGGGTGAAGCTTTGCGAATCCTAAAGGAATCAGAAGAAGCTGGATTGGTTCACACCTCAATGAATGTTGAATCAGGACATACATATATCTGCAACTGTTGTACCTGTTGTTGTGGAGTTCTCAGAGGTTTCGTTGAATGGGGACAACCACAAGCTTTTGTCAAATCTGATTACGTTATTGATATTGATGTAGATTCGTGCATTGGTTGTGGAAAATGTATTGATAGATGTCAATTTAATGCTCTATCAATTGTAGGTAAGAAGTGTGTTGCTAATGACAAATGTGTAGGTTGTGGTGTATGCGCTCTTGTGTGTCCTAAAGATGCACTTAGTTTAGTTGATAGAAATTCGAAAGAAACAAAAAAACCTCCTAAGAATATACTAACTTGGATGTTAAAACGAGCACTTTCAAGGAAAGTGAACATTTTCAAGATTATTTGATTCCTATAAATTTAATAATCAACAATTGTATGAGAAATTGAATGGATGTTGTATCGGGTCTTACAAATTATTTCTTCATAATTTATCTAGTTTTTTACATCATTTTTCACATACCATTCGATATAATTATGCTATCCAAAAAAGGTAAAGCCTCATATCCGACACCCAATTTCAAATCGACACTTGAAGGATTATCTGTTGTTGTATCTTCCTTCCTATTCTGGTTCTACATGATCCTGAGTCCTATAATTGTCCTAACTTCTGGAAGGAATATTTTTGTACTTGAAATTATTCCAGAAGGAGCTCAATTACCTATTGTAATTGCTGGGATTGTAATCTTGTCCATTGGACTGATTGTTGGTTGCTTAGGGAGAATAGGTAGAGGGATCTATCTAGCTAGAAACGAAGCTAAACTCTCAACTAACTGGGGTCATGCTATCGTTAGACACCCATCATATTTCCTATACATTACTGGGTTTATAGGTATTCCATTTGTTGCTCTATCTCCCTATTTATTCTTATTATATCTTGGAATTCCGGGGTACATAATTACAGCTAAGTTTGAAGAAGAAGCTTTGATTGAAACCTTTGGAGAAGAATACAAAAAATATCAAAAGAAGGTAGGAAATTTATTCATAAAAATAAAAAGAAAAGAGTAGTGTTATTTGAAAGGCCACTTCTCTAACAATCTCAAATTATCTTCCAACTTAGCTTCTTGAAGAATGTCGATAACTTCATTTTTGGTCAATTTCATAGGCATCTCTTTCATTTTGCAAAAAGCATCTATGAAAACAAATGCAAAAGCTGTAGATATTTTTGCATCAAGTTTACTGATTTTATCAAATGTATCAGCTGAAGTATGACCATAACCTCTTCCTACCCTTGGATCAGGTTTTTCACCGAAGATACAAACATTTGGGATTCCCTTCAAGAAAAACGGATAATTATCGCTGGCCGTTATGATGTTTTTCGATATTTTAGCTTCGTATAATAGTTCATTTTCTATCTCTTTTAATTTGAGAAACAACTCTTCTATGCCACTGCAAGGGATATGCTTTGGTATATGTCCAATTAACCCATCTAAATTTATCATGGCAACTACATCGGATAGATCTGTATTGTTAACGTAAATTGTTGAACCTACAACCCCAAATTCTTCTACACCAAATGCCATAAATCTTAAGGTTCTCTCAGGAACATAGTTGAATTCCTTCATCAATCTTGAAATCTCTAGAATTGCTGCTATTGAAGCTGCATTATCGGTTGCCCCTTGAGCTATGTCATGCCCATCGTAATGTCCACCTATGACAATAACTTCATCCTTGATTTTTCCTGGTATTTCCCATATAATATGTTTTGAAATCAATTTTGGGGTGTCATTGGAAACATTGATCTTACAGGTCAAAAAACCCTCTATTTCTAAGAGTTCCTTAATGTGTTCATATGATTCCTTAGATATCCCTATGGCTATAATTTCACCTATTCTATTTGATCTTACAGAACCTGTAGGAAAGAGCTGACCAGGGTTGTGGTTAGCAAAAACAAACGCTTTAGCTCCAAATTCGTAAGCATTAGCATATTTTATTCTCCTGTGTAACCACCCTTCTTCAGTATTGCCTGAGTGAATCATAACAGCTTTTCCAGGAATCTCTTTCTCCAAACGTTTCAGCTCAGTTTCAGATCCACCTGCACCATCAAGTATATTCATTTCTAGTGTTTGACTATTAGTTGAAGGAGCTAGAACAAGAGAAATAGCAGAAAATTCATACTCCTTATTTTTGGTTTTGATACTGAAATCACATTCTCCCCTCATCCAACCTTGATAATCAAATTCATAATTTTCTGCTGAGACTCCAATTCTCTCTAAAAACTGATTCATATATTCTTGTGCTACCTTCTCACTTTCAGTACCAGAAAATCGACTTCCCATCAAGCATAAATCTTTGATAGTTTCGTATGTTGAATCTTTTGAAAGAATTCTCCCGACTATTCTTTCCTTCAAATCTTGAGTCATATTTATACATGAGGGACATGTACTTTTAAAACTAACTCCCTAACGTAAGGAAGAAATCTAGCTGTTTGCGTAAAAATGTTTCATCTGCACTTCCAATTATTCGCTGATTGTTTGGAAGAACAATTGTTGGTATGGCAACAATTTCGTATTCTCCTGCTCTGGATATGTCTTTGGTAACGTCAATAATTTCAAGTTCGAGATGATCGATTTCTTTGATTATATGTCTTAAAACACCTTCCAAATACGGACACCAGCTGCATGTGGGGCTTGTGAAGAATAATATTTTAAGACTCATTTGAACACCTAATCAACTATCTCTATTAATGGCATTTTATCTTTATATTTCACTACTTTTGGTAGGAATGTTGCTCCTGTTGAACTTTTCATACATTCCATATAAGTTGTATAATCTTCTCGTGAAAATCGGATAATAATATCAGCTGTAGTTCGTAATCTAGCTAACATTTCTCTGCTGATTGCATTGAAGTTTATGAAAGAGTAGGCGACAGCTCTTTTCTCCTTGATGTTAAAGGACTGTAATGCAAAATAGCGCAAGAATTCTGTTTCAGAGAGAATATTGACATCATCGGTCAAATCACCATAGATTACGACTTTTTGCTTGGATTTCTGGAAAGCTTCCATCAATTCAACTGTAACTGATATCATATCATCTGTAGTCATCAGCTGACTCATCTCTCTTGCCTCTATTGCTGTCACAGATCGATTATATTTGTCAATGAACACGATATTTCCTTTATTCATAAAAGGTTCAATGTCACAGTCTGCTTTTTTGAAATCTTCCAAGATTCTGGAAGAGTACATATGTACATTGGAATGTATTATGACTCCCTTCTCTTTTTCTAGATGATAGCACAATGTGCTTAAGAATAACGGGAAGTAGTTTGTTTCTCCATCAACTTCAACTAGAACAACACTTCCAGAAGGAATACCTCCTCCTAGTAGATTATCTAATTTTTCTATACCTGAGGACTCCTCGTGTATAGTTGAAATTGGGGGTTGTTCAGATCTTAGAATAGAAATCCCATCTCTGTTGATGATAAATCTGTTTTCAAAATTGATTGGTTTGGCTGAACGCAATTTAGGTATTGAAATTCGTTTGATTAGCTGATTGTTCTTAAGTTCAGTACGAATCTTGATTACACCGTCTACAAGAAATTCTTCTATTGTAGAATATTCCTCACTCATTTGAGATTCAGCTGTTAAGACTAGAACTGCATCTTCGTTCGTTATTTCTCTGATGAAATCCATGAAATTACTTCTTGCAGTTTTCTCGTATTTAAAATCTGCAAAGAATGCTGAAATGGAATCAAAAATAATCATTTTTGCATTAATTTCTTTCATCTTTGTCTTTGTTCTCGCAATAATAGCTGATAGATTGAATTGATCTGTTTGTACTAAATTAGTCCCTAAAGGCTTTAGAGACATCTTTTCTAGATGCAACAATCCTTTTTCAACATATGATTCTAGATTCATATTGAATGATTTTCCATAAATCATCAATTTTTCAATATCCACTTCAGTTGAAATAAATAGAACAGGTATCTCTGCTTTTAGAGCTCCAAGTGTCATGAAAAGAGAGAGAACTGTCTTTCCAGAACCAGCGGTTCCTTTAATTGCATAGCAGAAGCTTGTCCTCAAACCTCCGTCTATCATCTTATCAAGTTCTTCTATGCCAGTAGAAATAATCATCTTTTGTCAATTATATAAACAACTTTACTTCTATAAAATAATATCTAAAGTTGTATATGACTTATCCTGTTTTCTAAAATATCTCAATCTATTTATATCAATATTTAAAGAACTAGCTTGTTATGGGTTGCAAATTTCAAGCTCAGATGGTTGGAAGACGAATAATAGTATGGAATATCCAACAAGGTATGGAACTATATTCAAGTGGTTTCTATGGAAAACCTATTGGTGTTCGTAAACCTCAATTAGGAGATGAATTTAGAGACCCTTCAGAACTTTCACCATTTGAAGCAATGTATTTGCTTGATCACAAACTAATATCAATTAAGGACGAGAAGGATAATTCTTTATCTAAGAAAGTCTTCCAAGAAAAATGCACAGATCACTTCCTCAATTTTGCAAGTAAGATGAGGGTTTATCGACATTTAAGAGATTTAGGATATATAGTTCGACCAGGATTGAAGTTTGGTGTTGATTTTGCAGTTTATATCAAAGGACCTGGTTTAGAACATAGTCCATACATGGTACAGATTATTGAGAAGAACGGTAAAATTGATCCAATTGAATTAGTGAGAGCAGGCAGATTAGCTACAACTGTAAGAAAAAATTTTGTTATAGCTTCAACGATTAAAAACAAACTACACTTCTTCATTTTTGGTAGATTTAAACCTTGAAAGTCAGCATGAAATTTTAAAATCATCACTGCTGTGCCTTTTTTACTACCATAAAAGATTAAAGGAGTGAAAAATATCCTTTAGATGATTATGAGTTCTTTGACAGATTGGCATGTAGATGTTCTTGAATATGCCCAAAAGTGCATCTACTGTGGGTATTGCTCACTATGTCCAACTTATAAAGAACTCAAATGGGAAACAAATCATCCTAGAGGGATTTTAGAGCAAATCAAACTTTACTTCTCAGAAGGAACAAAGGAAAATGTAAAACTGGAAGTCTCCAAAACACTTTTTGAAGCTGTCTTCGCCTGTACAATGTGTAAGGCTTGTGAAAACATTTGTCTGGTTGATATACCATTGATAAAAATCTGGGAACAAGTTAGACAAGAATCCTTCAAAAAAGGTCGATGGAGCCCTTCAATGCTTTCTCTCTACAACAAAGTTAAGGATACACAAAATATTTTTGGACTTCCTCCTGAAGAAAGACTCATATGGGCTAAGTTAAGCGGTCTTGTTATGACACGAAGAGTCAAGAAGAAAGCTCCTTTAGCTTATTTTGTTGGTTGTCAAGCATCTTATTCTGGTAAAATGAGTGAAATTGCTCCTAGTGTAGTAAAAATTCTTAGAAAAACTAAAACAAATTTCACAATTTTGGGTAATGATGAATGGTGTTGTGGTTCTCCTATTTTCCTAGCAGGAGGTTATTCAGTCGGTAAGAGTTTCGCAAAACACAATTTGGACGAATTAAAGAAATTAGGTGTAAAAAGAATTGTTACAGCATGCTCTGGTTGTTATAGAGCATTTAAGATTGTATATCCCCGAGTTCTGGGAGAAAGTTGGGACTTTGAAGTACTCCATATCTCTGAATTAGCAAATGAACTGATACAATCAGGGAAACTCAAATTAAAAAAACAAATCAAAGAAAAAGTGACTTTCAAAGATCCTTGTGAACTAGTTAGACACTGTGGATTGATAGAAGCACCACGTAATGTAATTAATAGTATACCTAATGTTAGGTTTGAGGAACTACCTTCTAACAAAGAAGAAGCTCTTTGTTGTGGAGGTGGGGGTCTCCTGAAACTTAATGATTCAGATTTAGGTAATAAAGTTAATTCTAAACTAATATCAGAGATAAAGTATTCAGAAGCTGATATTGTTGCAAATGGGTGTCCAACTTGTTTAGATACAATTCAAGCAGGAGTAAAGAAAGAGGGTTTAGATATTGAAGTAATAGATATAGCTGAACTCATCTTAAGAGCAATGGGGGAGAAAAAGTGACATTAAAGAGAAATGTAAGATCTAGATTTGTAAGATTTATTGGCAAAAAACTTAGAGAAGATAGAACAACTCTCCAAGTTTACTCAAGAGACATGTCAGATTTGCCATCTCTTGTCAGTATTTTTTTCAAAAACATCCCAGATGGTGTTATTCTTGCATCTTCTGTTGAAGATATTCAAACAATCTACTCAATTGCTAATGAAACAAAAACTCCTATAACACAAAGAGCGGCAGGAACTGCTGGATTAGGTGGGAGTGTAACGTACAATGGAGGGTTAGTTGTAGATACTAAGGGTTTTGAACAAAAGTTCTTCTTTGACCCTTTAGAACAAACGGTTACAATAAACCCCTCATATGTTTTTTCTGACTTGCAACGAGAGCTAAAACTCCAAGGGCTTTCTTTATGTTCTTATCCTTCAAGTTATCATTCAGCGACAATTGGTGGGTGGATTGCTCATGGTGGGCATGGAATTGGTAGTGCTCAATATGGTGGTGCTCTTGAGCAAATAGTAGAACTAGAAGTGGTTCTCCCCACTGGACATCTTGTAAAATACACAGAACGAGATCATATCTCATTATTTGTAGGATCACATGGTACTTTAGGAACAATAACTGAAGTGACCTTACGTGTAAAATTTGATATTCCTCTGAAACACCAAGGTTGTACATTTGATTCACCCGAGGAACTAGTAAAAGGTTTAGGGGAGATTGCAACAACCTTTCCACATTCAGTATGGTTCCTAAACCCAAAACATGTAGAGTCGTTTAATGAGACTTTTGGTTATAATTTGCCAAATAGATATGTTGCAATTATTTCAAAAGAAGTAAGCTTCGAAGAAGAAGAAATGGAATTCAATAGACTTTTCAACAATGCAATACGTAATGCAGGAGGTCAAATTCTTGATCGTAGATACACAGAAGATATCTGGAAATTCAGATTTAGATCTCTCTCTATGTTGAAACATTGTAGTGACTATGTTGTGTCTGAAGTTATACTTCCAATTGAATCTAGTGATAAATACATACGAAAATTGATTTCTAAGTTTAAGGGTAATATACATCTAGAAGGAGAATTTATCTCTCCCACTCATTATGCTTTGCTTATATATGTTCTTTCAGAAGAAAAAATGTCTTCATTGAAGAAAACTCTACTTAATCTGAAACTCTTCAAATTATCTCTGAAAAGCAAGAAAGTAAAAGGGTATCCATATTCTACTGGTTTGTGGTTTTCAGGTTTTTACGGACAAATCTATGGAAAAGACGAACTACGAAGATATAAAGAATTCAAGAAAAGTGTTGATCCCAAAAATATAAGCAATCCTGGAAAAGTCTTGTCCCCCAAGTTTAGATTTTTCCCTATAGTTAGTTTAAAATTCGTAGTAAAATTGGCAAGTAGGTTTATGTTATGAAAATACAAGATTATGACTTTCCAGATGATTTATTTTACGTAACTGGTGAGCCTGGACACTTCTGGATTGAACAAATATCTGATAACAAGGTAAAATTAGGAATCGATCATTATGCTTCTTCAAGGGCAGGTACAATTGAATACGTAATGACTATGAAGGTTGATAAAAGAGTCAAGGTTAATGATACAATAGGTACTATTGAAAGTGGAAAATGGGTAGGACAACTAAAATCACCTATTAACGGAATGATTGTGGAAAAAAATGAAAACCTACGTAAAAATCCCGAACTAATCAATAAAGACCCATACGGGGAAGGGTGGATCATGATTCTTGAAGGAAAAGATATTGAGACTCAATTTGAAGAAAATACATTAATTATTCCAACGGGAGAGAAACTGGAAGAATATATCTTATGGAGAATTAGCAAAGAGTAAGTTTCAATAATAATCAGAAAGATAAATTTTTAATTTGACATACTCTTTTCATTTTAATCATGTTTAACTGGTTCATTCTAATTTTTGCACTTTTACAAGGCTTACTTGAATGGTTACCAGTTAGTTCACAAGGACAGACAGTTTCTTTGATAGTAGCTCTATTCCAAGACAAAGCGGATTTAGCTTTCCAAATTGCACTATGGCTACATCTGGGAACAATGATGGCTGTGATAGTAAAATATAGAAAAGAATTGTTTCTTTATTTGAACTTCAAAAATAAAGATCCAGAAGTAGTTCAATGGAGACGATTTTTGATTTTTAGCACAGTAGGTACAATAATTACAGGTGTTCCTTGTTTCCTTCTAGTTAAGTATCTCATTGAAGATAACTCGGTTTTTGGAGAATATGTGATGCTCTTAATTGGTGTAGCTTTAATCGTAACAGCTGCACTACTTTTCTATTCTGAAAGAAAGAAAACAAAATCAGAATCTCAAAAAGAAAAGGAAGAAACTATAATTTCAGAACAACAAGCAAAAGAACGCAAATCTGTTGCGGATCTATCTTTACTCCAGATGACAGCAAGTGGTCTGTTTCAAGGCTTTTCCATAATTCCTGGAATTAGTAGATCAGGAATAACTATGAGTGGATTATTGTTTATGGGAACAAGAAAAGAAGATGCGATTAAAGGAAGTTTTCTGATGAGCATACCAGCTGTTCTTGGAGGTTTTGTTCTAGATGTTACATTTACAGCTGTTGACGGGGGTAGTATTTTTCCTATTGATTGGTGGCAAATACTCATAGCCATTTTGATTACAGCAATAATAGGTTATCTGACAATGGAACTATTTCTATTTATTGCTAGAAAATATAATTTCTCACTGATTTGTCTAATTCTAGGTATTCTCACAATTGTCCTATTCGCTGTTCGTTTTGCAGCTTGAAAATTAATCTAGAATGACTATATATTGCGACCTCCAACAGAACTTATATATATTGTAGTAGGATAAGCAATTAACATTAAGAATTAAGTTACAGTTAACGAAAACATTAAATTAATCTTGAGCGATAATATGATTGTTTATGCTTACTGTACACCAGCTCAGCTAGTTAAAAAAAGGTGAATGAATGTCTTTCTATGAGTTTCGAAAACGTATTCTAGAGGAAAAACAAAAAAGAGAAAAGCAGCAAGGTAAACAAGGCGGAACAGAGAAAGTAAGACAAGAAACTGTTATTGGGAGAAATAAGTTCAGTGTAGCACTACTGGGTTTAGAGAGAGCTGGTAAAACTTCCTTAGTTAAGAAATTACTAAAACAGGAAGATATCGTAGTGCGACCAACTTACGGGGTTAATCTTGAGAATTACCAATACCGAGATTTAACCTTCACATGTTTTGATTTAGGGGGACATCAACCATTCCGTTTGAGTTTATGGAAGAAGTTCATTGAAAGAGCAGATGCTGTAATCTATTTAGTAGATTCAGCAGATCATGCTAGATTTGATGAGTCGAGAGAAACATTTTGGCATTATATTAATTTCGCAAAGCAAAACAGTCCAGTGATGTTTTTAGCAAACAAGAGCGATCTACCAAATTCTAAGGAATTATCAGAAATAAATGAACAATTTGAACTAGACAAGTTTTTGAGAAATCTTAGACCATTCAATATAAAGAAGGTTTCAGCGCTAACTGGCCAAGGAGTATATGAAGCCTGGGATTGGATCGTAGACATGTTGTGTGGCGCTCAACAGTGGAAAGTGAAGATAGGAGCCGCTGTTCTTGCGGATATTGATGGTAATATTGTTTCTGAAGCCATCTTCGGTAAACCAAGTGATCAAGCTATTATCGCAAATGATTTTAAGAAACTCAAAGAATTAACCCGTTTATTTGCAATTGAATCAAAAGAGAGCATTCAATCTATAAAATTGGAAAGTCTCTTCAAAAAACATGTTAGTCATGTTAAGCGAGGAGCTTATTGTCTTTCTGTTATGATTGACCCAATTGATCCCGTTACAAGAGCTCAACAAATTCAACTGCGACTTCTAGAAAATTTCAGTCGCAATCCTGCAGAAGTACAGAAAAATTTGAATGAAGTTTTCGAGAGTAAATTCCCATTAGAAGTAGAAGGAGGACGTCGTTAATTGAGTGGCTATTTGTCCTTCATCCGAGATAAGCTTATGGCTTCTCAGGAAGAGAAGATACCTCAGTGCGCTATCCTAGGTTTAGAAGGGTCAGGCAAATCAAGCGTTATAAGTCGTCTTCTATATGGAACTGTTTCAGATGATCAACCCATGCAACAAACATGTTTCATCAATGTATCATATGGTAAATCAACAATCACAATTCTTGAAGCTGATGAAGAAACTTCTCGTGAAAGTCCTTACTTCCAAGATATACTTGGGAAAATTGATGGGATTGTTTTCGTGATTGATTCGCAATCATTAAGACATGTAGAAGCTTCCTTCGAATATATCTTTAGTTTGTTTGATAAGATACCACAAACAACTTCAATTTTATTCTTAGCTAACAAAACTGATCTTCCAGATAGTGTTCCTTTTCCTGATTTACTTCAGGACCCTGCTTTTCAAGTCATCATGGATGATATCAATAGATCTGTGTCAATTTATCCAGTAAGCATTAAAACTGGAGAAAACTTCTACACGGCATTTGATTGGGTTATATCAAGAATGACTGGTAGAACCCCCTTAAGAGAAGAAGTTACACCTAAAAGAGTAATCATTCTTCAGGAAGGCGGTGTTCCAGCTTTCGATCATACATTTGACGCTTCAGTTGAAGAGCACGATAGCACACTACTTGGAGGGTTGATAAGTGCGTTAAATATTATGGCTTCCACCATATTCGAGTCTGAATCCGTAATGGATGTAGTAAAACTTGGTGGAATGAAAATGGTAATAAGAAAAATGGGTGGGTGGAGTATAGTACTTTTTGTTGACCGAGATGATAGTGAATCAAAAGCTCAATCTCTTGCAGAAGAGATTCTTAATGCATTTCAAGAAGAAAAAGAGCGAGATCCTTCAAAGGATCTGCCAAAACAGATTAAGTATGAATTTCTTACTAAGATTCCTGAAATTGCTATCTTGTTAGATCAACAACCAGAAAGAGATGACGAATATTAAGGAGAAGAAAAATGATAAATCCTAACGTTTCAAAAGAACCTTCATTGGTGTTCAGTATCTTCAAAGATTATGGACCTGAAATCCTATTTAATAACTCTGCACTAAATGAGAATACAGCTCTAACATTGGTTATGAGTGGTATGACTCTTGTAGAAATGGACAAAGGTTCAATCGGAAGATTGGATGGCACAAAAACCCCTAAGATGCTGGGACCAATTCCAGTTCCAGAGCATGAACAATTAAAAGCAATAGCAATACCTTTTGAGACAGAGATTACTTCATCTTCAGATGAAAGAATAGCTGCTGCTGGTCACCGTTTATGTGTTGCATATTTTCTATTTGAAGGAATTGCAGTAAGAGATGTTTTAGACAGTTATGGTCTAATAGAACCCTACTTTACCTTGATAGGTAGAGGGTTGCAAAAAGAATCAAGTATTGACCCAACTTCAATTAAACAACTCTATACAAGAATGATAGACATGTTCTCAGGCAAAATTCCAAGAATATTTGCAATAAATGCCGACAATTCTCTGAAAGAAATGATAGGTAAGAGATTGGAATATGCTGATACTTATCTGCTTTGTGACTTGGATAAGAATGTTATGCACATCCTTCTTTACAATCCTTCAATGGATG
The DNA here is from genome assembly GCA_021399395.1 of Candidatus Heimdallarchaeota archaeon. GTDB lineage: Archaea > Asgardarchaeota > Heimdallarchaeia > Heimdallarchaeales > Heimdallarchaeaceae > UBA460. The sequence continues at coordinate 25,405 of JAAFKJ010000126.1, forward strand.
TATGGAGACGAAGAGATATCTATAAAGTAGCATCCGAACTAAATTCAAGCATGTTCAGAAGTTCAATGAGAATTAAAACTATCGAAGATATAAAAGAAATGGTTAGAATTCTAGAAATATTGAACATCGAAATCGCTCCAGTCTAAACATTCTAACAATTTTGTGCAAGCTTGAGAGGATTTTGCTCTCATATTTTTATTTACTCTTAAGGTACATAACTCATGAGTTAATTCTTCGAATTTTATTCGAAAATCTATTTGCACCAGTTATCATTTCTGTGTTGGTTACCCTAAACATTCAAACAGGTA
>JAAFKJ010000019.1 GCA_021399395.1 Candidatus Heimdallarchaeota archaeon
AGATTTACAATAGTTATTGCTGATCCAATTGCTTCCAGCTCTTCTGTACCTATAATCAAAATCTCTTGAACTAGTTTCTGTTTGAATTCATCTTTTCCAAATAGAACTGGAGTCTTGATCTTACCAGCTGTTCCAATAGTTTGAGACAGTCCTGCTTTCTTTCTTATGTCCAATATCCTGTTCACAACTAATTTGGATGATACCAATTCCTTTTCTGATTTCTTCTCTACAGTTTCCAATCCATTCTCGATTACTTCTTGTCTTTTCTTCTTATCCTTTTTTTGACTTTTCTCTAATTCTACATCAAAGTTTTTGTAAGCATCTGAAAGGTCTGAACGAAAATCGGGCTCTTTTTTCTTATCTTTTTCTTTTTCTGGTACCATTACTCTCAAGATATTCTATATTCCATTATATAAAAAAATATTCAATTAAAGATAACAACCTATATTTACTTGTTATTAAATAAAACACTGTTGAAGAGAGAATGAAGTAATACTTCTTATTACTGTATTTTTTCTTCTCCAAAAAATAAGATTCAGGGTATTAAGAATATGAACGATATTAACGTTACTGCTTACGGTTCAACTGATTATGTTGGTAGAAGTGCATTTCATCTAAGTGATAGAGATCATAACATTCTATTGGACTGTGGCATACAACTAGTGCCAAAACAATTTTCCATTGCACCTAAAGGTGTAGATTCCATCGCTTCTACGCTGGATGCTGTTCTCCTTAGTCATGCTCACATTGATCACTCTGGCTATATGCCTTCTCTATCAAGAAATGGTTATAGAGGAAATTACTATATGACTCACCCAACTAAAGAGATTGCATATAGATTGTGGTTGGATCATCTTAAAATTGAGGGACAAAGACATTGGGGAGAGTCAGATTTAGATAGAGTTTTTCACAAAATTCGAACACTCAATTACGATAAAACATTCAAATTAGCTGATGGAATTACTGCACGATTTCTTAATGCAGGACATGTGTTAGGTGCAGCCCAAATCTTGATAGATTGGGAAGGTAGGCTTATTCTTTACACAGGAGATATAAATGATAGAATAACTCCTATGTTCGATGGTTATGATGTACCTGAAGAGGACATAGATATTCTTTTGATAGAATCAACAAATGGTGACAGATATGTCCCAGAAAGATCAAAAATAAATGTAGGTCTTAGACTAATAGCTAAACAATTGACTGCTGAAAATCATAAAATGATTTTACCCTCTTTTGCAGTTGGAAGGTCACAAGAAACCTTGATCACCTTAGCTCTTGATGATGATTTGAATGATGTTCCCATATATATGGATGGAATGATAAATGTCATGAACATGATAACAGAACACTTCCTTTCCGAAAAATGGGTTTCTAAGAGGTTTCTAGCACAACTCAAAGACGCTGGATTAAATTCTCCTTTTGAAAAGAGCAATTTTATCCCCGTACACTCCATTTCTGAAAGAACACATGCAGCAAGAAGATATATAGCTCGCAATACCGAAGGGTCCATTATTGTAACAACATCAGGGATGCTTGAGGGAGGACCTGTTCATACTTATCTTGAATTATGTGGTGATAGAGAAGAAAATGTTGTAGGATTCACTGGATATCAAGTTGATGGAACACTTGGAAGATCAATTTATGATGGCGAGAGAGATATTACTTTGGACAATGGAAGAGGTAGAAAGAAGAATATTGTTCTAAAATCTAAAGTGATGAAATTCCCATATTCTGGTCATAGTTCTGTAGATGGTCTAAAACATATGATGCAAGCAACAAATGCAAAAGACATCATATTAATTCATGGTGATAAAAGAAACCAAGAATACATTTTAAATTATGTAAAAGATATTGCACAACCTCGATTAATCAAAGAGGGTGTAGAAACAAAACTTTTGAGTGCTTAGAAGATGAAACTAAAGAATTCTCCTTTTTTGCAGGTTGCATTAGATATAGTTTCAATTGATCACTTAGAGAAAGTTTTGAAACAAATCCCAAAAGAAACAAAAGTTCTCTTAGAAGCTGGTACCCCTTTAATTAAGAAATTTGGTATTTCAATTGTAGATAAAATCAGAGAATATAATCCCAATTCCTATGTAATTGCGGATATGAAAACACTTGATGTTGGGTGGTTGGAAGTGATAATTGCTGCGGAAGCTTCAGCTAATGCGGTAGCAATAAGTGGTTTGGCTTCAGTTGAAACTATTGAATCATCATTGAAAGAAGGAAAACAGAGAAAAATGGATATAATCCTTGATTGCATGAATGTTGATAACCCAAAGGGACTAATAGACTCTTTATCGCGAAATCCCGAAATAATACTATTTCATAGAGGTATAGATCAAGAAAACAATATGGATCATCCATGGGAGATTATTCAAGATATAAAAGAAAGTTATCCAGAGTCATTAATTGCTGTTGCTGGTGGTTTAAATCTCGTAACCAGTCAAAGAGCTCTCAATAATGGTGCTGACATAATAATCGTAGGTCGAGCTATTACTCAAGCTGAAGATATTAGTGCAGTTACAGAGAATTTCCTTCAACTGCTGCAATAAACAATATAATCTGTTGTTTTCAGTATTCATGAATTGTCCCCTTTGTTCTAATTCTTTTGTAAATTTTCTTGTAAGTGACGTTGAAGAGTAATAGAATTATCAATGATGAAACAGCAAGTAGTATAATGGCCATCCATACAGAGAAGTCACCCACTGTTCCACCTCCGAACAAGCACAGTCTAAATGCTTGAACTGCAAGAGTCATTGGCGAAAAATAAGCTATGATTCTTAACCACTCGGGAAATAGCGAGAGAGGGAAGAGACTTCCGCTTAAAAGGTGTATAATACCAATAATAACCATAGAAATCTCTCTTCCTCTCTTTACCAATATAGTAATATTGGCCGCCAATAGAGATAGGGAGAAGAAGAATAAAAATACGAAAACAATGAGAAGTAAGAATGACAATACAGAATAAACATCCACTTCTATCCCTTGGAAAATTGGGAATATAAGCAATACAGGAATGTAATAAATTAGAGAAAAGAATAGCCCATAGAACACTTCGAAGGTAATTTCCGATAGAAAATATCTCTTTAAGCCGAATGGACGCGTTGCTAATGTTTCAAAAGTTCCTTGTTTAATCTCACTTGTAAAACTATTCATTGATTTCATCAAAATTCTAGTTGAAATATCTACCAACATACTTCCTGCAAAGATAAATGGTATGCTACTGACTATGTAATTATCTTGACTTATCAGCTGATTTGGGACTAAATTTGCAACATAATAGAATAGGCTAGCAACAGTAAAGGTATTCACAAATCCTATCAAAAGACTAAACTTATACTGCCAAATGATTCTGATATTCCTGATGAAGGTTGCTTTGAAACCATTTACAAAATTTATTGAAATCTCTGAATTGCTGAACTGATCAATAACCTGTTTTGTATGTTTTGACGACATTAATACCAATCCACTTTGTTATTTGATTTTGAATTCTGTATACTCCAAGAAACTAGAAAATATGATAAAATTCCTAAGATGATTATCATTCCAACTAAGATTCCACTGTTAGTAAGAATCAGTTTCCAATCTATTGTTTCACTCAGAGCTATTGCCTGTAACGCTTCTAACCCATACGTCAAAGGTAAGATTCTAGAGAGGAATAGCGGAAATCCTTTAAGCAAAGCTATTGGAAAAACTACACCTGTGAATGTTTTTGTCAACTGATAAAGAAGGGGTATGAGGCCACTATTTTTCTGGTAATAAATTGTAAATGAGGTAAAAAGCATTGAAATTACCATGTGAGAAAGCAAGATTAGTAAGAATAATACTAAAATCAGTAAAATTTCTTGAAAAGAAACAACATAAAATGAACCCATAAACAAAGAAGCTAATAATAGTGCGATTATCACTGAGACCGATGAAAGCGATACTCCCGCCAACGTATTTCCGATTGAATATTCTAGAAAATTAAAATTTAACAGTAAAGTTGACCATGTCCCAGTAACTATTTCATTGTACAAACTACCACAGACAGTTGCCAATGTTGTCCCTATTATCATCTGCAAACACAATCCTAGAAAAACGAATTCTAGATAAGAAGATGAGATACCAAAAATTGTTAAGTCAGGATTTAGTTTACTGAAGAAAAAGTACATGATTATTGTGATTAAATTTAAGAAAATTGTCATAAAATAGCTGCTTTTGTAACTTATAGCCATCTTAATTCTAGCTTTGAAAATAATCCCAATTCTAGTGTAGAAGGCTGATTTCTTAGTAGTATAACTAAAAGAAGAGAGAACATCTACAAGTTGTTGAGAAATAATTATACATCCTCCTCTTGGATTGGAAAAGTAAAGATCTCATCAATACTTTTCTCCTCACGTTCCAAAGTCTCTTGTTTATTCAAAGCAAGGAATGCTAGAAATGACTCTTTCAGACTAGGCATAGAAGGAGCAATTTTGAAAATCTCTCCACTAGCCCTTAGAATTAAAACAGTTATCCTTGATATAGTTTCATTCAAAGGAAACTGCCTGGGTTGGACAGTAGCTTCATAAACGAAGTTAAAACTATCTTTCTCTTTTAGTGATAGTATATCTGCTCCCGCAGAATCTTTAACGAGTTTTTTGAATACTTCAGTGGGGAGTTTTGACATGCCAAAACCATCTGTTGGGAGAGGAGGTAGAGAGAAAATTAAATGCACATACTCTTGAACAGCTGTTTTCTTGAATAAATTAGGTTTGCAATCTTGCACAATCTTTCCGCTATCTATCAAGATCAACCTCGATGTAAGCTCATCGATTTCAGGAAAATTGTGGCTTGTAAGTAGAATAGTAGTTCCAAATTCTCTATTAAATTCATTTAGTAAGTCTTTGGCTTTTTCGGAACTCTCTGCATCAAATCCTAATGTTGGTTCATCCAATAGTAACACTTGAGGAAAAGGTATGAGGGCTCGAATCAGAAGTACTTTAGCTTTCATCCCTGTTGAAAGTTTCATTACTAGGGTTTTTCTTTTCTCTTCCAAATCAAAGTAATTTAATAATGATGAAATTCTCCGTTTAGCGACATTCTTACTTAATCCACTAAGGGTGCTGTAGAACAATAAATTATCTTCAACTGATAATCTATAATAGAGACTCCTTCCACCTGATTCTCCAAATACAGCTCCTACCATCTTTCTAATGCGTTTATCATCTCTTATAGAAACATCATTTATGTACGCATCACCAGCTGTAGGAAGGAGAAGTGTTGTTAATATCTTAGTTAGAGTGGTTTTACCAGCCCCATTTGGACCAAGAAGACCGATAAATTCTCCTTCTTTGATATTTAGCGATATGTTATCTAAAGCTACAAGTTTATTTCCCTTTTTTTGGTATTCCTTATACAAATTCTCTATCTCAATTGACACACAAATTATCCTTAACTCAGCTATTTAAACACCTCAAAATACAAGATATATTGTTACTAGGATTATTTTTCTGGTTTTTTACCTGTTCTCTTTACAATCACGTATACAATTATAGTGATAGTAAGTGCTATTGCTGATACAAATGCAAATAACCATGGCAATCTTTCAGAAATGGAATACAAGTAAGTTGAAAGATATGCTGTTCCAGTTATTCCAACAAAAAATCCTGTTGTTAGGATTGAATAGATAAGAGCAAAATGTGCCTTAGGTAAATCGTATGTTAATATAGTAAAGACAACGGGGAAGAATAACGCATGAGCAAAATTTTTACCAAAAAGAATTATAGTGTAAACAGCTGAGCTTGTTGGTATTAAATAGATCAATAGATAGTTGAATATTAGAATTATAGATGAGACTACAAGCAATCCGTCAGTTATTTTTGGTTTACTTGAAATCATCCATCCAATTATTGGTGATAACAATATGAAACTTAGCTGTGATAACCCCAATATTAACCCTATTGTACTTTCAGAGAGTTCCAAACTTGCACCATATAGAGAAAGTATTGGATCACTTATACCTGCTATTAGACCAAAAATTATGAAACTTAGAGTAAAGAAGATAAATGTTTTAGATCTAAAAATCTTTAAATTTAGTTTTTCTTTCTTCCCTTTTTTGATATCTACTCTTCGGATGAAATGCATGGTCTCTGCTTTACCTTTAACAAAAACAAGCTGAAATGCTCCAAACCCAATTACAGCTAGAGCTAATCCACATAGAATCATGACATATCCAGGAAAGAAATTAAGAACAAACCCCAAACTTAGAGACCCAATAAGATTACCTAATCTTCCTGAACTTGAAATCAGGGAATTGTACAATCCTTTATACCTTGATTTTAGATCTGATAGAAGTGATCTACTTGCTAGCCCAAACGTATTATTGGTTAGCCGAAGTATGACAAAAAGTATAGCTAAAATCGCTGTGTTATCTGTTAGAGCTAAACAACCAACTGAGATTATCATTAAAATAAAAGATGTAATGATTATTATTTGTCTTCCAAATTTTTCAATTAACCATCCACTAGGTATTCTTCCAACTAATCCTGCAAAAGTATAAGCTGTTGCTATAATCCCCCATTTAGTTAGAACAGCTATCTCGATTAATCTAGCATATTCCTCGATATTCATAGGTGACAAATTTTGAATATAATTAGAACTCGAAAAATTAAGAAATTTAGATGATTCAACTTCAAGTAGATATAGTGGGAATAGCTGACGTATTGACATGTAGATAGCAAAAGCAAGAAACTGAGAAAGAAGAAAAGAAAATACTTCTCTGGTTTCTGGAGCTTTTAGAACATCCTTTATATTGGCTTTTGGTTCAGATGGAGGTCCAAGATCTGTGTCAATATTTTCCATTAATTATGCACAACCGTTACAGAAATTAAAAGAATTGCTACTATAAAAGAATGTTTAGTTCTGTTAAAGCAATTGTTCGTAAATCTTTTCAGCTATTTTGTTTGCTTCGTCAGTGTTTGTTACAATTTCAATCTCATTAACTGAGTTGATACCCAAACCCAATTCCACTGCTCTTGCGATTTGCTCTTGTTCAAATATTTTACCTTCAGACACTTCAAGGGTAGTACCCAATATCCTTAGAATAGCTACACCTATTGCATCTAATGCGATTTTATCAGTGCCTGCTAATATTATGTTTGGTTCCTTTTTTGTCCCTTTGGCAGGGCCACCATCGACAAAAGCAGATACTCCATCTAGAACAATTAAATCTGGTGTGTATACGCTATTAATATCAGCTATCATTTTCCTTGTGTTTTTGGAATTATGTAATTCACGCATATACGAACTACCATTGAGATTCTTTCTTGGTACTAATCCTGTTGCATTCTTTAATGACATAGTAAAATGGCCATTGAATTGGTGAGTTTTCAAGCAACAAGTTTCTACAATACTTTGTGCATTTATGAAGATATTTGGAAATAAGAACCCTCTTTCCCAATAGCTGTTTTCAGGCGTGAGAAGAGTAAATTCTTCAACAGGTAATTTGGAAAGATTGACTAGATTAAACTTCAGCTCTTTTGCAAGTTCGAACATACCTTTTTGTTCAAAACACTCTTGTGTCTTTACAGGACCACTTCTTTCTGCAAGAGTTATAGATTTACAACCCATCTCCTTTAACTTAACTATCAAAGATCTAAGTGTTTCAACTGATGTAGATGCAGGAGGAGGATCAGCAGTATTAAAATTAGGTTTCAAAACAACTTTCTTTCCTTTTACTGGATTAATTCCAAGTAAATCTAAAGCTTGAATTGTTCCCTCTGATCTACTATCTGTAGATATCAAAGCTACTCTGGTCATGGCCTTCATTGTGAAAAATAGCAACCCAATATAAATTACTTTCTTTTCAATTTTGTATTCGAAAATAGTAGAATTTAAAACTATATGAGAAAATATTGGTTCATGACTAAACAACTCTTTGCGGATTTTGTGATTCTAAGTGCAAATATTTGGACGATGAATAAAGAGAAACCAAAAGCTGAAGCTATAGCGATTTATCAAGATACTATTATGAAAGTTGGTAGCAATGAGAAAATAGAGGATTTAGTAGGTTCAGAAACTAAAGTGATTGCACTTAACGGAGAAAGTATTCTTCCTGGATTCATTGACGCTCATACACATATTGCATGGAATGGAATGGATAAAGTGTACTTGGATTTAGGACCTACTAAAAGTTTACAAGAAGCTGTTGATTTTGTCCAAAATGACATAAAAACAAGAGAACCAGGCGAATGGGTAATAGGGCGATCATGGGATCAAAGTGATTGGCCAGAGCAGAGGTATATAACAGCTGAAGATTTGGATCCTATAAGTCCAGAAAATCCTGTTATCTTAAGGCATGTTTCGGGTCATTTTGAAACTGTAAATACTCTCGGTTTTAAACGGCTAAATCTTGATAAAAACCAAACAGGAGTTGATTTAGATGATGAAGGTAATCCTGTTGGTACCTTAAGAGATATTGATCTCTCGGATAAACAAGAAATACGTCCTAAGTTTGACGACTTTATCAAAGGTTTGAATTATGGGATGGAGGAGTGTTTGAGTTTAGGTATAACTTCTGTTCATGATAATATCACTTTTGAAAATCTTCCAGCTTATAAATACCTATCAGAAAAAAATGAATTATTGATTAGAGTGTATGGAATTATTTACGAAGATATGATAGATGATGCAATAAAACTAGGTTTAGACAGATCATTTGGAGATAAGTGGTTCAGGATTGGAGCTTGTAAACTTATGACAGATGGTGCAATGAGCTCTAGAACCGCCTACTTGTATGAAGATTATTCAGATATGGAAAATGAGAAAGGATTTGCTCTTTATGATGAACAGAAATTAGATGAAATGGTAAGTAAAGTGCATAACGCTAATCTCCAAATCGCCGCTCATGCAATTGGCGACAAAGCAATTGCTAATCTCATTACAGCTATTATGAAAAACATTGACCCTGAGGAATGTAAGCAAGCTTTGCATAGAATTGAACATGCTGAGCTATTACTACTTGAAGATGTAGAACGATCAAAAGAGTACGGTTTAGTTTATTCTATGCAACCTAATTTCGTTTGGAGATGGGGAATGGTTGGAGTAAATGGAATGTACGAGCAAAGGGTGGGAATAGATCGAACAATGATTAACAATCCATTTCGATGGGTTTTAGATAATGATCTAATAGTTGTCTTTGGTAGTGATGGGATGCCTTTGGGTCCATTATACGGTATCAAAGGGGCTATCTATCATCCAAATGAAAAATTAAGATTATCTCTTGAAGAAGCTATCAGATGCTATACACTTTATCCAGCGATCGTATCTCGAGAGGAAAAACTGAAGGGTTCAATTGAGGAAGGAAAACTAGCTGATTTAGTTATTTTAAGTCTCAATTTAGATTCAATTAAACTAGAAGAATTTCACGATGTAGAAGTAAAACGCACAATTGTTGGCGGTAAAGTAGCTTACGAAAAATAATCTTGCTCTGATCAATTAAAACTGTTTAATGATGATGGTAATTACATCTCCATCTTGGACAATATGATCTAATCCAACTCTCTGAAATGGATGTTTAGTGCTCTTTCCTGAGACTACAGCATAACGAAATTGCCTTTTGAATTTTCTGTGAATCTTATTACAAACATCCTTGATACTTGAGTCTCTTTTAACAATTAATGGTTCTTCGTAATCAGTTTTTGCTCTTTGTTTTTTCAAATATACCTGAATGAGCTCTAACTCATCTATTATTCTGTCCTTCAGCAACTCCAGATTTTCTTCTTCTAAAGCACTAATAAAAACTGCATTAGGTAGTTTCCTTTTCAAAGAAGCAAGTTTTCTAGATGATAGTAGGTCTATTTTGTTGACAACAACCAGTAGTTTAGGATAAACTCTATTGCCTTCAAGAACGTCTATTAAATCATCCATTGTTGGATCTCCCCTTACAGTTACGGCAGCATTCATAACTTTGTATTCTCGAAGTATATCAATGAAGGTTTTTTCAGACATATGAGTCAATCTAAATAAAGTGGAAAGAGCTATACCACCTCTATCTTTTTTCACTATTTTAATATCTGGTCGTATTTTACCGGGACGAATCGCTACTTTGCTCAATTCATCAATTATTTTTTCATAAATATTTAAAGGATTATTCCTCTCAAGTAGAATAACGATAAGATCAGAGCTTCGTGCTACTGCTAAAATCTCTCTCCCTCTTCCTTTGCCTTTACTTGCTTCCTCTATTATACCTGGTAAGTCAATTAATTGTATTTGAGTTCCCCTATGTTCTAATATACCCGGAATAGCTTTAGTTGTAGTAAAATCATAATGACCTATTTTTGAAGCTTTACTCGTAATTTTTGTGAGTACCGTTGATTTGCCTGTTGAGGGAAAACCTATAAGCACTGCTGAACCATCACCCGCCTTTTTTACGTCAAAACCATAACTTGGACCAGACTTTGATGAAGCTATTAGGTCAAGTTTTTTTCTTCGTAATTTGGCGATTTTAGATTTTAGAACACCAGTATGCTTCTCTGTAGATTTGTTTTTTGGTGTTTCTCTAAGTTCATCTTCAAGTTTGGTGATTTTTTCATCAATAGTGGAACTCATGGGATTCCCGTCCTAATTACTTAATTTTAGATGACTCACTCAAAACACTATTTAGATTTAACTATTAAAGTGGATGGTTTTCGCACAGTTGATGAAGCATTTGCTTAAGCTAATAACAATAACTCTTGATGAAACAAAACAATAATTGGTGTATTATGCATTAATGCTTTATAAATCTTTTACTCATTTTATTGTTTATCAAGCAGTATATTTAAATAATCATTACTTTAACATAAAACTGAATTTACGGGGTGGTTTAAAATTGACCGAAATTTTAGAATTAAGCGATGAAAAACAAATAATAGCACTAGCAAAAGCCTTATCTTCACCAACAAGGTTCAACATAGTTAAATTGCTACTAGATAAGGAAATGGACATTTCTAGCATTGCAAAGAGGATGAAACAAACAGAAGCAAATACTTCTGCTCAGATTAAATATCTGGAAAAGGCCGGAATGCTTGATTCAAGATATGAACCTGGGGCACATGGTGTTAGAAAGGTCTGTAAAACTAAAGTGAAGAAAGTAATTCTCAACATCCTTTAGTTTTCATTTCTTTTTCCCTACAAAAGCTAGATCCTCTATAGAGAGCTTCCAACTTTTATCAACACTAAATCCTATTTTAATCAGTATATCTACTAGTTTCTCTTCTTCAAAGATTTTCGTTAAAACGGTTATAGCTATCGTTCCATCATTGTTAAGAATTCTAAATCCTTCTGATAAGGATGGACTTGGGGATTCAGGATTTTGTAAAATTGAGAAATAAAAAGCTGTGTCACAACAGTTTTGTCTAAATGGGAGAGATTCACTATCGGCACAGACGAAATTTCCATCCTTACATTTTGTTTTTCCCACTTTGAGCATTTCAAAGGACAGATCGCTGATGATTATATTCTGTTTGAGTTCTTTCAAGTGTTCTAAGAGGAGACCAGTACCTCCTCCTATATCGAAAATTAAGCTAGATTTAGTTAGATCTATCTCAGGTATAACCTCTCTATATTTAGCAAATTGAATGTCTTTGTAACGTCTATCGTAAACTTCAGCTGTTTCATTGTATCGACGTGCTGCTTCGAACTTTTTACTATTCATCTAAATAACATTATATTAGAAAAGAATTTTAAGTCATACTCTTACAACATATTAATGGCTGGTACCTTACGTGGAGCTAGAGTTCTAAAAGATCTATCTAATATGGACTTCAGAGTATTAAATATGATAGAGACGCTTTTGCGTAAGGGTGAATATGCTCCTGTTGATAAAATTGTTACATATTCCAAATATAGAGATAAGGATGTAGATTTAATCCTGTCAAAATTGAACAAACTAAAACTCATCCGAAGATGGTCAGGAGGTTTTATAGGATATTCATTATCTATAGCTGGTTTTGATGCACTAGCCTTGAACACTTTGTATAACAAGAAGATTGTTTATGGAGTTGGCAATTCTCGAGGTGTTGGAAAAGAGAGTGATATTTATCATGCAATAGACTTTGAAAATAATGAAATTATAATCAAAATAAATAGAACTGGAAGAGCAAGTTTCAAACAGATAAAAAGAAAGAGAGACTTTCTTAAAGGAAGATTCCACTATTCAATATTTTCAACCTCTACAATCTCTGCAAAAAGAGAATTTGAGATACTTACAAAACTCAAAGATCAAAATTTACCTGTTCCTGACATTAAAGGTTACAATAGACATATTATTGCTATGAATGTAGTAGAAGGAGTAGAGCTGATTAATGCTAGAGAGCTTCGAAAACCAATAAAAGTTCTTGAAACAGTTATTGAATTCGCAAAAACACTCTATCAAAAATATGGTTTAGTTCATGCTGATCTCACTGAATATAACATTCTATATGATGAAAGGACAGAACAAGTTACTGTAATTGATTTTCCTCAAGCTGTTGATATTGATCATCCTGATGCAGAAGTGTTCTTGAGAAGAGATTTCATCCATTTCTTGGATTACTTTGGTAAGAAATGGGGAGTGAGTACAGATGATCATGAAACTGTCATCGAATATATAATTGGGAAGAAATGAAGGTGGCA
>JAAFKJ010000127.1 GCA_021399395.1 Candidatus Heimdallarchaeota archaeon
AGGTTGCTTAGGTGAAGAAACTTGCTCAGTCTTTTTTACTTCAATCTCTTCTTTCTTAGCTTCAACTATTATCTCTTCTTTTTCTTTTTTATCGTTAATTCTAAGATTCTGACCCAATTTTCCGAGTGATGATTCAAGGTTTTCAATGATTTTATCAACAATCTCATTAACTTCAGTGTCATTCTCCAAAAGGATCAACCTCAACCACCTTAGCTTTCTTAGATTTAACCCACCCCTCACCTGATTCTTTCTTTCTATGGAAATAAACAGGAATGAGCAGAGTGAGAATGAAAATACCTTGAGCCAAAGTCTCGATTCCAACAAGAAAATGTATCAAGAGATATGCAGGTATTGAAAGAAGAACCAATTTTCCAAGCCACTTGAAGATTGATTTAATACTGACTCTCAACAATTCTTCAGATTCTTTGAAGTCGGGTGCTGACATTAGAATTATACAGAACCCAATAATGTAGAGGACGATACTTAACCATATGTAAGAAGTGGGATACAGCTGATTAGCCCAATATAAGATGAAACTACCAATATAAGTCTGAATCAATAAAGGTCCGATAATATTGGAAGTTATACGACAATCAAAATCTGTTACTTCTTCTGTGATGAAAGTAGACTTTTCTAAATCTGTTTCCTCGATTTTTACTCCATAAATCCAATAGAAGAATCTCTTAATTGGAAAACGAATAAGATTACCGATAAATCTGAGTATATCAAACACTTTCCAAGGTAGAAACGATACCAGCCATCTTAGTGCAAGTGAAATTAACCAGAACTTGAGATAAAATTCAACTATATCTAAGAAGAACATTTCCTCAATCATTCAACTTCCTCCTGGGTTTTTGCTTTAGGTTTACTCTTTCCTGGTGGAGGAGGGATTGACATTAATCTGCTTTCATCTTCTACTTTATCTTCAGTTTTAATCTTGCTTGTTTTGGGTAGTTTTGCATCTAGAAATTGCACTAACTTATCCTTATGATCATCTGAGAACGTGACTGTAACATACTCCTCTGACAATTTTGTTGAAAAATTATCTATATCAGCTGAAGACGGTAACTCTACATCTAGGAATTCAATGATTTTTAGAAAATAAGAGTATGATGAATAGAAAAATGGTATTTCCTCCTTTTCGCAGAATAGATGAGTGAGTTTCAGAAATTTATCAGTATCTATTTCAAATTTCTTATCCAAATTTGTCTCGATACCTTTTTTGTAGTAACCTTTAGCAGCGTTTAGAAAACTGTCAAGTGAGAAATTGAGCTCTCGCAGTAAAACATCTTTGACTATCAGTTGTTGATTAGGATTCAATGTTTTCTTTTCAACTTGAGAAACTTCCGGTTTCAATTCTAATAATGGTTCCTTCTCCTCTATTTCTTCTTCCTCATCTACACTTATTTCATCTTCATCTAACTCAGTGAAGGATTCGTAAAGTTTTCGTGCTTCTACTTCTAATTCACTTGCTTCAGAAAACTCGTCTAAGCGTTCAGAATCTGACTCTACGTGGTTTTTATCTAATAAGTCTATAACTGTTCCATAAGAGGGGAAAACTTCTTCTAGAATTGATTTATTTGGATATTCTAGTTCGATTCTTTTCTCTCGTTGAAATTCAGCAATGATGTCAAAAGCACCTTGGAAAAAACTATCTTCCAATAACTTCAACATAAGAGCTAAAGAATCTTTTTTGCACTTCTTCGAATCTCCTTTGAGTAAGATCAATTCATATTTAGAGGTATCAATGATGCTGCAATTATACTTCAAACTCAATCTTTGTAAAGATACGGGAGAAAGAGTTGCGAAAATTGAAGTAGCACCAGAAGATACTGAAAGTATCTGCAAGAGTAAAACTGGTGTAAGAGTAAGTTTACCTTTACGATTCTTAACAAGAACTACCCCTCCTCGCTTGTAGTGTTCACCTAATAAGATGGAGTTTTGAGATATTTCTAAGAATTCAGTAGCCATCTCGGAATCCTCTTCTTCATCTTTTCTAACGAATTTTCGACCAAGTATATTCATAGCTTGGATTATGAGGAAAGCTCCTGCAACAGCTATAACCACACCTAACCACTTCAATGCGGGGGACAAGAAAACGGCTAGAATCAGAAATATAAAAAACCAAAAAATAACTGCTCCTAGAATCTGAATTAGAATAGGAAGCTCTCCTTTAGCGTAGAGGCTCTCTTTGATGGATTCTTTCTGATTCTTACCAAACTTCTTTATTTTCTCAGATACATTAGATCTGATAGAGTGAACTGCCATGTCAATAGAATAATAAGCAAAATGATATAAAAACTAAGGAAAATATTTAGGTAAATTTCTAGTCTTGAGACAGTTGAACAATTTCTAAAATGAATTCGTCATTTTCAGTTTGTTGATTCTTTCTGAGCTTGCGACCTTTATAGATTCGTAGCAATATTCCCATAACTAACCAACAATCAAAAAGAACGAAAATACCTAGAAAGATGTTCTTTGGAACTTTGAAGAATGGGATGTTAAACTCATCTTCAGGGATAAGAGGGTTAAGAGTATCATTGATGCCTTGCTCGAGAGTATATCTCATATTCTCAAAAGTAACAGTTGATCCTTGGCCAATTATATTGAGAACGAACTTGATTTCATTATATCCCTCAGTGAGTTCTACATCAATGAATATATGGACATCTCCTACATCAGAAATTGACTTGGTTGTAATAGCTGAATCATCAGCATAAACTGATAAAACTATACTTTGAAAACCTGAAGTAGATGCTGATAGTTCCATTAAAAATTCTAATTGGAAAGGTAGAGAGGTATTCTCAATGTAAACTATATCAACATAATTTTTGGTCAAAGAACCATAGGTGGGTGTGCTGAAACTAACTCCTTCTTCTAATAACTTAAGATATTTTTCAGTGTTGACGTGAGAAATGTCTTCAATCTCTATCTGTGAGGAGTTGTATAATGTGACTGTTCCTGAACCAGTTTCTCCAGCTGAAAATGTTATAGATAAATCGATTTGGTAGTTATCAGTATAAGTGATGGTTTCAATCAGCTGTATCTCACCATTTTGTTGAGCTATAGAAATAACTCCAGAAGCAATTTTACTCAAACCGAGATAGATGTCAAAGTCTATACCGTTTAGAACAATAGTTCCCTCAAAACTGCAATAGAGAGAAATGTTTAGAATGTGCTCATCTTGCTCAGAACTAGGTTTAAATGTGTTTAAATTGATTGTCTCATCTATCCCATCTGTCCAACTAAATTGGTGAAATATGTCTCCACTAATTGTGTTTTCGATTGCTTTGCTTGATACGCCAATATTACTGATTTCTACAACTTCAGAACAAACTTCAATCTGAAAGAGCAGATTTAGAAACACTATTCC
>JAAFKJ010000128.1 GCA_021399395.1 Candidatus Heimdallarchaeota archaeon
ATCTGTATCATTGGCTAGTAAAGGATAAGGATCATATGTATCATTGGTCACATCCTCTGAGGTTTCGAAGTAATATGATCCTGTTCCGTTCCAATCTGTCCAAATATTTCCTTCACTTATCGTTTCATCAAACCACTGTGTTTCAAGTATCCCACTATCACAAAATACTTGTGAATGGTTAGAGTCTCCATTTCCATCAAAATAGTTATGATATATGCGGATATTTTCAAGAACATATGATGTAACTTCAATTTCAATTCCGAAATCAGTATTATACTGTATCAGATTGTTATATATATCGCAATTTTCTAAACGGCGTGAAAATATTCCAACTCTATTGTATTGAATGGTGTTGTTAAAGATGGAAGCATTTACAGAGAACGCTCTAATACCAGTGTTACTGTTCTTAATAACAATATTCTCTGATACATTCAACATTTGACCATCATCATTTGAAATAGCAATACCTATATAATTTCCAATACAGATATTGCGGCATATCGTGCCAATTACTGGTCCATCAAATAGAGAATATGTATGTAGATCAATGCCTATATATCCATTGTTTAAACAACGATTTGATTCTATTTTAAATCGATTGGAGTATGTGAGAGATATTCCTTCAGAATTAAAAGCACAAGTATTGTTTATTATATTCATTTCATCACAAGCCCAAGCATAAATTCCTGGACCTGAGGCATATGCAATCGTATTATTTGAGATATTATGTCTAGCTGTATTAACAATATGAATTCCAGCATATTCTCCAAGTAAACAAGAATTATTAGTAATTGTAGCTATCCCATTTTCTATTGAATCTATATAGATATTGTATTGTCCTCCAATAATATAGCAGCCAGTAATAACAAAGTGTGAAGTTACATCCTTTATTGTAATAGCTGGATCTGAATGTGCATTTTCAAGAATATACAAGTTGCTTATAACATATGGATCTTCCTCCACTCCTGAACCCGGAAATCCATAATCAAGAAAATCACTATTTTCATCAATTTTGATAGCATCAGAGAAAACGAAATCATCAGGATTAGTATCTATAATTATGCTATATTTGCTTAGATATGAATCTAAACTGGAAGAAGTGTTGGAAGTTGAATAAATAGGAATAATAGCTAAAACTAGAAGAAAAACAAATAAACCACTTCCGTTTTTAGATTCACACTAAATTATAGCTTTGAACTTCTATAAGTTTTTCTTAACATAGACACCCCACCTTCTTAAAAGAGTATTATTTCCAAGATTCTATAATTAACTTCCCTAACGAGAAGGATGAGTTAACAAGAAGAATAGAGTTTACGAGAAGAAGGGATATTCTAATAAGATAGGCTACTTTTGACCTTAATTCTCAACGATAAATAGATAAGCTTTTTATTCAAATATAAATTCTTAATATTGTGCTAGACTTATTGAAACTTAGGAATGCTTGTGAAGATTCTTATCATATTCTTACATCAAAAGATGATACCAAACTCTTTCTTCGGGAATGGAAGACTCCCCATTTATCAAAAACCGCCTTTCTTATTCATCATGGAATTACTGCCTATAGTGGACCTTATGGCATGATTGGTAATCGTCTCTCAGATATGGGATATTCTACCTATGGTTTAGATCTCAGAGGTCACGGATTATCTGAAGGACCACGAGGTGATTATACTAGTAAGCATAAACTCTTTGAAGATCTCGAAGTAACTCTTGACTTTCTTAAATCAAAGCATGATAATATAGTCTTAATTGGGCACAGTCTTGGAGTTGTCACTAGTTCAATTTCTGTGAATCTATTTCCTGAGCAAATAGGAGGTTTAGTTTTTCTAAGTACAGCAAGAGAGGTGAGAGAAGGAGCTTCTTATTCAAGAAGAACATTTGCTACTACACTTAAGATTCTTTTCTGGTCCATCTTTAAACCTAGCAAACCAATTATTCATTTCTACCGAGAAGGAATTAGAGGGAAAGAAGATCCATTGTTCAATTTTTTCTATACGCTCAGATTTTTAAGAACGATTAATCCAGAGGATCTTGTTCTTCCAGAGGAGATAAATTATCCAGTTTTTGTTGGTGTAGGGGAGAGTGATGAACTATTCTCAGTTGATGCCACAAAAGCATTCTTTGAAGAAATTCAGAGTGAAACTAAGGAATTTGCATTACTTCCGGGGGCAAAGCATGCTCATTTCGAAGAGAATAGTTTTGATCCATTGTACAATTGGGTAAAAAAATCATTTGTCCTTGAAACACTGAAAGCTGAATATTAAGTGTATAATTTCTAAGAGAATGATATCTTCGATAGAAATTTATACTACACCTTTTCTCTTTTCTTGAATGCTAACAGAAAAAAGAACAAAACTATTCTTAAATTCCAGTTTAATTTTAGCAATTGTTTCTATTGTCATCTTTATAACTGGTACATTGCTTGCCATGCTACTTGTTGAAGATCACGATTTTATCTATGATGTCTTCTCAACAACAGGACATGACAACGATTACGCCTGGTTATTCAATTCATCCTTAATAGTTTCAGGTATTCTTATGATACCATGTTTTCCAGCAATATATTTTGTAATGAAAAACGAACAAGATTCTAAACCAAGATTACTTCTAGCAACAACCATCTTGGGGACATTGATAGGTCCATTCATGTCAATGGCTGGAGTTTTTAATGAAGGAGATTATTTTGTTCTTCATCTGGTCTTTGCTATTGGAGCATATGGCTTTGTTATATTCGCTGCATTCTGTTGGGGTATCTATGTTAAGCTGATGGATAAAGAGCATGCCTACAAAAGAAACAAGATTTGGTATCTCGATTTTTCTGTAAACGTAATAATTTTATTATTTATCCTCGCTTATGTAATAACAGTAGGTTTCTTTCCATCATTCTTCTATGGTCATCTGGGAATCATGGAGAAATTAACAATATATGCATTCTTTGTCTTCTTCATTACTATTCTAGCTAGATTGCTCATCATTGTTAATAAAAAAGAATAACTATGGATATTGCATAATGTTTTATTATTATTAAAAATCCCTTTCGAATAGAACATATTATAACTACTAATATTTTCTATCAACTTAACTATTCCAAACGTTGCAGGTGATATATTATACTACTAGTCAGTCAGATTATAATTTCTTTGTGTTTTCTAGCCGTTGTTGTGCTACTTTTCACAAATAAATTGAATAGGGCAATAGCAGCTATAACTGCTGCAATTATCACTTACTTTGTTTTAGTTTTTTCTGAAGGTAAAAGTTTCAGTGTAATAGTTGATTTACTTTTTGGAACACCTGATGATCAGTTTGTGAATCTCCACTCGCTTATGCTAATTGTAGGTATGATGTTTATAGTTCAAATCTCTGATGAAGCAGGTCTTTTCCAATTTCTTGGAGTCTTAGCAATAAAAATTACTAAAGGTAAACCATTAGCTTTGATGTCAGTAATGTGTACTTTGTCTGTCATCTTTTCGGCTTTGATAAATAACTTACTCACAGTAATGATACTAATCCCTCTAACGATAACAATCTCGCGTATACTCAACATCGACCCAACACCGTACATCATTACTGAAGCAGTAATGGTCAACGTGGGTGGAACATTCTTTTCAATTTCATCTATACCAAACATACTTATTGTCACAGAATCACTTTCTACAGACTCTCCAATAAGCTTCAATCAATTCTTTCTCAATGTTGGACTCTTCTCCTTACTGATTGCTGGAGTCACAATTGGATTCTTCATCTTTCTTTATAGAGCAGAACTAAGAGAACCAAGAAAAAGGACAGTAACAACTTTGGAAGAATTTAATCCTTGGAACTTTGTACAAAGTCGAAGACTTCTATTTGCATCGATGGGGTCATTAATCCTCTTGATAGTACTTCTTGTATCAATCAATTCTCCAACTATAACACCTGACATCATTGCACTTTCTATAGCGATGGTACTTACTATATTCAGTTCATTCAATGGAGTGAAACCGAGAGATATTATGAATAAGTTTGATGTTGAACTCCTGTTATATCTAATGGGTATTTTCGTTGTTGCAGGAGGTTTAGAGGAAGTTGGTATTATAGATGTAATAGGGATAGCTTTGAGCAACATAGGAGGTAGCAATCCCGTTTTTCAAATGATTTTCATTGTCTGGATATCGGCTTTTCTTAGTTCATTAATTGATAATATACCAATAACGAAGGTACTCATACCCATTGTTGGTAGTATGTCAGCAGCCAACAATTTCTCATTTTATGCTTTGTCTTTTGGAGCTAATTGGGGAGATAATCTAACACCTTTAGGAGATAATATTCTAGTACTAAATATTGCTGAACAACATAATCGTCCAGTTAAGATGAAAACATTCTGGAAAGTAGGTTTCACCACAACAATAATTCAACTTATTCTAGTTACTCTATACTTCACCTTCTTCTCTAAAGAAACATATCTAATAGGCTTAATCCTAGGTTTAGTGATAATTACATCAGTTGGAATAGTTTTTATAATTTCAAAGTATGGTAATGAACAGGTAAAATCATACTTGAACAAAGCAATCAACAAATTCAGATCAATTGTAATAGGTTAATGTGAAAAAAATGGTAATGAAAACAATAGAAAGAATCAAAAGAGCTCTCCCTGAAGTGGAGCACATAGTCATGTTTTATAACGATGGAACAGTCTATCAAACAACTTTTGAACAATTCGAAGAATCAGTCAATATTCCAAAAGTTGGTGAAGATTTCTCAAAGGTTCTTTCAACCATACGAGATTTGTATGATTTATCTAATTATAAATTCAAAGGGTATAATCAGTTACTCTTTGACACAGATGACATTGATATTCTCATCATCAAAATTGGTGAAGATACTAATTTAGCTCTTTTCTTCAGAAAAACTTTGGTAAAGGATGAACTCAAAATCGATTCTGTTCGAAGATATATAGCGAAAATTGGTAAACTAATCGATATAGGTCAGATAGATCTTATTGGCCAAGACATTAGAACAGCAGAAAAAGCACTTAAAACTCTTTATGAGGAGTTAGAAGAGAAGCTGGAAAAACAGAAACAACTTCATATCAAACTGGGTGCTTCTACTGACGATCTTAAGGATTTTGAAAAAATCACCAAAGACATTGAGGAATTAACAACAAACATAGAAATTGCTGAACACGAGATAGACATGAAGCAAGAGGAGATCACTATTCTGGATGAGAAAATTACTTCTGAAGAGGGAAGGTTAGAACTTGTTAAGAAGGAATTGAGACTTAAGAGAACAAATGTTAAGGATTTCGAAAATAGAATAAAGGATCGTGAAGAAAGAAAAGCAGCTCTTGAAGACAAACCAGATGAGGAGAGAGAAGAAAGCAAAATCACCGAGCTTTCCAAGGAGATTGAAGAAATCAGAGAGAATCTTGATTCTGAGAAAATTGATGTCGAAAGTAATAGTGAACAAATGACTCTTCTTAAGGTAAAATTGGAAGAAGATAAACAAAGGTTGGAAGAAAGTAATTCAGATAAAATAAGAAAAGAAGAACACATGCAAGAATTGTATAAAGATCTTGAAGAAAAGATGAGTAGGGAACAATCCCACCTAGAAGTTGTAGGAATGAAAAAAGATATCGATAAACTCTCAAGCATTGAGGAAGAAATCAAAGAATTGAACACACAGATCACTTCAACAAAACAGAGGTTAGAAAACAAAAATCAAGAAATCAAGGACATGCAAGATAAGATAAAAGACATCGACAAACAGATTGAAGATTTGGAAGATAATATTCAAGATAATCTTAAAGAGATAACCAAACTTCAAGAACAGATGGAAAAAGACAATAAAGAGATTGCTGACCTAAGAAGAGAACTGGCAACTGAAGATGATGATAAGAAACGAAAGAAAATAGAGAAAGAGATTGAAAAGTTAGAAGCTGATGTTAACTACTGCGTAGAATGTATGGAAGTAGATACAGCAAAAATGGAGAAAAACAAAGAAAATCTCAAAGAACTTTCTAAGAAAATGAAAGAAGAAAAGAAATCTTTAGAAAGAGCTCAAAAAGAATTAGACCTCAAAGATCAGCAATTAGAGGGTTTGTACAAAGAACTAGAAGCTGAGTTAGAAATACAGAAAACCCTACTTAAAGGCGTAGACAAAGAAGAAGAGCTTCAAGGAGCAAGCAAAGTATCCAAGGAAATTGCTGAAATAGAGAACCAAATCAGTAAAGTCAAATCTGAGATAGCTACAAGAACTGCAGATCTTGAAGAGCTGAAAGAGAAATTTGAAGAAATTTAGTCTCACAAATGTCTTAACTTTGTAAAAAACAAACCAATATAACACTGGAGTCATATTGTAGAAATAGAATATGAAGACCAAACCTGTAGTTGTATTTTCAATTTTATCAATAGGAATTATCGTTACTTTAGCTGTAACTATTCCTATGATGACTCAAGAAGAGAGTAGGGTACAATTTATTCACATAACTTCGGATGAGGAATTTGTAAACTATAATCTTCCAGGTTCTGGTTCAATTGAAGATCCCTATATTATCGAATCATTTAATCTAGGATTCGAAGAAAAAAATATCAAGGATTACTCGCCCCTGTTATATCTCACAAACATCACAAAACATGTAATTATACGAAACAATTTGTTCAATGGGAGTCACATAGCAATTCTAATTGATGAAGTACAGAGTAGTTCAGTTTTGATCGAGGATAACTATTTCATATCACAGGATCAATGTGTAAACGGGATTTGTTTCAATAGTTTCTATGGAATAAAAATTGTCGATTCAAACACTATTGTTATTCGAGACAATGAATTTCAAGAGAGTAATTATGAAGGGTATATCTATGGTATATTCTTCGAAAGATGCGAAAATTTAGAGATAATTGGAAACAAGATAAGCTCATTCTATGCAATCTATGCGCTGGAATCTTTCTATTTCACAATCGAGAATAATTACTATTATGAATCAGTTGATATTTATTTTGAACAATGCTCCTATTTTGATATTAAGAACAATATTCATGATTATATCCACCGGTTCAAGGTAAGATATTCTAGTTTCATGAATTTTGAAAACAATATAGTCTTAGGTTACAATGATAGTTTTGGAGTGATTTTGGAACAAAGCATTGCAATGGACATAATTAACAATACTTTCTTCCAAAATGTAGTTGGTGTAAGTCTTATCAATACACACGAGATCAGAATATTAAACAATTTTTTCGAAACTTGTACAGGTTATGCAATTGAACTCTTGGACGGTTCCAGTAGCAATATTATTCAGCTAAATGGTTTTGTGAATAATAATCTAAATTCAGCAACAGAGGTACAAGCATTGGATAACGGCTTTTTTAATTCCTGGAGCAATGAATTAACAGAGAAAGGTAATTATTGGTCGAATATTGGAACAAGATTAGTGTATGATATCGATGGGGAAGCGAAAGCAAGGGATTACTACCCTCTAACTGAATTTTAAGATAGTTTCCAAATAGTTGTGTTTTTGTCATACTAATGTCTTGTTTATGTATTAGACTAGATAATATAATGATTTGTGTACAAGGGGTTATTAGAGAAATGAGAATCAGTCAGATCATAAAACCTCCTTGCGATCTTGGTGATATAAAACAATCACCTCTAACTCTAGTCAAAATTCTAGTTCAGAATTGTGTTTCAATGATTAAACTAGATAAAGTTCTAATTATCGAAATGTTACCTAAAAGGCTCAAACATTTATATACCTTTTCCCCGCCAAACATTCGTATAATTAAATTAGAGAGTGAATCTATATAAATGTATGAACGGATATTAATAGGATTAAGAAGAGAGTAGAAAAAAACGAGAGACAAGACGCAGCACAGTAATTTGGAGGTTATGTGAAGACAAAGATTAGCAAGTATTCTCATTCTTTGAAGTCATCGATGGGTTTAGAATGGGCAGCAAGAAAACAACGCTTATAGTATTTGGTTTGCTTATAATTCTGTTTAGTAGCAGTAGTTTTATCTCTAAGGCAGAATCTAAAACATCAGACGAAAATCAAGATTACGCTTTAAATTTAGATCTTTCAAACGTTATTTTCCAAATTGAATGGATTTATCCTCTAGAATGGTGCTCACAAACACCAACCATAATTGACATTAACTTAGACGGTACTCAAGAAATTCTTCTACCAGGCTACTGTATAGATAGTGATGGCGAACTCATTTGGTATAAATCAAGTTTTGCTACAGTAGCCCAATCAACTATTTGTTATGCGGATGTAGACAATGATAATTCTCTGGAAATCATCATGGGTTTACCAGGAGCGATACGCTGTATTAATCACGATGGATCATTTGAATGGAAATATGAAAGAGTAGGAGACAGTTCATTATTCAAAACTCCTTGTATTGCAGATGTTGATGGAGATTCAAATTTTGAGATCATCAGTAGCACTGATTGGGATGGCTTGTTCTGTATCTCTCATGGTGGGAACCTGCAATGGCATCTGGAATTTGAGGAGATAGGCAAAACTGGTGAGCCAGCTGTTGCAGACATTAATGGTGATGGTACAACAGAGATAATCATCACTCATGGTAAGAAACTATTTTGCATAGACGGTCAAGGGAATATTATTTGGGAAACAGAATTTAGCAACTACTTAACAAGTTGTTTAGGTGTTTCGAATTTTGATATTATAACAACCAATTTAGAAATGATTGTTACTACAGACACCCATTTACATTGTGTAAATAACCTTGGAATGATTCTCTGGTCCAGTCCTATTGGTTATGGGAATTATGATAACCCAATAATTGTAGATATTGATTCTAATGGATTTATGGACATTGTAATGTGCTCAGATACTGGAGTAGTTTACTGTTTCAGTAGTGCAGGTACATTATGGTGGGAAACAAATGTTGAGGAGACACTTCTTGGAACCCCATCTGTCATAGATTTCAATTGCGATGGATTCCTGGAGATCATTGTAGGCTCCAGAAGTAATCATATAATTGTCCTGGATTGTTTAGGAAATATACTCATCTCATATGATATGATTATGTCAGCAAGAACCCCTTTGATGATAGCAGATCTAGATGGGAATGATAGATTTGAAATTTTAGCTGTTTGTGAAGATGATTATCTATATTGTTGGGAGCTATTTGGGATTGCCATGTCGGGAGATCAAAGGATTCTAGCTTTTAATGGTGGTGTATCTAGAACTAGAGCTTTGGATAGCGATGGAGATTATATTGATGACACTACTGAATTAGTAATGCAGAGTGATGGAGCGAAAAGGGATACAGATGGCGATCAGATAATTGATGGAGTTGAACTGTATAACTTTGGTACAAGTTTGACATCAAACGACACGGATAGCGATGGTATTGATGACAAAACTGAGATTTATGTGTATGAAACGAGTCCTTTTACGAACGATACAGATGAAGATCAATTGAGTGATTTTGAGGAAATTAATACATACCATACCGATCCTCTAAATTTTGATTCAGACGGAGATTCCATGCCAGATAACTGGGAAATCTCTGTCAATTTAGATCCTAACTACTATGATAAATACGCCGATCCAGATGATGATGATCTTTACAATTATAATGAGTATTTATTGAATCTTAACCCTCTCTCAAATGATACCGATAATGACTGTATACCTGACAAATGGGAAGTAGACATGTCCTTAGATCCTTTGGTTAATGATTCCTATAATGACCCTGATGCTGATAATCTAACCAACTTAGTGGAATACACTTATCGAACCAACCCCCTTTGCAATGATACAGATGGCGATTTATTATCAGATTACGATGAAATTTATATTTATCCAACCAATCCACGTTTGAGTGATTCGGATTTTGATGGACTTACTGATTACGAGGAGATTATTATATATGGAACGAGTCCTATCCTTGTAGACACAGACGGGGATCTAATCTACGATTGGTGGGAAATACTTCATGGACTTAATCCATTTGAAGACGATAGCCAAGAAGACTGGGATAACGACACGCTCAATAATTTCGAGGAGTATGTTTATGGTACTTCACCATTGAATAACGACACAGATAGCGATACCCTTCCTGATTACTATGAGGTTCTTACAGGATTAAATCCTAATTTGAATGACACCGCTCTAGATCCCGATTATGACGGTTTAACAAATTTAGAGGAATATATCTACAACACTAACCCACTATATTTTGATAGTGACTATGATAGACTATCTGACGGAATTGAAGTTAATTATTATGGTACAAACCCCAATAGTAAAGATAGTGATAATGATGGGATGAGTGACAGTTATGAGGTTAATTGGTATCTTAATCCTCTGGTAGATGATGCCAATTTGGATATGGAGGGAGATGGTTTAATCAACATTAGAGAGTGCGAGAGCAGAACAAATCCTTGGTCGTGGGACACAGATTCAGACCTGATGAATGATTATTGGGAAGTAACTTATCACACTAATCCTCTTCTCCCAGACCAAGATTATGACTTAGATTGGGATGATCTTACCAATTATGAAGAATATCTTCTTGGTACATTCCCAACAGTTTACGACTCAGACGGAGATCAACTATACGACGGCTATGAAGTTGAAAATAATCTCGATCCTCTTGTTTATGATAGCCATTTAGACTTGGATGAAGACGGGCTAAGCAATCTAGTAGAATCCTATCATGATACCAACCCTCATGAATTTGACACAGATTTTGACGATTTGAATGATTATCTGGAAATTAATGTTTACAATACCGATCCTTTGAGAGAAGACAGTGACAATGACAATATGAACGATGGCTATGAAGTTAGAATGGGTTTAAACCCTCTTGCCAAAGATTCTGCAGCAGACCCTGACGGAGATCATCTTACCAATATTCAAGAGATGAGAAATAA
>JAAFKJ010000020.1 GCA_021399395.1 Candidatus Heimdallarchaeota archaeon
AAAAAGAAGAGATAATAGTTGAAGCTAAGAAAGAAGAGATTGAAGTAAAAAAGACTGAGCAAGTTTCTTCACCTAAGCAACCTTATGCTAGTGTAAGATATCCTACTCCTGACAACGTTTTCGAAGTCGACAGAACTTATCTTAAACCAGCTGTTGAACATAGCTCATATATTCCAATTCCTCAGATACAAATCCCAAAGATCGAAGTTGAAGAGGAGGTTGATAGCACTAAAGAGTCATCTATTGTTCAAGACGAAGTTATTGAAGAAGTGAAAGAAGCTGAAAAGGAAATCAAAGTTGAAGAGCAACCAATTAAGGTAGACCTAAATCAAGATATTGACGAAGATACTTTCTTTCTTGATATTCCAAGAGGAGCAAGATTAATACATCTCTTTGGTCCACCTGGTTCAGCTAAAACAACTCTAGGACTTCAATCAGCTATCGAGATAGCTCCTAAAAATACTTACTACTTCATTACCAGTCACGCTACCTCTGTTATCAAGAGAGTAAAACAACTAATAGATAATGAACGATGGAATGAGTATCAGAGTTTTAAACAATCATTCTTCCCAATAGAGATTTCAAATCTAGAAGTTTTAGAGTCTCAGTTAGTAAATATTGAAGAGATGAGTCCAGATGAAATAGGGTTAGTAATCATCGATCATCTTACAGATTATTCTCGAGGTCAGATTCATAAAGAAGAAAAACGAAAACAGCTGCGCAATCTATTGGAAAGATTGTATCTTCTTGCTGATGAAAAAGATTGCAAGATACTCATAATTAATGGTTACTCATACAAAGATTCTGCTCCTGCAGAAGATATAGTTGAATCTTTCTGTGATATGACTTTACACACAATTATTGAAGATCGTCAAGTTAAGCTGATCACAGAAGAAGAAGAATTTCCTCTTTTGTTAGACGATTCCGGGGTGAGGAATTTACATGTTAACATTTATTACTAGAATTCAGTTTTTCCTCAGTTTTTATATCAATCTAAATATTATAGGGGTAGACATGGCATGACTGTAGAAAGTGAATTAGTAGACATTCTAGCAGACAAATGGGAATCAGATGGTATGATAGTTGCAAAAGAGCTACACATTCCAATTGTTAACGATATTTATTATGATAACTATCTGGAAGGTCGTGAATATATCAGAATTGACCTTGCAGCTTATGATAAAAAAAAGGATAAAATAATATTTGTAGAAGCTGAAAATGGTTTATATCTTCAACATCCTCAAATCTATCTTCCATTTTGTCATAAATTATATATTCTCTGCCCAGAAGAGCGATCTTCATTTAGAGGAGAGCAGATGGATTGGAGTAGAGATCAAGGGATCGGTGTAATTGAACAGATTGGTTTTGGAGAACTAGTTGAAACCATTCCTCCTAAATCAAGAAGGATTTTTCCAGCTGTTCACGCTTATGTAAAATCTAGATTTATCAAACGATTAGAGAAGGAGAAGAAGAACAATGTCATCATTACTAACTAAAAATAAACAAAGCAAATTTATTGGAAGCAATAAAGCAATTTACACAATTCGTAAAGGAAACAAAGTAACATTATATTGTGCATTTATTGTTAAACCTCACAAGAAAGTAACTCGAGAGGATAAAAAGAAAAAATCGTTTAGTTACTCTGAACCTGCAAAAAAAGAAACTCCCCCTACTATACTTGATGTTCTCAATCAAGTTAAAAAATTAAAGACTTCAGTGCATAGAATTTTCCTTCCTGGAAATGTTAAAAGAAAAAATTTAGAAGAACAGAACAATAAATCTAAACAAGATGATCCTTTACTAGACGAATTGTTTGAAAATGAGAATCAAATAATCGATGTTAAGATAACCTTCTATCTTCTTAAAGCTTGGAAGACTTTTGAAATTGGAGAAACCTTCTTTACAGTTGATGATTTAATGGAGGAGTTTGTTTTTCTCCTTAGAAATGAGCTAAAGCAAAAAGTCGAAAATATAGGAAAAGTTGGAAGATTGTTAGGACAGACATTAGAAGAATTTATTCATTTTAGCACGTTGGAAAATAAGAACTTTCTTTCAACAGGAAAGAAGATTTTTACTGAGTTAACTAATGATTATTTCACTATTGAAAAAGAAAAAGAATTTCTGAAAAACTTCTCTCTTGGTCCAGCTGTAGATCAGAGACGAAAAAGTGTATTTTCTTTCCCCACAGGAATCGAATCAGATTCTGATTTTATTATAGGACAAGCAGATAATGAGATAGATGTTGGTTTACCTGAGAATGCTTCTTTTCCTATTCTGTTAGCTGGAGATAAAAAAACAAGAGAAATTATAACTAATAAGATTCTTGAAGGAAAGAAGTTTATTATTTTAGATCCCAGATTGAATCTTGAATTTAAGGATAGAATAGATGCTCCTTCAGAGAATTTAGTTCTAGGAGATAGTTTTAGTTTCAATGTTCTAACTCCAGTACTTAAGGATTATACACCCGAAAAACTTGCAGCTCAATACATGAGTAATTTCATTGACATCATTCGATTAGTAAGTGATGTCAGGGGAGAAGGCGCAGTACTGCTTAGAGATTTGTATGATTTTTATGTTAATGAGTATCAAGATGAACAGGAAGATGTACTCTTTCCAAGACATGATTTACAAGTTTCGTTGAACGATCTCTACACCATGCTCACTGTAGAACCTGGTGGTTTAGTAATAACCGATTTCCAATTGTCAACTATTCGATCTTTAATCAATGAAATTAGAGATCCATGTATAAGTGAGACCACTAAAATCTTTGATAACAAGGGTTTAGAAGAGCTTTTTTCTACAAGCAAAATCATAGATTTCAGTTCTCAAGGTTACAAAATTCAGCGATTATTTATCTACTCATTTCTTCTCCAATTGTCTATTTATGATCAAATTTCAAATGATAAAGAAGAAATTATCATTTACATTGATGATTCAGAGTTGTTTTTCTCTTGGGAGAGGAATAATAATATTCTCGTTCATATCTTAAAGAAATTGGAAAATAGTAGATTCAAAATTATTCTTTCAACACCATATCCTTCTCATCTTTCTCCAAGTATATTTGATATGACCAACAATAGAATTGTAGGCAACCTCAAATCTGCAAAATGTACTAGACTATTGGCAGATTCTCATGGGTTCTATAAGGGTCAAGTTGATTTCTTACGTAGACTACCAAAAAATAGCTTCTTCTTAATTAGAGAGGATTTAGCAGAAAAACCTATACTACTAAATTTCTTCCCCAAAGATGTTGAAAAGCATGAAATGCAAGTAATTGAGACGGTTCGAACAATAACTAAGAAATCTACTATCTCAGAAGAAGATAAGAAGAAATTAGCTATCAATTATGAAGATTTTGTTAAACTACATCCTGTTATGAGAGAAGTTCTCGAGAAGTTATCTTCAAAAGTCAATCGAGGAATAAATACAGAATCTCTTCCTAATCTGTTCAATCAATGGCCAAAAAATGAAGTAAAGGAGACAATTTCTGCTCTTGAAATGTTTGGTTATATTTTCTTTGAGTCAGTTGACAAGAAAGGCAAGAAAAATGAATTTTGGACTAAGATTACTCCTAGAGGTAAGAAGTTTCTAGAGAAAATCAAATACTCTAAATTACTAGAAGAACAAAATAAAGAAGTTGAATATGATGCGATAGCTGAAGAAAATCTTGTTGAGTATGTTAAAAAACCAAACATCCTTGAATTGAAAGATATAACCGAGGAACAGCCACTTGTTACAAAACTTCAAATCATTAGAAAGATAATCAGAGACACAAGAGACTCCGTTGACACTCCTGAAAATCAACTAGATATCCTTCACTCATTCCTTGTTCAAATAGTACCTTTATTGGAAGAAGACTACACTGAGGAGAGTTTGAAATTGGATAATTTCCTTGTGTCTTTACAGAATTTACTTGATGAGAAAACTACAATTGATGACATACCTAAGAAGATTCTTTCACAGATCTTTCAGAAAGCTCTGTCTATGGTTGATAGTATTCAAATCAAAGCAACATATGGAGAACAAACAACAGCTGATAAGGATGAGGAATTCATCAACAAGATTATAGATAAAGAGCTAAATTCTGAGAAATGGCAGGATTTTGATAGAGATATTTTTCTAACTGAAATTCCAGAATTATCA
Source organism: Candidatus Heimdallarchaeota archaeon (assembly GCA_021399395.1). GTDB lineage: Archaea > Asgardarchaeota > Heimdallarchaeia > Heimdallarchaeales > Heimdallarchaeaceae > UBA460. Next base: position 4,144 of record JAAFKJ010000020.1, read on the forward strand.
GAGATTACCAAAGATAAGAAACAAATAGAAGATATGATCAGTTCTGAATTCCCAGAAGAAGTACTCAAAGGTTTAGAACTCACTCTTGAATTACCACGAGAGGATTTCATTTCTACCACAAAAGAAGTAATTGCATCACTGTTACAGATAAAAACAACCTTCTTCCCTAATATGAAATCTGAGGATTATCTCGATGAGATTAATACTTTCTTCAAATCAACAGGTTATCCTGAACCCTATGAAAAAGCACAACAGCTGTTATGGGAATACTCTGTTGTTGACAAGAAGGATTCTCCCAAGTCTACGTATACTAAGAAAAACAGGAGAAAGATAATTGAAAGTATTCAGAAGGAAACTGATGGTTTTGATTTTGATACGAGTTCGAAAAGCAAGAATAGTCTTGTTGGACAGCTCAAAGATAGCATCAGGAAAAGGATAAATAATGATTAGTTTTACCTTAGATGATCCTTCTTTAACGAGCTTTCAGAAGAAGTGTCTCAAAGCTTACAAACAAGATAAGGACGTCCTAGTTATCGCTCCAAGCTCAGCTGGCAAGACCTTTGTAACGGAACAATATCTTTTGGAATACTTTCAGTCTGTTTATGGCAAATTCTTAGTTTCACCTAGAAGATTCAAAGTTGGATTCATTTTACCCTACAAATCTTTAGCTGTTCAAGAATTCAATCATCTTGAAACTTTAGTAAGTCACAGAGGTATCAAAACCCTACTTGCTGTTGGTGGAGTTAACATCGAGGAAGAGGATGTTGCTGAGAGTAATATACTAATCGGAACATATGAGAAAGTCCTAACTTTGATGAAGAAATATGAGGTTCTACAGAAATATATGAGAATCCTTGTAATAGATGAATTCCATTTCTTAGGAACAGATAGAGGGAAAGTTTTGGAAGAAATAATTCTTGAGTGTAAAAAGAAAGATCATAAGACTCAACTCATCCTTTTATCATCTTCAATATCCAACCCTTTAGAGATCTCCGATTGGTTGAATGTTTATCCCATAATCGAGAAAGAAAGACCTGTACCTATTGATTACAATGTAGAAATAGCTTCAGATACTATCAAATTCATAGAAAAAATAAGAAAGAACAAACAAGTTCTAGTCTTTACTCACTCGCGTTCTGATTCGGAGTTTCTTGCTGAAAAAATAGCTCTTAGAAACAAGAAAAAAAACGACATAGAAATAGAGGAGATGATTAGCGATAGTTTAGAAAACACTCAAGATTCAAGAACTAGAAAAATACTACAACAAACCTTCTTTCCTCCTCAATTGAAAGAAATGGTAAAGAAAGGAATCGCTTATCATCATGCTGGTCTTTCAGATCTTGTTAGATTACTTATTGAGGATTTATTTATCAACGGAGAAATCGATGTTTTATTTTCTACTTCTACACTTGCAGCTGGAGTGAATCTCCCTGCAGATATCTCTGTTTTCAATCTTAAACATAATAGAATTAAAACTGAAAACAATATGGTCTTTCAAACGCTTGGGAGGGCAGGAAGGTTAGGTTTTAAGGACTATGGTCAAGGAATTGTACTTGTTAGAAGTGAGAGAATGAGACAGAAAACAGAGGATAAATTCTTCGACAATTCTTATGATAACAAAGCCAGACCCATCTTCCATTCTATTGAAAGTAAATTTGGTGATTACGATTATCTACTCCAATTCTATTTGGATAGATTCTATTATGAAAAACAATCTTCTTCAAGTGAGTTAGTTCATCTTCACGAAAAAATCGAAGACACTCTATGGTATTATCAAAAGAAATCGAGACTTATGAGAAATGTTGTTGATTTCGAGCTTTTCCAAGCATTATATTCATCTATAGATTCCTCTCTTGAAACAGCTGAAATTATAGAATTTTATCGAAGATTGGATAAAACAAATAATGTCAAGGAAAGGAAGATGGAAATCAAGTCCATTGAAGGTCTAAATACAGCTGCTTTAGTGGCGAATGTTCAAGAACAATCCAAATTATTTCAAATATATCTTTCACCTTCTAGAAGAAGCTGTACATGCCAAAATAAACATTCTAATTTCATTTGTAAACATCAAAGATTTCTACTTGAATCCTATCCTGAAGGGCAAGAAAGATGGTTGAACAATTATGGAATATTGGACTTCCTAGTTCGAGAGGGATTCATTGTCAGATCTTCAGGCAGTAACATCAACCTTACTTATATGGGAAAGCTTGCTGCTAGCCATTACATCCATCCTTACGATTTCTTAGATTATTTGGAATTCTGTGGCATAAACAAAGAATTAACTATCACTCAATATCTCAAGAGGTTCATTACAAGAGATAAACGAATTAAACAAGAAATCAAAGCAAATGAATTATCATCTCTTCTAGCCATCAGACTTGCTCAAGACATTATACAAGGTAAAGAAATCAAAGAAATTTGTGAAAAATATAATATTAGTGACAGTTTTGTTGATGATTGGAGAGAAAATATCTTTAGATTTATGAAAATGTTTGAATCTTTGAATCTTTTCATTGGTAAAAAAGAGGAAGCTGAGAAAATTGTTACTTGGATGGAGAGAAGCATGGGATTTGCAGAATTGGAATTTAATAACTTAAAGGAAGGTTCAGCAAAACATCTCCAGATCAGGGGACAATCTTGATTATTTTCTGCTATGTTTTCTCGCATTTATATATCAATTTGGATATTATTAGTTGACATGGCTGACAATATTGAAAATAGTGAAGAAAGTCTACCCGCTTCTACCAAGAAGAAAACCTCCAAAGAAAAAGATTCTCTTCAAGAATTTTTAGGTGGTATTAAGGGTCTTTCTGACTCTATGCAAAAAAGAATTCACAAGGTCTTAACAACCGAAGGAATCATTGATCCTAGAGGTATCAAATCTTTTACTCAGAAACAGCTGCAACAGTTACCTGGAATCACCGATGTAACTGCAGGTCTACTTTTAGATCAATTTAAAACCAAAACAGAAGGTAAAATCTTCCTTTCCTTAGAAGAGAGAGAAAATATAGAAACAGAGCGTGTAAAAATCAAGACTGGAGCAAAAGCTTTAGATGATCTTCTCCAAGGAGGAGTCCCCACAAATACGTTCGTCGAACTTTATGGGGCCCCTCAGAGCGGTAAAACCCAGATCTGTTATACCTTAAGCGTTAACTGCTTACTTCCCGAAGAATATGGTGGATTAGGTGCAGGTGTAATTTGGTTGGATACCGAAGGGTCATTTAACAGTCAACGTTTGAAACAAGTTATCTCATATTACCAATACACACACAGTATCCCCGAGAAGAAATTCAATACCGATCATTTTATGGTAGCTGCTACTCGTTCTCTTGACCAAATCGAATTAGCTCTCAAAGAAGCTGGGAGAATCATCCCTAAAAACAAAGTCAAACTGTTAATTGTTGACAGTCTCATGGATCCATTTCGAGCAGAATATGGTGGACTTGGTCAACTTGCTGATAGACAAAAACATCTCAACAGAGTACTCCATTTACTCATGCGAATCGCAGAAGCTTGGGACTTAGCTGTAGTATATACAAATCAGGTCCAAGCTAATCCTGATCCATATTCCACGGCTATGGATAAGGTTTTGCCTATTGGAGGTTTTGTTCTTGGTCACGCTTCCGACATACGCTTATGGTTGAGAAGAGCCACCTCAAAAATTCGAAAAGAACATGATGCACCTAATGCGAGAAGAGCACTCATCACAGATTGTGGTTGGTTACCTATGCAAGAGACTCATTTCTCGCTTGGACCATTTGGTATTTGCGACGTTGACGAAGAAGCTAATCATCGCAAACTAGCCTTAGATATAGGCTATACCTTAGATATTCCAGCTGAAGACAAGAAAGAAGAGGAAATCAAAACGAAATTTGCTTCTTTAGAGTGAGGTGAGAGATTTGCGTCGAGTTATTTTTCTTTTTGTTCTTCTACTGTTCATCCCCCAACCTATGACTCAATTAGTGGTAAATGGTTTGATCGAGCCCACAGAAGTCGCTCTCGAAGAGAGGTTTATTATTGACTATAATCCCGAGACCGACTATATTATTGAGGATACAATCATTCGAATCACCCCTATCACAGAAGAAGAGTATGAACAATCCACTTCCAAAGATTCACCACCTGTACCTCATTTATCTCCTGCTATTTATCCGAGTTTAACTGATGTTACAGGTAATGATTCCGTTCTTCATAGAGGTGACATTTTGGATGCTTCTGCTTCTAGTGAATACGAACTCATAGGATATGTTCCTGTCGATAAAGGATACCACTACTGGTATGATTTACAGGAGTTTGTTGGCGATAGTGATCAATCATCTTCAACCATTGGTATGAACAAAATTGCAATAGAATTTAGCTCGTTAACTGACATCGATGTTATGGCTATTTCTTTCAACTTATCTGATATTATCACCCCTATTTCAAATTCTATAAACTTCTATTTAGCTGACAACTTGAACAATTACCTTAGCGATTATATGATGTTTTCAGAACTTTCTTTCCACACCTATAATTCTCAAAAAAACAACCTCAACTCACCTTTATTATTTACTTTCTGGAATCATCCTTTGACTACTCCAATCAGTAATTCTATTACAGCTGATACCCCATATTATGTTATTCTGGAATCTTCAGCTGATTTCAATTTACAAATTTCCTCCGATCTCTCTGGTTCTGATGAAAATACAGTTTTCACTTATGAAAGCAGTTTATGGGCTGAACAGATAGATATTGACATCGATATGGAGGTTTATACTGGTTCTTTAGTTCAATCTTCTAGTTTAGGAGCTGGAGGAGCATCTTCTCTTTCTTTCGACTCTACATTTACAACAGGAGTAAATCACAAAATAGTTGTCAATTACTATGATAGCAGTTTAATGTATGATAGTTCTTCAGATTTTCTTGATCTCGCTATCTTAGATTCTTTTAACCCAGAGTATCTCTTTCTATCAACACCTCCAACAGCTGAATACGGTGATGAGATACAATTATTAGCTAAAGTTGAAAATAGTCATCATCAACCTCTTCAAGGTCAACTAGTAGATTTTTACATATCAGATGATAACCAAACTTGGTCACTTTTAGCTCAAGCTTCTTCAGCTGGAAACGGTTACGCCACCGTTCCATACAATGTAACTGAGGCTTCTGGGATAAAGTATTTCAAAGTAGTTTTAGACTTGCTTGCAGATTATTGTTCATCTGTATTAGAAAAAGAAACAATCATTGTTAGTGCCCCTCAAATTGATTGTATTTACGGTAGTGCAGTAGGAGTCCACAATCTAGCTTTATTCCAACTTTCTACTCTCATCCAAGATAATGAAGGCAATCCTGTTGTTGATCAGATAGTTTTGTTCTTCATGCAAGTTTCAATGGATCCAATTTTTACTTATACTAACGATACTGGCTGGGCAACTACCGCCAATGGTTATATTAACTGGAACTCAGGGTTCTATCCTAATTCTTATTGGGTTTCGCTTTCAATGGATTCAGATTTCTATATCTATTCATCTACAACTTATGGAGATATTAATATTGGAAAGAATAATCTCACTATCCAATCTGAGGAATCCTTACAAAGTGTTTGGAATGAGCCTTTAGATATTCAACTAAGTTTCTCTGATGCAGAAAATGATTCTGTTCCAAACCTAAATCACGAAATCATAATATATAATACTTATACAGACCAAAACACTTCCTTAGGTCTCTACCAAACTGATTCTTTAGGGGAGAGTCTGATAAGCTTCTCTGAAGCATTTTTCGAGCCAGGAGAGTATCTAGTAATTATCAAAGTAAATTACCTCAATTATAATTATCTTGA
>JAAFKJ010000129.1 GCA_021399395.1 Candidatus Heimdallarchaeota archaeon
ACATAGTTGTAAACCAATTTTTCCCAGAAAGATCCTTCTCTGTATATCCAAGAACATTCGTTACTTCTTTATTCATTAGCTCTACATTTTCATCAGCATCTAAAATAACAAACATTGCATTTGCTTCATTCAAATAGAGTTGAGATAAATCTCTTTCTTCTTTTAGTTCAAGTTCTCTTTTAAGTAAAACTTCTTCTGCTTTCTTATGACGAAGTACGGTTCTAATCTGATGAACTAATTCCGTATATTGACTTCTTGCGTCTGAACCTTTTCTGATGTAATAGTCTGCACCAAGATTAAGTGCATCAATTACTACTTCCTCTCTACCTCGTCCGGTAAATATTATGAAGGGTATATTGAGTTCTTCCTTCTTGATAGTCTTAAGTAGATCTAAGCCATTAAGATTTTCCATTAGATAATCACAAACAATTACATCAATTTCATTACTTCTTATTCTTTCAATTACTTTTGATGCATCCCTTAACGATTCTACTTGGATCTCTCCTTCACTCATCTTTTCAACAAATTCCTTAGTTAAGAATAAGAAATCCTCTTCATCGTCAATGTGCAAAACCTGTATTTTCTCCGGAAGTAAACCATCAGATTTATGAGTACTTGGATTGCTCATCAGAATAACCTTAACTAATGTATAGGACTATTACTATTAAAAGGATTTTTTGAGGGAAATACAAAAATAGTGTTATGTATACATTTTACACATAGGTTGGTAGTTTTGAGATACAACTTTGAGGAATGTTTAGACAAAACAATTACTATTGAGGGTGTAATATCCCCGATTCCTTGGCAGCATATGATCGGAATGTTTGAAGATTACCCTTTTTCTGAGTATTTTGATCTTGATAATAATGAACAAATTGTTATCTATTCTAGAACTCAAATTCTGCGTAGAAACACAAGAATCAAAGCAACTGGGAAGATTGTCAAGCTAACAGGCAGGTCTAAACGACCTGGTAAAATAGATGATGATGAATATTATGAATATCAGATGCTTGTTGATAATTGGGATTATACTATTTCGAAAAATCTTGATGAAGAGTAAGTGATACTAATGATTGAAGAAGATGATATGACAAGTCTTCTTGAGAGTTTACTGGATGAAGATTCATATGTTCGAATTTTTACTTTGGACTCAATTGTTGATAATCAAAACAAACAACTAGCATTACCTACTTTGGTGAAAATGCTTCAAGAAGATGTAGAAGAAGTTAGATCTAAGACAGCTTGGGCTCTAGGTAAGATAGGGGATAGAAAAGCTGCTGATTCCTTAATTACTGCACTGAAAGATGAATTCTGGGAAGTTAGAAGAAATTCTGCTAGATCTTTAGGTGAATTAATGTTTCTTGAAGCTATACCTGCACTTGTTCAGACACTTGAAGATATTAACTGGGAGGTTCGAGCTGAAACAGTTGTTGTTCTGGAGTATTTAGGTTGGGTTCCTTCAAATGAAAGGGAAGAAGCATTGGTTCTTATTGGAAAAGAAAGATGGGAAGAGTTATTCAAATTAGAGGAATTAGATGAAAATCTTCTAATTAATTTCTTGAAAGATTCTGATAGCGAAATAAAATCAAAAATTTCTTGGATGCTAGGTGAATTACAAGCAACTAATGCTGTGGATTCACTATATCAGCTTCTTCTAACGGATAAGTACCAAGAAGTCAAAGAACAAGCTGCAAATGCTATAGGAAAAATAGGTGGGGAAAATGTCATCAAATTACTACAAGATGCACTCAAGAGTTCTGATTGGTTTATTCGAAAGTGTGCTACCAGTGCATTGGGATACACTAGAGATCAAATAGCATTTGAAATACTCAAACATCTTGTAAATGATGGTAATCGTTTTGTAAGTGAGAGTGCAAAAGAAGCTCTTGAAAGGCACAAGTCTAGGAATACAATTTAAATCTAAAGAGATATATTTAAAATTACATGAACTTTTACAGTAGTAGTTAAACAATAACTAATCCTAATCCTTACGGAGGAATAAAATATGGGTGACATTAGAGAGAAACTAACCATATCAAAAGAAAACCTGGAATCTGTTCAGAATTTTTTTCTTGACGAAAATAATCCATTCATCAACGACTTAATTCAAGTAATTGATAAGTATGGAGGAGTGAATGAGATAAATAAGAAATTTGAGGAATCTAGAAAACTAGAGAACTTATACAAGAAACTTGAATCTGTTCAACCAGCATATATAGATGATTTAGAGTGGCTAATTAAACAACGAGATAATGATGCTTTCATAAGTGCAGATGAGTATAAGAGAAATATTCTCGGTAATGCAATAGATCAAGTTAGCTTTGATGAATCTTTTGCTGTTACACTTGAATTATCGGCATGTCAATATTTTCCGTTTCTGATCAAAGGCGCAAAGAAAATGATTGAAACCAAAGAGCTGATGCCTGGAAGAATAATTCGTGTCAGAGCTATGAAGGAACAAGAAGATGATGGTGATTTAGCAGCAATGACTGCTGCTGTAGATATTATTGGTGCATCAAGAGTGGAGACCTTAGACACAAAAGGTACATCACCTGGTCCTGATGGTATGCCTGTAAATATTCATCTCGGAGGACCTGCTACAATCACTGGTTATTTTGGTGGTGTAGGTCAGCCAAATGAATTTGCGTTAAAGTGGGTTGATGAGTTCCTTTATTATTACACCAACTATGGAGTAAGAAGTGTCTTGAACATAAATCCTGGAACAGTAATTTTAGGGTATTTACTCTATAAATTAGGTATCAATAATGAATTCAAAATCTCTGTTTATATGGGCAATGATAATCCTTATTCTGTATTGTGGACATTGATGACAGCGAAATTATTTGCA
>JAAFKJ010000130.1 GCA_021399395.1 Candidatus Heimdallarchaeota archaeon
AGTGCTTATATGATTAGAGCAATTATTACAGGAGTGATTATTGGATTAATAGGCGGTTTGATTGGAGTTTTCGTTCTATTGAAAGGGATGGTATTTCTGGGAGAAGCTATAGCTCATTCAGCATTTGCAGGAGCGGCTCTCGCCTTACTTCTTGGGATCGAACCCATAATTACTATACTGCTATTTGGAGTTATATCTGCCGTAGGAGTTGGAGCTGTAAGTGAGAAAAAAATCATGAAAGATGAAGTTATCATAGGAATAGTTTTTACGAGTTTCATGGCATTAGCAATTTTATTTATTGGATTAAAAGGAACTAATAACACATCTGTTGATTCGATATTATTTGGTAATATAGTCGCAGTTACTGAAGCGTCATTTTATACACTCATTTTCTTAGCCTTAGTTGTAGTCCTCATCATTTACGCATTCAAAAAGGAACTCTATCTTATAACTTTTAATTCAGAGATGGCCAAAGTAGCTGGTATTCCAGTAAGATTTCTCAATTACCTGTTTCTGGTGCTTGTAGCAGTTACCATCAACATTTCATTAGAAGCTATAGGTGCAATACTTGTGTTTGCGATGATAATAACTCCAGCTGCGGCAGCATATCAATGGACTTTCAAGCTTAATAAGATGATAATACTAGCGACAATTTTCGGTATGTTCTCGTCCATTTTCGGGATATTTTTCTCCTTTATACTTGACATACCATCTGGAAGTGCAATTGTTGGGCTCGCAACATTGATTTTTATTGTATCATTCATTGCTTCTCCTAAAAGAAGAAAATCTGGTTCAGGCCATGTAGTTGAAGATTGTGAATTCTGCTCTAAAACCATTGATGGCAGAAAATACTGTATAGAAGAAAACTGTATTGCCAAAGAAATCCCCCACAAACATGATGAAAAGGGATTAATAATCTACAAAACTGCACTTGCTCATACTAAGAAACCATCAAAACATAAACATGATTCTGGAGGTAAAGAAGAATGACTTCTGAGGACATTGTTGTCTGTATGAAAGACATTAGTGTAGCTTATGGTAATTTCGCAGCGCTATATGATATCAATGTAGATGTTAATAGAGGAGATTTTGTAGGTATATGCGGTCCTAATGGATCAGGGAAAACAACTCTTTTGAAAGCTATAATTGGACTTATGAAACCTATTACCGGTGCTCTCGCGCTGTTTGGGGAGAAAATCGAAGATAATATACCAAAAGAATTGCGCTACAGGTTAGCTTATGTTCCTCAGATTACTGATATTGATCGAAATTTTCCAGCTAGGGTAATTGATGTTGTAGAAATGGGGAGGTACGCGAAAGCAGGATTAGCTAAACCACTAAAGAAGGAAGATAAAGAAAAAGCTATGGATGCTTTGAGACTTGTAGAAATGGATTATATGGCAGAAAGACCAATCGGCCATTTAAGTGGCGGGCAGCAACAAAGAGTCTTAATTGCACAAGCTTTAGCTTCTGAAGCAGAAGTACTACTTCTTGATGAATTCACAAGTGCTTTAGACATCCATATGACGGAAGAAGTAATGGAACTGTTGGATTTCCTAAACCATACACATGAAATAACAATAGTTACAGTTGGACACAATTTGGAAATACTCAAAGCTTATTGCAATCGAATAATATGCATTAACAAGATTATAGCCTTTGATGGAAGCTCAAAAGACCCAAAATTAGATGAGGTTATTAATAGAGTATTTCATTGAAACAAATAACAAAAAGTAGTAAGATAAAACAACCTCAATTCGAAACTAGGTGTTGTTTTTATTTCTTTATTTTCGTTTAATTACTATATCCATTGTAGATACTGTCTTTGTTTGGCCATCATCATTCTGAAGGTCCTCAGATCCTATGACGACATCAGCTATTTCGACTATCTCAGGTAAGAATCTTCTTACAGAAATTTCTGCAACATCTACTGCCTTAGAAATCGATCTTCCTCTAGCTCTTATTGTACATTCTTCTTCGCCCTTATTGAAGATTGTAACAACGACTAAGCAGTAATTCATAGTACCTTTTTTACCAATGTAAATTGCATTCTTCTTCTTCTCTTCAGACATGTCGTTCGTCTCCGTTAATTCAATAGAGGTTAGTCACTATAAGGTGAATACTCTTTTAAATCTTTGTTCAACCAAGCGACAATTCTAAAGATTATTTCTTAACCTCAACCCTATAATCCACTTTACGTTTTTTGAAGGTATCCTCAAATTTTTCATTGTAGTAGGCTTCATCGTATTCCGCCCTGTATTCACGTTCTTTTGGAACTATAAGATTAATTGCATCATCAATCCTTTCAGTTTCAATTATCGCACTCTTCTCGTTATAAATTTCACCTTCAGTTGAACAAAAGAGAGGGTCGCCATGAGACTCTATTACAACTTTTCTACCTCTAGTAAACCAGATGCCTTTAGTCCCTAAGTGCTTTCCAGGAATTGCTTTCAGAAGTAAGGATATTCTACCTAATCCTTTTTTGTCATGCATAATACTAATTCCTAAATCTTTGTTCTTAGTACTGAAAGCAGCATTTCCAGGAAGTACACGAAAACCTGCAATATCATCTGCTAAAGAAACAAAGAAACTAGTCAATTTTTCAACCTTGATTGGTTCTTTATCATCTATAGTAATTGTACAAGGGGTATTCTTGAACTTCAGTATATACTTAACCGCCAAATAGTTATATTTGATAGCTCCAATCTTCAGCCATTTCATTTCATGCTGAGCAGCTGCAGAAGCTTTTCCTGAAAACCCTCCATCAGTCATGTCAAATGCATAAGCTTCTTCGTCGCCTTTACATTTTATTGCTGCGAATTTTTCGCTGTGTCCTTCGGCAAGCACAGCTAAACTCTCTTCCAAATCATATGGTATAGAATTGGTTTGATGCCAATCACACATGGATCCAGCTGAAATAAGACCAAGTGTTACATCTGGATTTTTAACAACAATATCACCCATGTTGGTTGCGGTTCCATCTCCACCAAGAGCTATTAAGGTCTTATAACCTTCATCTATTGCTTTCTGAGCTAATTCTTTTTCATGTTTGTAATGTTCAGTTAGCGCGTAATCGAATTTTCCTAAATATTCCTCAGTCAATTTGAGAACTTTATCTAGTTTCTTTCCAAGCCTCCCAGTGTTAGCATTAGGATTAGCTACAATAAATGGATCTTTAGTCATAATAATTTGGTGATAATTTAGTCATATATAAATTATTCTGGAAATGCTGTTCTAATAGGTTAAAACTCTTTGAATGGATACATTTTAAATAGTTGAAGTCTTACCAGTACTTGATAAATATGATTTGCGACCAATGTGGAACTGAAAATCCAGCAAATGCTGTGTTTTGTGGTAAATGTGGAAGAAATATAGCGCAAGAGTCTGCTCAACAACCTGCTCAACCGGCTCAACAAGCTCAACAAGCGGTAGCTTATGAAAAACCAAGAACTTTTGTTCGTTGTTCTAACGACAAACAGATTGGTGGTGTATGTTCAGGTTTTGCAAAATATTTCGATTTGGACGTTAGTTTAGTTAGAATATTAACTGTTGTAAGTTTCTTATTTACTGGTTCAGCAACTTTCTGGGCCTATATAATTATGTGGGCTATTATTCCCGAAGAACCTTGTGGTCCAATACAATAGTTAGTTTATTTTTTTTATTTTTTTTCTCCAAAAAATTCTTCTAAAAGTGCACTTTTTGGTCGTTTTATTGTTGGAAAAACTTCATCCCAAGGAATTCTTTTAGCAACTAGACCGTTCTCTTCTAGATATGCAAGTACTTTCTGTGGAAAATCAGGTGCAATTAAAATACCGGTGACGTCTTTTTTCTCTTTCTCTTCAAAGTATTCAATATATCGCTTGAGTTGATGTGCGTCAGCTGGTGTTGCTTTCCGTTTTTTGACTTCAATAATAGTTTCCCCATTTTTCCCCATCCCTCTAATATCTACTGGACCAACATCTGTGTTATATTCGGTTCTTAGAACTTGAAACTCTTCTTCAATTAAATCAGGTGATGAAACAAGATATCTTACTAAATCACTCTCATCTCCATATATTACTAGCTCTGAAACATCATAAGCATGCCATAGAGAAACAAATGCAAGTTGAGCAAAATTAATAGTAAGAACTTCTTGAGTTTTGGTTCTTTGAGTTACCATCTCCAAAGAATCTTCTTTTGCTTTGAAATTAATTGGTCCTGCCTGAGGTTTCTGCCAGTTTAATGGTTTAACACCTATTGGTCCATGCATGATTATGGAAAGATCCTTCTTTATGATTAATATTCGATCGCCATCATCTAATGTTGATTTAATCCTTCCATCAAAAACAGCTGAACATTTTCCTGCTACAACAATCATTTTTTCTCCCATTGCAGAGTTTAATCTATTTGAAATTGTAGAAAAAGAATCTAAAGGTAAGACTTCGAAATTTGAGTTACTCATTTCATCAACAATCTTAGCAGCTGTTAGTTCAATAAACACTCAACTTTATTTCAAGTTTTCCAATCTACTACCATCACGAAAAAAGTAATATATTACTTCTATGACTCAACAATTGTATTCAAATGGTAACACCGTCACTTGTTGTTTTTCAAACAATGTTCTATATTCAAGTATCAGTGGTAATTCTTTGTTTAGTTTTTGGTTCAGTTATGGATTTACTTAAACGAGAGGTTTCAGACATCCCTTGGATTGTGATGGCGATAACAGGTGTCCTTACATCAATTTTCCTAATAATCTGGTCTGAAGATCCTAAAAAGGTTGGGATAATGTTTGGTTTTAATGTAGGTATCGGGATAGTTCTTGGGCTGTTACTCTACTATACCGGAGTTATGGGGGGTGCTGATGCTAAGGCAATTATGGCGCTTTCCTTTAATACACCGATTTATATTTTCTCATTTGAATTCTTAACACAAGGTGTTTATACAATCATCCCCCCAGTTTTCAACACTTTCTTTAACTGGTTACTTGTGATGGTAATTTTCTATCCGCTACCATTGTTATTCTACAATCTATTTCTCAAAGCTAGAGGTAAAAAACTCTTTGAGAATACAAACGCTAATTTCGCAAGTAAGATACTGATGATGATTTCAGGATATTTGATATCTACAGAAAAAGCAGTAAACAGACACGATATAGTTTACTCTGAAGAATATGATAAGGAAAGTAAAAAGTGGAACATCAAACATTTTATGCAAGTAGTAGAAGTTGAAGAAGAAGAGAAGTTCAAGAAGGAGGTAGAAGAGGATATTCAAAAAACTGGTAGAAAGAAGATCTGGGTAAAGGTTTTACCACCAGGAATAGTTTTCTTGCTATTTGGTTATATCATTAATATTTTCTTGGGAAACATATTATTTCTAATCTATCACTTCGCTTTGGGTTAGATGATTTTTGAATAAGTAAAAAAAGAGATTACGAACTAGTTTCCAAATTTAGTTCGATTTCTCTGTCTACGTTTTCTTTTATATCTCCTAAAATGTATTCCAAAACTTCGTTGTAGTCAACTTCAATTCGGAATAACCTTTTAAAAAATGGTAAGAGAGAGTTTAGATCCTTTCTTAGAATCCTATAAGCTCTTGATAGAGGTATCAGAGCTGATCCATAAGGAACTGCATCTTTCAAAGCAAAACTTTTTGCTTGCAGGAAATCTATAGCATGTACTTTTTCGTCATGCCAAAGCAAATTATGTTCACTGAAATCTCCATGAACAAAATGAGCTTGAAACATATCATACAAAATCTCTATACACTCTTCTAGAACATCAGCTGGATCATCGAAAAAACTCTTGCTTAAATCTCTCAATAATGGTGCTGGCCCTTCTTCGTCACCAATCAGTTCCATAGCGTAGCTAAATCCAGCATACTTGTATGGTTCAGGAACAGGTAATTTTGCTTGGAACATATCTAGATTTTTATAATACTCTAGTTTTGCAAATTGCGATATAACCGCATATGGGTTACCTCGACGTGTGCCATGAATGACCCCTCTATGTGTAGTTTTGTAGAGTTTGTATGTTTTAACAGCAACAAATCGATCTTCGTTATCTATACCCCAGCAAACAAAAGCTTCTTTACCTTGACCAATTACTTGCTGAGCTACGATAATAAGACCATTTTCGATAGCCTGAGCTATTGATTCATTTGTTGAGATCTCTTCGATTTCTTCATCTCTTCTTTCCAAATATTCTTTGTTTAACACTTTTTTTCACTTCCATAGAGAGGGTCAAGACAAAAGAAAACCACCAAACAATTAGTATCTCAGGAAGTATTGGTAAAAGAAGAATCGACTTTATAGTCCTTCTGAAGATGTCATAGTAGCGTGTTTGAAGCAAATTGATGGTTTAGTTGTTGTTTGTAATTCTGCATTCATTTGTCTATGACACCTCCTTTTAGTGTATTTGCATGTTGTTTAGAGAATTAATAAATTTATCGCACTTGTAGTTATATGAAAAGAAGTAAGTGGTAGCTCCAGGATGATTCGAACATCCGCCACAGAGAATAAATCTCTGTATCCTTGGCCACTAGACTATGAAGCTATAATTTTGTTAAAATTTAACAAGTCTTTTTTAAGTTTGCTTTTGATAGATGAAATAACAGGTGAAAAATTGATCGCTTACGAATCTTCTTCTATAATTCGTTGCATGTAGATTTCACAATCTTTACACACAAGAAAATCATGTGATTCTTTGTCCTTATAGAATATAGAGAACATCATTGGTTTTTCACATTTACCACATTTTATATCAGATTCTTCTTCAGAAACAAGTAGAAGATCTTTTACATCCACTTTTGGTGTGATATAGCGACTCATATTGAATAATCTCCTTTAAATTTTAGAATAGTTTAGTATATACTATAGCTTTTACATTAATATACATTATCTTTCAGAATCACTACAAAACAAACAGTATAAATATGGGTTAAGAATCTCGAGAAATAGAATGATTGGAGACGTTTACAGAATTAGATTCATAATCCCAGGAATGGGCGATGCTGAAGGAGAGTTAATCAGGATTAAGGGTCCTCATTTAACTGAACTAATAAATCGAAACTTACCTATAACTTCTCGAGGATTAAAACGAGGAGATATGTTTGTAATACCAACTCAAGTTCTTTATGCAATTGAAAAACCAAAGGAAATGGGTAGGAAGGGTGATATTGCTTATGATTCGAAAGCAAAAGCAATTATCATTCTATTAGCTGATCAGAGGTTTGATTCAAAGATGGCAGTGATAGGTACAATTACCAGAAGTTTCAAAATTTTTGAGAATCTGAAAACATCAGCTGGAGTGAAAATAGAAAAACTAGACTAGCACACTCCTTCACTTTCTTATTTAAAAACAATCTTTATAAATAGATTATTCGTCATTAAGTCGAGAACCACAAAGTGTGAAATTCCATGAGTATCAGAGAAAATATCGGAAAAACAATCTCATCTGCAAAAGATGAATATGGTAAAGTAGATTTTGGAGACAAAATACTTGATTTAATCTCACTTGTAGGTGCAGCTCTTTTCTTAGTCTCATTAGTTTCTGTATTCGTTAGCTCGACGTTTAACGCAATGAACATTGTATTTATCCTCTATCCCCTTGCAGTAGGAGGTATTGCAGCCGCACTTCGAATGAAAAAGAGAGAAAAACCTGAAGAAGCTGGAAATATTTTCAAAGAATGGATATGGATAATGAGTTCAATAACAGCAATCTCTTTGCTGATTATTATCTTAGCTCTTGTGTTAGCATAGGTTTAATTCTAAACCTTCTATTTCTACAAATCGTTAGAACGGAAAAAGTTATTATATCTTATCCCGTTTATTTTATCTTGATGACTCAAGAGACGTACAAAATTTATTCGAGGGTTCTTAAATTTGGTCAGCAAATTGGGTTCAGAAGATTGGCAGAGACAATTGTCTTTGGTTTTACTATATTTGCCATCACTCTGGTGTATATTTTTGCAATAGCATGGGCACCAATAGGTCCAACAGGAAAGTACATTTTCTTTCCAATAGGCTTGTTCTTTGAAATCATACTCATCTTGAGTTACATAGAGAATCATTACCATATGGACATTTTTGGTGAGAATTCGAACAAAATTCTAACTATAATGTCTATTTTATCCTTAGTGGTTATAGTTCTCTATGCAGCTATTCCAGGATTATATACAACTGAAAATGGCAAAATACATCCACAAACAATTTCTTTAATTGTTCTATTCTTCCTTCTAAATGTAATTGAAATAGCTTACTTCCTATTTTCTATACCAAGAGCATCCAGATCTGATTCTTTCGGTTTAGAATATCAATTTTCAGTTTTAGAAAAGAATTTAGAAAATAAAAAATTATCAGACTTAAATCTTGATAAAGCAATAACTAAGGCGATAAATGCATTAAAGAAAAGAGTTAATGAAGACGGTCTTTGGGGCGATCTTAGTCCTGTTTATGAAACAGCATGTGTTCTTGAGTTGTTTAACAAACTTGGTTATAATGAAGATACAGAATGGATTGTTCCCACAGAAGAAGGTAAACAAACTGTTAAACTTGGAAAAAGTATTGAAAGTTTGAATGCTATTGTTGAAACAGCCGAAGCAATTGACACTTCATACGAGCACTATTATATTCTCCATTCACTTAGTCTGTATAATCCAACAATATTTGATAGTAGAATCCCTGAAATCGAAGAATTTTACAATTCTACAATTGAGGATACAGAATGGGATTTCATAAACAAACTCAATAGATTCACACCTAATTTACGTTCAAGAACAACTCCATTACATGTTATGATGAGTTATGTTGGAGATGCTACAGGAAATATCAAATTATTAGACAGAATGGCAAATCTATTCATCGCTGGAATTGATATTGTAATCAAAAGAGGATATGCAAGGTTTTCTACTTCTCAGACAGGAAAGACACCAATAGAAATGTTTGCCAGATTAATGTTAGCATTGCATGATATTCGAAGAGCTCCAACAAGGAGACAGCAATTTATACAAGCTGTAATAGGAACACAATTCTTAGAAGGTTCATGGGCTGGAAATATTGGAACAACAGGTTATGTTATTTTAGCCCTTATTCCAAGCGAAACAGCAGATTCTTTGCCTCTAAAGAAAGCTGCACTGTATCTTGCAGCTGTTCAGGATAAGGAAGGACTGTGGGGAGCTAATATAGAGGAAACAACTATTGCGCTTAAAGCATTGATTGCACTGAAGAATATGGCAGCACAAGAAATTGTAGAGTAAGCAGAATACTTTTTAATTTTCTTCTATTTTTTCTTTAATGAACAAAGAAAGTAAGAATGTTTACATAGCTTGTTCTATGATCAAAGCTCAACAACTTGATTTTTCACTATTAGACTATCTAGTAGAGTATACTAAGAAACAGAACTATCAGCCTTTCATTCCTGGAAAAATGGATGATGCCCCGTCTAAGGTTATTTTTGAAAGAGATATGAATTGGTTAAAACTATCAGAGAAAATAATTGCAGATGTAAATGAACCTTCTCACGGGGTAGGTATGGAGATTATGTATGCATATAAGCATGACATTCCAGTTATCTGTCTACTGAACAAGAAAAACAAACCCCTTTCGAGAATGGTCGAAGGAAGTCCTCACATTATTCTTATTGAATATGAATCAAAAGAAGATTTAGATGTAAAACTAGGGGAAATGAGTCTAGATAAACTCGATATTGATTTATGTACTAATTGTCAAGAAAAAACCCTACATCTGAATAAACAATGTTTAAAATGCTAAAAATGGTAGACCCGAGGCGATTTGAACGCCTGTCTCAGGATCCAGAGTCCCGTATCCTTCCGCTAGACTACGGGTCTTCATTTTATCTTGGAGAGAGTTTGATTAGTCGCAAATTAAAAGTTTTGGTCTTATCCTTAAATTACGAGAAACGGATATAAAGACTTGAAATCATTGTACTATATGAAACAAGTATTTATCACTGGTGCAAGTAGAGGTTTAGGATTAGAATTTGCAAAACAATATCTAGAAAGGGGGGAGAAAGTTTTTGCTAGTTGTAGAAATCCAGAAGATGCAACCTTACTACAAAAACTCAAGGAATCCTACAAAGATAACTTACAAATTATCAAACTAGATGTATCAGATGAAGAAGCAAGAAATTCAGTATTTGAGAAGGTTTCAAGAAATACTGAATCTCTTGATATACTAATTAATAACGCAGGAATTATTTCAGGTAATGAGCAACAATCTTCAGTTTTAGGAGACGTCTATAAAGAAGATTTCAATAAGGTTTTTCTTGTAAATTCTATTTCTCCTTTATTGGTTACTGAAAGATTCTTACCTCTGCTAGAGAAGGGGTCAACACCTAAAATTGTTAATATTTCATCTCAAAATGGTTCCATATCACAAAGAAATAGTGGTGGAAAATACAGTTATGCTTCTAGCAAAGCTGCTCTTAACATGATTACCAAGATATTATCGCATGATATCAAAGATAAAGGAATAACTGCTTTGTCTATCCATCCTGGGTGGATTAAAACCGATATGGGAGGAGAAGAAGCTCCACTTGAAATCGAAAAACCTATATCTCAGATAATAAGTTTGATTGATTCCAAAGATATTTCTGAATCAGGTAAATTTCTAGATCGAGAAGGTAATGAAATGCCTTGGTAATTGGAAGAGAGATAGTAATGAAAAACATACTTATAACTGGTGCTAGTCGAGGGTTAGGATTAGAGTTTGTTAATCAATATTTGAGAAAAGGTGAGAGAATCTTTGCATGCAATAGAAATCCAGAAAAATATTCTGAATTGAAAGAACTAAAATCTGAATATCAAGATAAGTTAACTCTCATAAATCTAGATGTAACTAATCAAAAATCCAGAAATGAAGCTTTTGAGGAGATTTCCAAGATAACTAATCAAATTGATATCCTCATTAACAATGCAGGAATACGATTTGGTGGCGAAAAATATTGTGATGAATTAGGGAAATTAGAAAAAGAAGATTTTGGAAAGATATACCAAGTAAATACAGTTGCTCCCTTGATGATAGTTGAAAAATTCCTACCTTTACTAAAAGCAGGAAACGACACTAAAATCATCAATATTTCATCAAGCAGTGGTTGTATTACAAGAAGAACTAGTAAAAGAGGTGGATATAGCTATGCCTCTAGTAAAGCAGCCTTGAATATGGTTACTAAAGCACTTTCAGTTGACCTTGAAGAATACAATATAACTGTAATATCACTTCATCCTGGGTGGGTTAAAACAACTATGGAATTAACGGTTAATGCACCATTAGTACCCGAAGAATCGGTAACAGGAATGATCAATCTAATTGCAAATCTTAGAATAAAAGAAACAGGGAAGTTCTTTGATTGGCAAGGTAATGAAATGCCCTGGTAAGCTATGGATGGTTTAGAAGGGATTATTCATCTCGAATTTCGTTTCCACAGCTTGGACAGAATTTAGTAATCTTCAATACAGACTGTCCACAGTTTGCACAGTTCAATTCTTCTTTCTGTATCAGGAAGATAACAATTTTCCTTACCAGAATAACAATAAAACCTAGAACAAAGGTAAACATTACAATTAATACTAGAATAATTAAAACTAGAAACGATATATTGTTTTTATCGTATTTTTGAATCAATAACATAAACAGATAGGCTAAAAGAAGTAGAATGCCAATCTCTAGAATTAAGTACGCAAGGGGTTTGATTGAATTCCATACAAACTGAAACATGCTTATGGGTTTTTCTTTATGCATACTTTTGACTCTGAGATGTAATATTTGTGTAAAGCCATTTTATTATTTAATGTTTTGCGCAAAAAGCCTTCTAAACTAAATTTCTCAAAAAGGAATAGAAATTCTTAATATAGTCCATGAAATCTATAGTGAAATCTGATGAGTTTCCATACTAATTACGAGAAGTGGTTACATTATTCAAAAGAAGAAAATTGTCCAGTTTGTAGAAAATTACCAGCTCCTGAAGATGATGTTGATATCATGGAATTTCCTACATCATGGTTATGTGCTCATCCAAGAGTTTGTTTGAAAGGAACATGTTATTTACTATTTTTTTTCATATATACTTAAGAAAAAATTTGGTAGTCCCAGGGAGATTTGAACTCCCGGTACCGGATTCAAAGTCCGGAGTGTTTCCAGGCTACACCATGGGACTGTAAGTTGTCAAGCGTCTTTGACAACCTTTCATTTCTTGAATTGATTTTAAATTTTTCTAAAGCGAGGCTTATTTCTTTCCCCAAGAATCTCTCAATGTAATGATTCTGTTGAATACAAGATTTTCTTTTGAAGAATCCTCAATATCTATCACATAGTATCCATTTCTTTCAAATTGGGATCTTGACCCAGACTCCTTTTCTTTGAGAAATGGTTCTACATAAGATTCTATTATGTTAATAGAGTCAGGATTGAGATAATCCTTGAATTCTTTTCCTTCTTCTGTGTCCATAGGATTTTCTTTTGTATATAATCTATCATATTGCCTAACTTCAACTTTTAGAGCATTATCTGCAGACAACCAGTGAATAGTTCCTTGTACTTTTCTTCCATCAGGAGATTCTCCTCCTTTTGTTTCAGAATCATAGGTACAATGGATTTCTTTTATTTCCCCAGTTATTTCATCCTTAATGGTATCTTCATATTTGATGAAATAAGCGTATTTCAATCTAACTTCTTTACCTGGAGAAAGTCTATAGTAGTCGTCAGGAGGGTCTTCCATGAAATCTTCTTTCTCTATGAATAGATTTCTAGTAAATTTCACCTCTCTTGTTCCCATACTTTTATCTGAAGGATGATTTGGTACAGAGAAGACCTCTTCCTTATCCTCGGGATAATTTGTTATTACTAGCTTCAGAGGGTTAAGAACACTCATTACTCTAGGGCATCTTTTGTCCAAATCCTCACGGATATAATGCTCAAGGATAGACATATCGATTAACTTCTCTCTTTTAGTGAAGTTTATTGCAAGGGAGAAGTTTCGGATAGCCTCAGGAGTGTATCCTCTTCGCCTCATACCTGCTATTGTAAGCATTCTGGGATCATCCCAACCATTGACATATCCTCCTTCAACTAGCATTCTCATATTTCTTTTACTAAGAACCATGTAGGATAGATTCATTTTAGCAAATTCGGTTTGCTGAGAATGATGTATGGGATTTCCTTCTTCGTCCTCTAACTGATCAATATACCAATCATAAAGGGGTCTATGAACCTCAAATTCTAAAGTACAATTCGAATGAGTAATTCCTTCAATAGAATCTTCGAGCCCGTGAGCCCAATCATACATAGGATAAATACACCATTTATCTCCTGTCCTGTGATGGCTTGCATGAAGGATTCTATAAATAATGGGGTCTCTCATGAGCATATTAGGATGAGACATGTCAATTTTGGCTCGGAGAACTTTTTCTCCGTTTTTAAACTCACCATTTTTCATCCTCTCAAAGAGGTCAAGATTCTCTTCAATGGGCCTGTTTCTATAAGGGCTCTCTTGTCCATGTTCAGTAATAGTACCTCTCATCTCTCGTATTTCTTCAACGCTGGAATCATCTACGTAAGCCAATCCTTTTCTAACTAACTGGACAGCATATTCATAGAGTTGATCGAAGTAATCTGATGCAAAGAGCAATCTATCTTCATAGTCTACTCCTAACCAAAGTACATCTTTGATAATGGATTCAACAAATTCTTCCTCCTCTGTTAGAGGATTTGTATCATCAAACCTAAGATTGAATTTTCCCCTGTATTCAAAAGCAAAGTTATAGTTTCGGTTTATAGAATAAGCATGGCCAATATGTAACCAGCCATTTGGTTCCGGAGGGAATCGAGTATGGACTTTTCCGTCAAATCGACCTGTTCGATTGTGTTCCTCAATAATCTCTCTTATGAAATCAGCTTCTTCCTGAACCTCTTTTTCCTTCTTTTGAAGAAGTTCTGGAAATTGTTTTTGTGCGAGTTGTTGTATTTCTTCAGCTGTTAATGAATTGATATAATCAACCTTATTTTCAATAATCTCTTTGATGCGTTTTGCATCCTTTCTTAATTCGGAATCAGCCTTAAAGACAAGACCCATGACAGGACCTACTTCTGCTTTCCCGTGTTCTAAAGCATTTTCAATAGCATGTTTTTCGCACATTTTTTCTACTGAATTCATAGTAAGTATTTTGTTGTATAGGGAATAATAAATCTTTAGTCTAATGATGGATTAACTTCAAATATGATACCGATTTTATTCAAAGTGTGAAATCAATTTATATTCAAATAATTGCTGGCACATTAATTCTGGGGATGATAGGGACAGGAATAGGTTTGTATTTTTATTTCAATCCTTATTTCAACGTAGAATATCCGGTGAAGAAAAATTTCTACTGGTTCAGTCCTTGGAACAATTCTTCTTACGAAAGATTGGTGGAATCAGCTGATGAAATAGATATGATTTCACCTTCTTGGTGGAGAGTTCTATCAAATGGAACGATGACGGATGAACACTGGTATCTAGATGTAACTCCAACGGAAGTTTTTGATTTCTGCAGAAGTAATAATATTGAGATTCACCCACTTGTATCCAATTATGCAGACCATTTCAGCCCTGAGTTGATATCAGAGATTATCAACAATGAAACCAGCGTTAATAATTTCATTAATTCAGCTAATTATTTGTTGGATCTATACAACTGTACTGGTATTAACCTTGATTTCGAAGGAGTACCTTCTGAAGATAGGAATGTGTTCAATGATTTTCTCAGAGAGATTAGAGATAACCTTGAATCAAAATATATTATGTCAATAGATGTTCCAGCTAAACAAGCTGATTGGACAACAGGTTGGGGAGGAGCTTTTGACTATGAGATTATAGGGGAAATTTGTGATTTTGTGATGATCATGACCTATGATTATTCATATGATGGAAGCAGTCCGGGTCAGATATCTCCCATAAGCTGGATAAAGAGAGTATTGAATTACGCAACTAAGACTATTCCTTACGAAAAAATCTTTTGCGGGATTCCGCTCTATGGATATAATTGGCCAGATAGTGGAGAAAGAGCCTCTTCAGCTGGTTATACCTATTTCAAAAATTTAGCAGATAGTTATGGAATTGAACCTGACAGATATTCAGATTCTAAGGAATTATACTTTACATATACAGATGAGAGCGATATAACATGGTTCGCTGTTTTTCAAGATTATATATCTACCCAAGAAAAAGAGAATGCAATAAACAAATATCCTGTGGGAGGATATTGTTACTGGTACTTAGGGATAGGAGATCCTTTGTATTGGGTATAAAAAAAGAGAAGATAGAAATTAATCTATCGTTTCTTTAGAAAAATAGTCGATATTCCGATTAAAGAAATCACAAAAACAAGACTCATCCAACCAAAGGGATATTCAGGAATGATTCCAGTTATTACAACCATTGCCCCCAAAGGATAAGGATCAAAATTGAAACAGTTACCAGCTATATAATAGGGTCCTGTTCCTCCATAATCAGAGTAATAGTTACCTTCAAGCCTTCCTACATCATACCATGTAGAATTGATATGCCCTGGAATATAGTCTTCATCAGCTTGTATTCCGCCTTGATTATTCTGTATGAAGTTATTATGATGAATAATTAAATTACCTGAAACATGATCAATTGACAGTCCAAATCCATCATTTTTAATGATACTGTTGTAAATTACTAATCCATTAATACTATTTGCGAAATAAATACCCCTAGCTGATGAACCAAGACCATTCGTTTCAATTGTGTTATTTTCTATTGTAACCAACATCGAAGTTGAAATGTAAATTCCTTCATAGGTATTGTTTGCTATAGTATTGTACAGAAATACATTGTTATGACTTATTTCATTTATAATACCATGACCACCGTTCAGAATTACTTCGTTCCTCTTATACATCCCATTATCAGCAGCATTATCAATGTAAAAACCTTCATCTCCATTGTTGTAGCAAGTGTTGTTTTCAGCAATTATACCTCCACAAGTATCTATTCTTATTCCGGAATGAAGGTTAAAATTACAATTATTTTCAGTTAATATTGCCCCATCACATCTTTGTAACCATATTCCTATTCCATCACCAACATGTGTATTGATACATGTACAATTATGAATTTTTACTAGACTTGGATATGCATCTATAATCCGAATACAAACATCATCAGCAGTTATCCAACAATTATTAATTTCAAATGATACATTGAAACCATTCGCAGTACCTGTTCCATTTATCAAAATGCCAAATGCTGCTCCTGTTATGTTGTAGTTTTCAATTCTATATGGATTACCTGGTGAGCCATCACCTGGAAAATTATATCCTAATGGACCAAAATCCTGATCTGTCAATATTATTATTTCGGCATGAGGTGTTAAATCATTAATTATTGGAGAAGATATTATTGAAGAATCATCCTGAATCGCAGTTGTTTCCATTCTGAAGAATAGTAGGCTTAAGAATATCAGACTAAGTAATAAGTAAAATTTCCCCCTTAATCCCTTATTTTTTAATTCCATTTTATCACCA
Source organism: Candidatus Heimdallarchaeota archaeon (assembly GCA_021399395.1). Classification (GTDB taxonomy): domain Archaea; phylum Asgardarchaeota; class Heimdallarchaeia; order Heimdallarchaeales; family Heimdallarchaeaceae; genus UBA460. The sequence continues at coordinate 16,526 of JAAFKJ010000130.1, forward strand.
GAGTTAACTCTGAAGTTAATAATAGAGATTTGACTTAAATACTTTACCGACAGAAAGATTATCAAAAAAGTTTATTTGGAAGGAAACCTTACATATTTTTGATTCAAATGAGTAAATTACCAAATGATGTATACTGCTTCCATTGTGGATTTAAATTCGGAAAGAGTGACCCAGAGGGCTATGAAGGCTGTCCAAGTTGTAGTAAAGGTTTTTCTGATTTAAATGATGAAGCACAATATGCAGTTAAAATGGTTATGAAATCAATGATTGAACATTTTAGATGAGCAATTTCTGAGCTCATTATTTTCTTTGATTTCTACACATTAATTACAATGAAATTGTAAATGTTATCTAGCACTATTAGTGTAATAATGGTAGCTAGAACAAGGAAAGTCATAACAATCTGAGTGATGTATTTTCTACTGATTCTTTTAAATTGTCTAGTTGAGACAGTTCCTCCTCTTACAAACGATTGTGAGGTCCAGAAAATCAACGCACATGATGCATAGATTGCTAGAACATTCAAACCTAAGAGAACCAAAGATCCAAAAGCTTCACCAATCAAACCTGGTGTTGCAAGTAATACACCTACATTTGCAGCTGGGGGGCACAATGATGCTGCAACAGCTACACCAACTATAGAAGTACTTTCTCCTCTGATTATGAACAAACCTGCTGCTAATCCGCTCGCTATGGCGAAAACAATATCACCAATTGTAGGTTTAATTCTTATTTGTATCTGATTACTTAGTATGTTACTTCCATCTACAATTGCGTTGGGGTCAGCAAATCTGTAAATTATTCCAACTATAAACCCAATCAAAATGATTGAGAATAAACCTATTATTTCAGCTCCTATAGCTCTCTTTGAGTAAATATTCTTTGGAGTCATTGTTCCAATAACTGTAAGAGCAATCGGCCCCAATAGTGGAGCGATAATCATACTAGCTATGATAATAACTACATTATCATAGATTAAACCAAAGGATGCTAGAATTCCCGCCAAGACAATCAATCCCACAAAAGTAGTATTAACAAGTGATAGATTTTTGATATTTGAGATCATCTCATCAATGCTAATTCCTCTATCTCGTACGATAGATTCCTTTTTCTTTGATGCAATCTCCAATGCTACTGGAGAGACAATGACCTTCCCAAAAATTGTCCCTACACCAATTCCCTTTAATTCTTCGAGAATAGTAGATGTATGTTGATTTTTTACTACAACCGCCATTGTTGCCTCTTCTTCGAAAATGATTATTGTAAAATCATATCCTAATCTATCGAACAGTTCTTTTACAATTTCCAACCGTTCTGCTGACACAATGATTCTGATTTCTTTCATCTGTAGGAATTCCTTATGTTTTCTAAATAGTATAAAATATGTATCATTTAAAATGATTCCTCAGCAATTATAAGGGCGAATAGATAGATTCATCCCCAGAACCCCACAAATAACGCTCTAGAGGTTTGAATTGCATCTTATTTTCCATGATTGTACTTACGCATAGCATATTTCAGTCGAACTTCATCTTCTTCAATATATTTTGGATACTTCCTAAGTATTTTATCCAATTCTTTGTTTAAGCTGTGCAGTTCTTTATCCATTTTCACGAGGATTCTATTCATCTCGTTAACTAGATTCTCGGGTTGCATGAATTATAAATAGTCAAACTTTTTTATAGAGTAGGTATGATAAAGATACTACCCTCGTAATACATATAAGCTATTATTCGTCTCTGTGTCCTGTTATTGTTGTTCTAATGTCAGGAGATAAACAATTAGGGCAAAGAGTTTTTGTGGTAAATATTCCATCAACTTGTTCTTTCAGAGTTTTCTTCTCTTCATTATTGAATCGGTTTCCACAATTGTTACAGATAAATGCATCAGGTCTATGAACTACCATTTTATCACTAAACAAGTAGTAAATCTTTTTGGAATATAACTTTTACTACTGCAAGATAGTTTCATAAGTGCGTATTAGTCTATCTTGTGTAGTGTATAAAGAGATGAAGAGAAGAAAAATAAGCCAATTTGTGCTACAACTAATGATTATTTCTTCGATATTACTATCAAATTCAAGTTCTGAAGTAGTACTATCAGATTTATCTCAGGATAATAATTCAGATAATCTACATGATGATCAGAAAACCTGCTATCTGTATAATATAAGCGGTTGTTATGCAGTACAAGCACCTGAATCAGATCTCGGACCCTTCAAACTCTATGCTCATATTCCAATTGCATATGGAAGACAGGCACTAATTGGTCTTAAACTCTGGGAATATCCAACCGGTAGAGTACTAGATTATAAGATCAACCAGGATTATCCTGGACCAAACATCCTCCTCGAGATTCAATTTGGTTATCTTAACGAAATGGAAATAGTCTATGTTTATTGGAGTATGTTGATGATTGTAGAGAAGAATGATTACTCACATCTACCAGAGGTTATTGATCAAACCCCTATAGAGGAATTACCAACTGAAACAACAATTTGGTTGGAGAGTACAGAGTTTGCTCAAGCATCTCATCCTGAAATACAAGCAAAAGCAGAGGAACTAGCAGGAAATGAAACAAATGCTTATGCGATTGCTAAGAATATAGGAAATTTTACCGGACTTGGAATAGATTATCAGTACACGTATGAACCCCAAGATGCCCTTACGACTTTACAAAATGGTTTTGGTGTTTGTACAGGTAAATCCAACCTTGCAGTTGCGCTTCTCCGAGCTCTAGATATTCCTGCAAGGATGTTACTTACAAGCCCTCTCCCCCATTTCTTTATTGAATTGTATTTACACCCTTATGGATGGATAAGGTGTGAAGCAACACCTGGAACAGTACCATTTGATTATCATTGGCTTACAGTTGGATATTGTGTTTATCCTTCAGATGAAACATCATCTAGTGTCATTAACGGCATTCATCCCTACGAGGGACAAGTAACTTATTGGGGAACAGATAATCCATCAATTCTGTGGGACTACATTGGAGTACATTGTAAGAGAGAAACATACACCCTTGTTATGAATTCGGATCAACTCGAGCAAGCATACAATCTATCAAACCTTGTTTGGGAGAATTTTGTTTTAAACTTCAATTCGAATCTAACCAACCAAGAACAGTTAAGGTACGAATCTGCAATCAATTATCAAATCGTAGCAACAAATGGGTACATAAACCAAAATATAACCAAGTTTCTTAACAATATGGAACTCTCTCTTGAAACGTATCTTAGTGATATTGTACCATTATCTACAGCTGAATCTAGCATTTATAGTGTGCTAATCTTTTGTTCACTGATTCTGATTGGAACTGTTGATTGTGTGAAAAAAAGGAGAGTTAAGCAAGATCTTTAGATGGTTGGTCTTCAACAGCGAAACCGTTTTTAGTGAGGCTGGTACCGTTAGCTGAGTTTTCTGATTTTTGGACAATGAATTTAATAAATAGTGATTATTATTTCTCTAAAATAATTCAAGAGGTTTGAACTGGTGCCAATCAATTGGAAAAAAACACTATCTATTTCATGGTTAGTAAGTAAGATAATACTAGCAATTTTCTTCCTAATTGAATGGCTTGCTACACTTGTTGATATACTGTCAGTAATGTCAACTGCAGTGGAACCTGAACCTATTCTCAGAGGTTTAGGAAGGATCTATCCTTTTACTTCGTATACTGATACAATACTTCGATTCTTTTTAGGAGATACAATTCATCATTATTTATTCAAACATTGGATAATGGCAGGCTTTTTTTTCTTCATGTTATTTTTAACTTTAGCAATAAATCATGGTCGTAAACGAAGAAAGTTAAAGAAATTGCCTTGGTCATGGTGGGGAATTGTTTCTATTTTAATTGTAGAAGTTATTATTTTGTTTATCTGTTTCTTCTATGCAGATCCAGTTCCATATGTTCAAGATCCTTCTTGGTTTATTGATATTTATCACAAGAATCAGTTTTCTGCAACTTTAACTATCTCATGTCTGTTTCTGATTATTTATTCTAGTATCAAAGAAGGTAAGAAATTAAATGAAAGAGCATATGAATTTTGTACTACTCCACTTCTTTATAGCATTATTTTTGGAATCATGACTCTTGAGATAATAGCAGGTTTTCCTTGGTTTTCAGGAGGATATCGCGATATATTTCTTTATGGACAATCATGGTTTTCTTTCGATAAATATTTACATTTCCTGATGAGTGTTGCAATTGTTTTGATTTTCTGGAGCTTAACAAGGAATAAATGGATATCAGGCGGTATTGTTATTAGTTCTCATTTACTCTGGGAATTGTTTGAATATGGATTACAACCTGGGGAAATTGTTGATACTCTAAAAGATGAGATTATAAATATCTCAGCAGTAATTTTTGCTATACTAATTATCATATTTCTTGAAAGAAGGAAGAAACGGAATCAAGAAAAATCAGAACAAACTTCAGATAATGTTAGTGAAGAAAAAAAGAAATAAAAAAAAGAGGAAACATCTAAAAAAATAGAAAATGAGTAAAAGAAAAAACATCTAGATACAGCGATATACTGCTGTAGATCCTATTTCTTTATACTCCTTTTTTGTTACCCATAGTTTATTGAAAGTCTTTAGAGAACTGAGAATACTTCCACCTATCCATACGGAATATCTTCTTTCTGGTGGTGAGATTATCTTCACTTCTGTGGTCTCTGGAACCAACTCAACAAGTTCTTTGTGTACTCTTTCCTTTAATCCAGGAAACATTGTAGATCCACCAGATAAAACAATGTTAGAGAAGAGGTCTCGGCGTAAATCTACGTCACAGTTCTGTATCATCCTATAGATTAGCTCATCCAAAGGTTCTTCTTCAGAGCCAATCACTCCAGGACTGAAGAGTAATTCTGGTGCCATAAATCGTTCTGAACCGATAGTTATTACTTCTCCGTCAGGCATGACATAGTCTTTCTCCATTCCAGAAACTTTCTCTGATAATCTTAGTTCCTTCTCTGGATCTAGAGCAACATAACAGAGTCTTTCTTTGATGTCCCGCACAATCTCTCGTTCAGCACTCGTTGTTAAGGAGTAACCCCTTTGTTTCAATAGAGTCCTCAGATAGTTGGTTATATCTCTTCCACCTATATCGCTTCTATGTATGGCATGGGATATAGCAAATCCTTCATAGACAGGTACGATGTGTATCACTCCATCTCCTGCATCTATAACAAGTCCCGTGGTCCTTCCAGATGCATATAGAGAAAGTATTGCCTGCATTGAGACATACATCGCGGGAACATTGAACGTCTCAAACATCAACTCAGCCATCTTCTCTTTGTTTCTATTATCATTAAGAGGCGGTTCAGTTAACATTATCGGATGTTCGTTTGGATTAACCCGCATGTCATTAAAGAATGTGTAGTGCCAGATTCTTTCCATTGCTTGCCAGTCTCTAACTTGTCCATGTTCCATTGGATAGACTAGTTTGAGAACACCACGCATGTTCATAGCTTCTTCACCAATGTAGTATTCCCTAATCCAACCTTCAACATCAGGCATAACAACTGGGTTCTTTGGATAACCCATGATTGTTGGAAAAACACTACGTGGTTGGTCTTCACCAGCGAAACCGTTTTTAGTGAAGCCGGTACCGTTATCAATGACCAGAGGATTGGTATGGAGTTCGTCCGACAAACTAGATACCTCCTTTGGTCATCATATCATTTTTTCTGAACAGTTTTACTTTCATTCGCGTTTTTGTTGGTTTTCTTTTCATTTTTCTCACTTTTTTCAACTTTTTTCGTTTTGTTTACAAATTCCTTAACATGTCGAAGTTTCTCATCGGTCATTGTTTTCTCAAGTTCTTCAAGACGCTTTTCTAAACGTTCAAAATCTCTTTCTTGAGCCGTCTCTCTTTCTCGTCTTGATAGCTCTGCTTCAACAGTATAGAGAAGAATCAATTCTTGAAATACTTCGAATAATTGATCTGTTCTAAAAATGTCTTTGAGATACTTCCAATGTTTAGGAGAATCTATGTTCTTTTTCTCCATTGTTGATGGTTTTACATGAAGGTCTTCTTCAGTGATTTTTTTCCCAGTTTTTTTCATATTCTGAATATATTCATCAGGTTTCATTTTTGTTTTAGGTGTTGAAGTATCAGCTGTTTTAGCTAATTTTTCCTTTAAAATCACTTCGTAAGGTTTGTTTTCAATACTTGATTTTCTGGAATCAAACTCTCGATCTACTGAAGGCATAAGTGCACTTTCAAGGGCTGAAAGTAATGGATTATGATAACTTCCATGATATCGACTCTGTAAAAAATCTTGAATACGCTTTAATTCATGAAGGTCTAGGTCCACTAATTCAGATGGTGAATATTTCCTTGAACGATCCTTGATATGCTCATGTATTTCCGAAATCTCTCCTGGAACTTGTTGATCTGTATATGTAGATTTAACTATTTTTCTTTCCATATTATCCATCCTACTTTGTAGTTCTGTAACTCGTTTAGCACGTGTTTCTAGTTTGCCTTGTTCTTCCTTCTTACGCTCACGATAGGCCTTTTTTCGTTCTGCGTTTGTATCATATTTTCTTGGTCTTCCACGTGCTTTCTTTTCTTCGTCATTCATTTGGTTCACCTTTTCGTCTCGGGACAATAAACAATTTACCCAATCATTTAAAAAGATTTTTGTCTCGGGACAAAATTAAGAGAAAAGGTTATAGTGGCATGAGAAGCAGGTTTGTCAATGTATATTCCTATTGAAGGATTAAAACCATCTAAAGAGATTCTGGAATCATTTGGTCTGAAGGATGAGATAAAACTATTACCAGGAGGGCTAAGAAGAACATTTCTAGTCGGCGATGTTGTGCTGAAATATTATCATGATACAACTGAAGAGGAAGTTAAATGGTTAGCAGATTTACTAAACGGCATTAATCTCGGCAATATACGTTTCCAGCAATTTATCAAATCTAAAGATGGCAGATATGTTGTTGAAGGATGGAGTGCATACAGATATCTTGTAGGAGAATTTTACAATGACATTAAGCATCTCAGACTGAAAAAGGAAGTTCTTCAATCATTTCATGAAGCAATAAAAAATAAGCCACGCCCGTCTCACGTAACAGCTGAAGGGACAGATCCCTGGAATATTGCGGATAAAATGGTTTGGGGAGAAATACCCATTCAATGTCATGAACAAATAATGAAAAAAATTAGCAAATTAATGGGGTATATTAAACCCTTAAACCTTCCTTCTCAATTGATTCAGGGTGATCCTCATCACATCCTCTTTTCAGACCATGAATCGCCAGCTCTAATTGATTTATCTTGGCATTATAGACCTGCAGATTTCGCTTTAGCAGTATTAGCTGCAGATGCACTCTGTTGTTGGTGCAAAGATGAATGTACCTGTTCTGATGCAAATGAAGTTTACCAAGTTTTCGAAGATATAGAGTTTTTTGATCAACTGCTACTAAGAGCAGTCTTGAGAAGAGCACTCGAATTTGAAGGATTAAGAAAACACGATGAAAAGTATCTCGAATCAATTGAAGGCGTTATACCTGCTATTGATTTTGTATATGGGATTTTTTAAAAATAGTTTGGGATAGAGATATAAATTAAAATAATAGTTTTACTCTGAAATTCACATGCAAGTTAAACTTACCAATATCGTAGACAAATATGTGAGAACAGATAAAGAGTTTATTTCTTCAGATGGATTATGTTATTTGATTGATATAGATGATAAGAAAATCCTTTTCGATACTGGCGATCAGGGAATAATACTCCAGAATAATATGCATTTGCTAGAAATTGACGCCAAAACTATTGATCTGGTTGTATTCAGTCATGGCCATTGGGACCATACTTTTGGTATTGAGGCATTGATGTATGATAGAGGTGATGCTCCAGTTTTGAAATTAGTAGGTCATCCTCATGTATTTACAAGAAGAAGAATAAAGAAACCCATTCTTAGGCTATTAGCATATTTGAAGTACAAGTGGTATAATTTAGGTTTCCCCAAACTTCCCGAAGATGTTATGTCTAAACTTGAGTTTGTGAAAGTTGTAGATCCTTATGAGATTGCACCTAATCTCACCACAATTGGGGAGATTAATGAGTGGAAAGAAAAACCCAGTAAAATCGATAAACTTACTATTGAGATTGATGGAAAATTTGTCAAAGACGAAATTCTAGATGACCTTTCTCTTGTACTTAAAACTAAAGATGGTATGGTATTAATCCTAGGTTGTGGTCATGCGGGAGTACTCAATATCTGCGCAAGGGCTAAAGAGATTCATCCAAATAGAAAAATTGAGATGATAATTGGGGGAACTCATTTAGTTGCGCTAACTGAAGAAAAAGATCTTGAATATGTTGCCCAACAACTTGAACAGAAATACGATAAACCGCAGCTCTACTTCAGTCATTGTACAGGTAGAAAAGCAATTGATTATATGAAAAATTACTTTGGTAAGGATGTAGTTAAAACTTTCAAAGTTGGAGACACTTTAACTTTTGATACTAAGTAAAGTAGTTAGTGCAATCAAAAGGAGGAGAAAGCATTTTTACTCTTTCTTTCTCATGATTGTCAGAGTTTAACAAAAAAGTTATATCAATAACTGTTTACTCAAGAATTATGTCTATACTAAAAACTAGAGTAAACATCTCTGAAGTTGAGGGATTTCTCAAGAAAAACTTTAGTACAGGCATAAAAAATATAGAGATTCTAAAGGGTGGAGAGATATCTCAAGCATTTTCTTTTGATGATAACTCAGCTAGTTTTGTCATCAAGGTTCGAAAAGTCAGGAGAAGATTCAGAAAAGTTGACCCGTTCGCTAAGGAAACTGAAATTTCAAAGATTTTGAGAAAGAAAAACCCCCAAATTCCTATACCGAAAGTAGTAAGATACGGATTATTCAAAGGAGACAAAAGGAATAGATTCATTTATAGTATTGTTGAGAAAGCAAATGGCTCTTTTGTTCATCTTTTTCAGAAAGAAAAAGCAAATCTTGTTGATGAATCCTTGGTAGATACATTATATTTGATACATTCAATTGATGTATCGAAAACGAAAGGGTATGGTTTCTGGGAGAGATGGAACAAAGCCAAACTCAAATCAATGCAAGAACACATTTTAAAGGGATTAGATAGAGAAAAAATTTATACAAATGATAGATTTTCATCTGGAATATTCGAAAAAGACTTGTATTTACAAGGTTCAACAAGAATTAAGGAATTGATCAATTTTTGCTCTTCCAAGCGTTATTTAGTTCACGCAGATTATGG
>JAAFKJ010000131.1 GCA_021399395.1 Candidatus Heimdallarchaeota archaeon
ATTCTTCTCAATTAGAATGAAGATGAAAAGAATAAATAGTTTATGGATACACATGCTGTCTATGTTTTAAAATCAAAAAAATAAAAAGATACTTGGTCTAACCAAGCAAAATATTATTCAGTTTTAATTGTTGAAATATTGAATAGCTTATATAAACCGCAGAAACCTGTTGCTGCTGTAAAGAGAGCTACTGCACCAAATACTACTAGAATAATTAACAATATTAAATTCAAAGGATTGCCAAGTGTAAAGTAGAGTACGATACCTACTGCTACAAAAATGGTACCTAAAATTGCACGAATGATTCTGTCTAATTTAGATTCGTTCTTTTTCATTGTGATTAAAACAACTTCCTACTGTTTTTAAATATTGACAAAAGTCAAAAATCACTTGCTGTTTCAAAGTTAAAAAATGAAGGATGAGGAAATTTATACAAGCAAAAATTATTTCAGTATTTTCCTCTTTTTAAACAGTGAAATCAATATAGTAGTTGCTAAGATACCGTAGAGAAAATTAATACCAAAGGAGATAGTTGTTATTGGGTTAGAAGGTGTTTTTGTAGGTGTAGGAGTTACAGGTCTAACACCTGTTAGCCATTCAATCGCTGTGTCCAAATTATGTTCATAATCAAAAATCTCACTTAAAGAATATTGAGAAAATAATTGGTTAATTAGGCCATGTTGAAAACTGTACCATCTATGATTCATTACCTCATTTATTTCCTCTCTATTAATGGCATAACTTATAGCTTTTCTAACCGTTACTGCTTTTGAATATTCTTCCTTCCCTTCAAAAGTAGAATTAACATAATTATCATTCCATCCAACAAAAGGTCTTCCAAGATTGAAAAACAAGCAACTGACCTCACTAGACCAAATAGTCTGAGGTATGAAGAAAGGATCAAACTGATAATCAAATGGAATTTCTGGTTTGTAAAGATCCAATTTACCTGCTGAGAATTCGGCTTTTTTTGCAGAATCATCTTGTAAAACTCTTACATTGATTGTAGATATGTTAAGATATTGTACAGATCCGTCTATAGCACTTATGTTATACCAATTCGGATTTGCCTTGAATACTGTAATACTATTATCAACACTTTGAAAAACGTAATCTATGAGATATTTTCCGCAACCAAATCCTGATTTTCGGTAATCTTCCCATTCCTCTGTTTCCTCTATTCCCTCATATAGACCAACCATTGGTATCCCTCCTGTTGTTTCAGTACTATTTAGATCCGTGGAGTTCAAGAAAAATTCTGGCAAACATGGAACACTTAATTTTGACCACATCGGAGCATAAGGATTTAATTCTGGAGTTCCTAGATTTCCATCCACAATAAGATTAAATGAGAATTCATCGGTTTGATTCAGTTCAATTTCCTTAATCCAATTGTATTCAGCTGAATGTTTACTTACTGATGGATTTCCATATGCTAAAAGAGTAAAAACTACATCTTTTGCAGCTAACTTCTGGTTTGTTCCATCACTGAATTCACCTTGCAATCCTATCATTAAACTACTTAAATCAGATGAATTAAGGGGCAATGAGTTACTATTTCTATCGTACGCATTGAATGATGGATTCCAATATAAATTATCCCTGAGACGGAATGAGTAATAGGTTTCATTAATCATTTCCCAGTTTTCAATCAAACCAGTATTAAGTGGAACATGAGTGGAAGGGTGAATTTGAATAATTGGTTCAGTAATGAAATCTATCATGAAATCACTAACAGAATCTGTATTATCCAAAGGATTTAGACCTCTCCAATGTGGTAGGGCTAAATTAAAACTATCTAACGACACTTGACCTTCGTGATAACCATCAAATCTTATGTGAGGGAGACTCTCAACTAGACCCCAACCCACTTCATAACCCTGGGTATTTGGCCATAGAAATATGGTTTTTCTTTCGTTGAACAATGGTAAAACAGGAACGATTTTATCCATTACTAGATTTGACCACTCGATATACGTCTCTGTTCGTTGTGTAAGGTTTGTATTAGATAGAGCTTGCTGTATAAGCTCCTCACTCTCATTAACATAAGGCATATCATATTCTAATCCTTCATAGTTCATGTCACTAGCGACACTGAAATGTTTTGTTGGATCGGGATCAAGAGTTGAGAAATCGAAAGTACGAATACCTAAATCAAAATCTCTGGTTATGCATAATGTTCCCACAAATGTTGCCCATTCTTCAATTGTGACTTCTACTTCAATACCTAATTTCCGTAACTGTTGTGCCACGAATAACCCATAATCGGGGTATATTCCTCCACCATTTGTTTTTAATACTAGGTTACCAGGACATGTTGTTTCTTTCAAGAACAGACCATTAGTTGTAGAACTAATTGTAATCAAGTTAATAACCACAAAGAAAGTATATAGTTGTCCTTTATTCATCTGGAATACTTAGGTTTTCATTATTAATAAGAGTTCTATGTTTACAATCTCGAGACAATAAATGGACAGAAAATTTACATGAGCATTGCTCTCTTTAGATATTCCCATGTATATCCTTGCTGTTTTTCAACAATTTCTTCAGGAGTACCTGTTGCTACTAAATTCCCTCCATTTCTGCTTCCACCTTCGGGTCCAAGATCAATAATTCTATCTGCAATTTTGACTAAATCCATATTATGATCAATCAATACAATAGTATTCTTTTCATAAGCTAGTTTCTGAAGAACAATAATTAGTTTCTCAATATCATAATAGTGTAATCCTTGTGAAGGTTCATCAAGAATAAAAATGTTGTTGGAATGTTTCTGTTTAGCTAACTCCCTTGAAATTTTTAATCTCTCTGCTTCTCCCCCGGATATCATAGTTGTAGGTTGTCCCATTCTTAGATATCCTAAGCCAACCTCAGAAGCTAGTTTTAACGGTTGATGAACTTTATCTATCTCTTTGAAGAATTCAGCTGCTTCCTCAAGTGTCATCTCTAAAATATCAGAGATTGTTTTCTTCTTATAACGTGCAGTAAGAACCTGTTTCTTATACCTCTTTCCTTTACAGAGAGGACATAACAACCATACATCAGATAAGAACAGCAGTTCTATCCTTTTCTCACCCAAACCTCGACACTCACGACATTGACCATAGTTAGTGTTGTAACTGAAATGACCAGAGGTGAATCCTCTAGCTTTCGATTCAGGCAGAGTAGCATAGAACTTCCTTACCTCATCAAAAACTCCTAGGTAAGTTGCTGGATTGGATCTTCTAGATTTGCTCAGAGTTGATTGATCAACTACTACTACTTTTGATAAATCTTCATAACCGGTAAGTTTCTTATGCTTACCAACTTCAATTTTCTTTCCAGATATCTCCCTTTCAAGACCCTTCTGTAAAATCTCAATCGCCAAAGAAGATTTACCAGCTCCTGAAACACCTGTAACAGCTGTAATAGTTCCTATACCAAATTCTACATCTATACCCTTCAAATTATTCTGAGAAGCTCCCTTTATCTGAA
>JAAFKJ010000132.1 GCA_021399395.1 Candidatus Heimdallarchaeota archaeon
ATTGACTATAGAAATTGCTTTTTCAATCAGATCTTGTTTTCTTTCGAGAACATAAGGGTCCCAAATCATCGCGGGTTGACCTTCAAGACATTTTGCAATTACTTGCTTGGCTATTTTGCAACTTTCAATCACATTCTCAGGAGTAGCAGCATGATTTGCTTCACTATAGCTTACAACATGAACAATATGTGGATTAAGTTGCATCTGCAACATTGTTGATTGAGCTAGTTGCCCTTTCGCCATATCAAAATCTATAGGATAGCTAAATAAGCCCGTTCTTGTTTGAGTATAAACAGTAAAATTTTCATCTTGCAGAGATTCAATCATCTCTTTTTGAGCTAGCATCTTTGCCAAATCATCTCTCTGATTTGTTTGAGGAGGAGTATTAAACATATATTGTGAGAAAAAATTTCTTACACCCAATTTTTTGCATATATCAGCACCCAAAAATCCTGATGCTATTGCTACTTCATCCTTTGCATCTCTCAATGACCAATGATGTGATTCAAGAATCTCAACAGGAATTTCTTTTTCAGCATACCATTTTATAGCATCAAGATGAGACCGTATGGAAGATTCTAACTCCATTGGACCTCTTCCATCCATTTGATTAAACCAAAAAATAGGTATTGCAGCCCAAGCATTATCTATTGTATCAACATAAAGCTCAGCTAATTCAACCAAATCATCTGTTCCTGCATAAGTTCGCATTAATGGAAAATTTCCAAATCTTGAAGCCTTAAAAAGTTGTACAAAATCCTCTTTTGTTCGAACAGGAACACCCCCCGCACCTTTTCCAGAACTCATTCTTTCAGGATGGAAGAAGTGTGCTTGAGCATTTTGGTCAGTTCCTAAAGAAATAACATCAAGACATTTACTCTCAGCAATTTTCTTAATTCCCTTAGCTGTTTCGTTTAAAGTAGGTAATCCAAAATGATGTCTTAAAACTGGAAAAGGATATTTAGAGTCTATCCTTTTAATGATATTTTGATGAGGTACCAGATATTTATCTTTCACAACTACTCCTTTAAGATAAGAAATAGCTTGTTCAGCATCATCACCTTGAAAATAAGCACTAAAGAAACCTTCTTGTTTTTCACTCTGAACAAGTTCTGGTAAACCTCCTAGAATAAATTCTCTTTCCTGTAATCCTTCTTCTGTAATTCTTCTTTTTATTTTTCTAAGAATTTCAATTCCTGTCTTAGGAGTTAATCTATAACTCAAACCTACTACATCAGGATTATGTTCTCTAATTGCTTCAATGAGTTGGTCAGTATCTACAGCAGGACCCAAAAATATTGTTTCATAATGCTGATTTTCTGCTATTTTCAAGAATCTATGAATTCCAGCAATATGAACGCAATCACCAATGCAAGCTCCTAGTATTTTTTTCATCCTAACTCATCTAGCTGCTGTTTTGTATTCTGTAATTTTTTCTAGTTTAGACACCGCTTTTAGATCTTCAAATATTGTATTAGCGTGAAGTCCTAACCTGTACAAATTTCTTCCTTTACTTCTAAAATCAACCTTTAGCTCATTTGATGCTTTGTTTATCAATTCATCAGTATAGCTTGTATCAACATCGACAGATTTACCAAGTTCAGAAAAGGGAACAAGACCTGTAGGGATGTCTTCTGTTAAATATCTCATATCAAAAGTTGTAGGAGCTACCAATCCTGAATAGAAAGGATTGTTGTGTAAAGCATCAAAAAGATTAGTGTCTGGAAGACTATATCTCTCACATAACCACTCTCTAATTGATTGAACTTCTACTCCAAACTTTCTTGCTATATTTCGTCTTTCACTATCAACTTGTTCCATATAGTCGACTACTTCCCTTGTAGCTCCGTCTTTGTAAAAATCAAATGCTTCTTTCTTCTTTATTCTCTCTTTATTCAATAGTGTTATTGTTGGATGGAAAACTGCCCCAATATTTCCTAAACTTGTTTTTAAGAAGTTCTCAACTGCATAGAATTGAGGATAACTTTCATTTAATTTTGAAATTACATGAGATGTACGATGATTAGGTATAACTGATACAGATACAGATTTCTTGATACCTTTAATATCACTTAATCCAGGTCTTATGGTTCTCGTAGCATATATCAATGTATTAGCTTCAGCTACAGTTACATCTGCATCCAAACCACCTTCCAGAAGAGCATTCATAAATTCTAGAATCCCAAAAGTTCTTCCAGGATTTAAGACAATTATTTGACCCTTTCTAAGATGAGGTGCTAATGCAGTTGCTATATCATAATGTCCAGTAGCAGTAGTTACTACCATTATTAATTCTGTTCCATTTATAGCTTCTGAAATATCGGTAGTTACTAGATTTAGCTTCCCTTTTGATTGTACTTCGCCTATTAATTCAATTTCTTTATTGTTCAAAAGTAGACGGACTCTTTCCAAAGATCTATTGTATAGATTTACTTTATTTCCTTTACTTGCTAGAAATCCTGCAATTGCATGACCTCCACACCCAGCACCAATTATTGCGATATTCACTTAATCACCCACTTAGGGTTAAGTGAGTGAGGTGATTCCGTTTTAAACGCTATTTTTCTCGTAACAAAGTGGTGTTGACAAACTAATTTTAAATTAAAGTTGCTTTCTCTGTTTTTTGTTTCTTCATACATTTTTTTCACCTATTTTCTTTATATCATAGTAATAATGGCTTGTTAAGAATCACTCCTGAAGTTTCAAGGAGGAAACAGTTCTAAGTAAATAGAGTAGTTTTTGATATTTATATACCAAACAAAGCCAATTTTCGATAGAGATTCTATTATTATAGTTCCCAATCGAGCATTATAGTTAGTCAAACAGTTAATAAATCGTATCTTTAAATAGTTATTCTTTTATTAGTCTATATTTGAACAAATACTTATAAGTAGAAATGATAAACCATATGTTAAATCCATTATTAATTAAATCAAAGTATAAATAATATATTGTTTTCAATAGTGATTATCATAAAGAAACACTTGAGTTATGAAACTTTTTTTTCATTTAATCGTAAAAAATCTTTTAAAATGCTAGCTTATTACATACATAATTGACTAATTATCTGAGTTAACAATTATGAGACCTGTTATCAATATTCTTGAAGAGGAACTAAAGGAAAAAGTTGTAATTGAAGCAATGGAAATCCTAGAAGAAATTGGGTTTTTTGTTGAAAATAATGAAGCTATTAAGATTCTACAAACTGAGGGAATTGATATAGATTTAGAAGAAAAACGTGCAAAACTTCCACGCGATTTAGTTAAGAAAGCATTGAAAAGTGCTCCACCCTCTATTCCGCTCTTTGATAGAGAAGGTGATTTAGTAACAAAACTTGAGGGAGATAATATTTGCTTCGATCCTGGTTCAGCAGCCTTGAATGTTTTAGATCCAGAAACCAATGAAATAAGATCAGCTATTACAAAGGATTTTGTTGATTTCACCAAGGTAGTTGACCAACTTGAACACATTCATGCTCAAAGTACAGCAATAACTTGTTCAGACGTCCCTGCAGAAATAGGTGATAGATATAGGTTACTGATTACTTTATTATTTTCAAGGAAACCAATTGTAACGGGAACCTTCGCAAAGGAATCATTTGAAGTTATGAAAGATATGCTTATAGCAGTAAGGGGGAGTGAAGAGGAACTCAGAAGAAAGCCTTTAGCGATATTTGATGCATGTCCTTCACCACCATTGAAGTGGAGTGATTTAACATGTCAGAGTATTATTGATTGTGCAAAATATGGAATACCTTCAGAATTTGTATCAATGCCTATGACTGGAGCTAATGCACCTGTTACTATACTTGGAGCAATAGTTCAACATGCTGCAGAAACATTAGCTGGATTAGTAATAACTCAACTTGTATCACCTGGAGCGCCTGTAATATGGGGTGGTTCGCCTGCAGTTTTTGACATGCGAAAAGCGACAACACCCATGGGTTCTATTGATACAATGATACTAGATTTAGGGTATGTTGAAATCGGTAAATATCTCAATCTACCTACTCATGCTTACTTGGGAATGTCAGATACAAAAATACTAGACATGCAATCAGGATTTGAATCCGGTATGGGGGCACTTCTTGCTGGTGTTAAGGGAGTAAACATGATATCAGGGGCAGGTATGATTGATTTTGAGACAACTCAAAGTATTCAGAAAGTTGTAATAGACAACCAGATGATTGGGATGATTTACAAGTTCAATAAAGGGATAATCCAGAGAGATGAGCCAATTGCTAAGAATTTACTAATTGATTTAGAAGAGAAAACGCATCTACTTTCTCATGATCATACTTTGAAATGGTTCCGAGAAGAGCACTTCATCCCGAACAAAATCATAGATAGGTCCACTAATGAAGAATGGATAAACACAGGAAGAAAAAACGTCAACCAAAGATCAAAGGAAGAGGTTGATAAACTCCTGAACAAGTATTCTGGTGTTTCTCTCGAAAAGGATGAAGTTTCTAGTTTGATAGATATAATGAGCTACAAAAAAATTGATTTTAGAAAAAGATTGAATCTGTAATGCCGTCACTAAAATGTAATGCTATCCAGTAAAGGTTTTATATGGCATTCAACCTAAATTATTATTGTGATTCAATGAAAATAAGAAAACAAACACAATTAGCTTTACTTACATTGGTTATGCTTTTGACAACTACTTTATCATCAGTATCCATTGGTAGAGCTCAAGAAAATAACGGAAGGGTCAACTATCAAATGAACTACACAGAAAGTGTTCCGTTAATAATAACAACCAATTCTGATCTCGTTGGAAATGCTTCCTCTGGTGATGGCTCTCCTGGTAATCCTTACATATTAGAAGATTTAAACATAACAACAACCGGAAATTATGCTATTTATATAGAAGGCACTACTAGTAATTTTATAATAAGAAATTGTCTTCTGATTGCAAACATAGCTGCAATTCACATCCAGGATGTTACTGCTAATACTGCAGATATTACAAACAACATTCTGAAAGGTGTAAATAGAGCAATTCGAATTGCTAATACAGACTATGTGAACATAACAGACAATATTTGTTATGAGAGTTCTGATGGGATGTATTTACATGATTCTGATTATCTATATTTGGAAAATAACACAATCTATGGAGGAGCAAATGGAGTCTATGCAGAGACATGCAATTACTGTAATTATACTTCCAATATCGGTTATTCAAATAGTCAATATGGATTATACATATACAGTAGTAATTTCAATTATTTAATCAATAACACTTGCTACGGCAACACTCGTTCGGGTATTTATTTGAGTTATACTGTAGGTTCATACGTAGCAGAGAATGAATGTTATAGTAATAACTATAGTGGAATTTACGTCCTAAATGGAGATTCTGGCACTATAGAATTTAACAATCTACACAATAATAATAGACATGGTATAAGAGTTCAGGGTGCAGATTCTTTTTCTGTTGTGAACAATACTTTAAATGACAATGACTGGCATGGAATTTTTAATGACAATGCGGCCAATACTATTATTGCAAACAATACTGCAATTAAAGATGGTTTTGGTATATTTGCTTCAAGTCAGTCAGCTTTTACTAATTTAGTTGTTGAAGACAATATTGTAAACGGTAAACCTTTAGGGCTATTATATGGTTTAGGAGAGGTAATACTAACTCCAAATGTTTATGGTCAATTAATCTTAGCATTTTGTTCTGGAACAACTGTACAAGACTATACTATTCATGATACAAGCATTGGTCTAATTATGCAGGGGTGTGATTCAGTAATAGTAAATAATTGTGATTTCGATGATAACAACTATGGAAGCATCCTTGATCATTCTTCAATGAACCTTCAAATTTCAAATACAAAATGCAGTTTCAATGAAGAATACGGCGGCATATACAGCATTGGTTCTATGAATACTACAGCCTACAATTGTACAGCAAACAACAATCAATTTGGGATATTTTTCTTAGGTAATAGTGCATTCAATGTAACAGATTGTACAAGCAATTTCAATTCTTGGTACAACACCCGCTTTCAAGGTGGCGCAGCTGGTAACATCAGACATAATGAAATTTCCCACAGTTCAAATGTAGGAATGTTACTCTACAATTGTGATTATACAAATATATCATATAATTTCTTCGAGAACAATATTGGTTATGCTATTTACTCGGATGGTGGTTCTATGTTTAATTGGATTCATCATAATGCTTTCATTAGCAATAATGGTGGTAATACCCAAGCTTATGATGACTCCTTGTTGAACATGTGGGATGACCCGTGGAACACTGAAGGAAACTATTGGGACGATTACGGAGGTACTGGCAATTATACTTTAGATGGCATTGGTAATGCAAATGACTCATTTCCATTAGGTGAGATTCCTCCAGGAATACCAGAATTTGATAATCTAAAATACCTCATTCTATTAGTACCTGTAGTATTCATTTGCTTATCATTAATTCGAAGAAGAAGGAAATAATCTTTCTTCATTTTCTCTCCTTTTTTCAAATGTAGTATAATCACAATTTAGATAAGGGTCATTGTTTTTTTAGACGTGGAGACCCTCTAATGGATGAAGAATACGTTAAGAACAATATGGACCCCTTCTTTACGGCAATTGAGAGAAAATATACAGGTCCAGTCTTTGACGCTCACACTCATCTTGGTAAAGTTGAAGATGTAGCAACTATGGCCAAGTATGAAAAAGAATTCAATGTTAAGAAAATCTTTGGGATAGTTCGTGATAAAAAAAGCAGAGATGCCATTGAAGAAGCTTTTCCTGACCTTTTCGTTTATTCTATTTTCCTTTCCATTAGAGAAGCTTTACAAGACGATATCAAAGGGTCCATGGATTTCCTAGAAAAGGCTTACGCAGATGGATTCAAAATCGGTAAGCTTTGGTTCTCGCCAAGATGGGTCAATTACTTTAATAGAGATGACATGAAAGTTGAATTTCGTAGTCAGGATGTACATTTAAATGACCCCAAACTTGAACCTATATTTCAGAGATTAGATGAGCTTAAGTTTACATTACTTCTACATGTTAGTGACCCTGATCTTCTATATTCGAAGAACTATCAACCTTCCAGTAAGTATGGTGTTAAAGAGAATCACATTAATGCCCTTAAGAACATTCTAGAATGGTATCCTAATATCACAATTATTGGAGCTCATATGGCCAGTCAACCAGAAAACCTCAAACAGTTGGATTCTTGGTTAGATAAATACCCCAACCTCTATGTGGACACAGGCTCAGCTAAATGGATGGTCAGGGAATTTGGTTCCAAAATCGATGAAACTCTGGAGTTCTTCAAGAAGCACCAAGATCGCATAATGTTTGGTACTGATTTTGTTGCTGGGCGAGGAGATAGAGAACCCATTCCAGGATATTACATTAACCGCTTTCTTAGTTTTCAAGCACTTTTCGAAACCAATGTAAGAGACTTACCATTTCCAATTCCTGACCCCGAGAATGATAACAAGACTAAAATCAATGGATTGGATTTACCTCAAAATATTCTGAAGAAGTTATATTGGGAGAATGCCAACAAGATATATAATCGATGATAATTTCGCTACTTAAGCAAAGAATCTTTGGAGCTTAAAAACTTAATAATCATTAGTATACTATGTGTCTTATGCGTGCGGTCTTTCTTGCAGCTATTATACCAAAAACTGGACCTGAAGTTGTACTTTTACATCCAGAAGATTTCCTTTCAAAGGATGAATTTGAAGAACTTTCTCTCAAGTGCATGCCTATGGGAAGCAAAGAAGGAGACTTCTCATCTGTTGTTTTCAATGGTTATCAAGTTGCAGGATTTCTTACCAGTACTCCACCTATTGATGAACAATTAGACCCTCGAGACACAATAGTATCAATTGGTTTTTTGCTAGATACCTATACCAATCCTATTCCTTACAGAAATTTACTAATGGATTTTGTAGCTAAGTGTGGGAAAGATGAATCATTCAATCTTTCAACATTAAAAGAGGTAATTCCAGAATTTCTTAGATTAAAAGATGAAAAGGATATTAGAATTAAAATGAAAGATGAATTGGTTTGTGAGCTTTCTTTGAAATAACTATATTAACTCAGCAGCTTGTTCAACATATTCTAATGATTGATGTCTGAAATACATATCGTAAAGTTTCCAGTATTTTCCTTTCTTATCCATAAGCTGTTGATGATTACCTTCTTCAACGATATCAGCATCATCGATGACAATAATTCTATCTGAGTTTTCTACAGTTGTTAAACGATGGGCAATAATTATAGCTGTTCTGTCCTTGAGTAACACCTTAAGAGCTTCTTGAATAAGAGATTCTGTATAAGCATCTATTGCAGCTGTAGCTTCATCTAAAATCAGTATTTTAGGATCAGAAAGTAGTGCTCTTGCAAAGGCAACAAGTTGCTTCTGGCCAGCTGATAGTTTTGTCCCTTTTTCTCCCACTTCTGTGTCTAGTCCTTTTGGAAGGCTTTGTATGAATTCCCATGCATAGACTGCTTTAGCTGCTTTTACTACTTCTTCTCTTGTTGCTTTGAGTTGTCCATATCGGATATTTTCTTCAATAGACCCACTAAACAGGATGTTATCTTGTAACACTACGCCTATTTGATCGCGATAGTCTTGAAGCACATACTTACGAATGTCTGTTCCATCAACAATTATTGCTCCCTTTTCAACATCATAGAATCTAGCAAGTAAAGACACTAACGTGCTCTTTCCTGCCCCCGTTCTTCCAACAATTGCTACAGTCTGTCCAGCTGGGATTGACAGTGTAAAATCTTTGTACAGAGGTTCAGAAGGATTATAGTAAAATGTCATATCATTGAAATCGATTTTTCCTTGGAGTTCTGGAACTAAAACAGGGTTAAGATCCTCTACGACAGATGGTTCACTATCCATCAAACTGAAAATCCTTTCAACAGCTGCTAATCCAGCTTCAAATTGATTGAAGAATCTTGTTATTTCTAATAACGGCATAAAGAATCTATTAAGCATAAGAACGAAGAAATAGAGAGTTGCAACACTGATATCTCCAACTGTAAATGCTATGTTTCCACCATAATAGAGAACTAAGAATGTACCTACGCCAAACAGAGTTTCAATAATTGGGAAGAATATACTCATTCCCCAAGCTCTTACATAAGCAGCTCGGTAATTTCTCATATTGATCCCTTTGAATCTTTCGAATGCTTCTTTTTCCTGATTGAAGCTTTTTGTGACTTCAATTCCTGAGATTGATTCTGCCACATTAGCATTAACAATAGCTATGGTTTTTCTCCAGTTTTTTGAGGTTCGACGTGAGAATAAACGAATTCCTATACCTAGTCCAAATAGTACTGGAACTACTGCTAAAGTAATTAAAGCTAAACGAACATCAGTTACAAACAAGATTATTAGAACCGCTATCATAACTAAGATGTTAATTAAGAATGATGTAGTTATTTGAACCATTTGAGAGATTGTGTCAGAATCACTGGTTACTCTACTTACTAATTTTCCACTCTTATTTTCATCATAAAATTTCATGTCATTTCTTAGAAGAGTTTCGAAGCTGTCTTTTCTTACCCTTCTGAGCATTTCTCCTGTTAAGATTGAAGTGTTATATAATGCTCTATATTGTGCAAGCCAGAAGAAAGCATAAAGAACTATGATTGCAGCTGTTTCAACATAAAATACAACGTTGAATACACCATTTTGAACGCCTTCGATTACAAATTTTATGAAAAATGGAACACCTATTGTTGCAGCTGTTTGGAGAATCATCCACATTAGAACGGTTAAGAATGTTTTCACATCATGCTTTGCAATATACCCAAATAGACGTTTAAAGAGATAGATGTCACCGTACTTTCTATCATATTTGTCGTCTGGCAGTTCTTGTATGAATCCCATCTAATCACCCTCCGGATATAGTTCTGTTAGCATCTGATCAGGCATCATTTTTCTTATTTCTGAAAATCGTGCAAATACTCTCCAATAATCAACAGATTCTTTGAGGAGTTCTTCATGTGAACCAATAGCCTTGATTTCACCTTGTTTAAGTACAATAATAATATCAGAATGTCTGATAGTTGAAAGTCTGTGTGTAATAATGAAACTAGTTCGATCTTTCAAAACTCTGTTAATAGCTGTATTAATTTTATCTTCAGTTTCTGAATCAACAGCTGAACTAGCATCGTCAAAGACCAATATTTTTGGATTAGCTAACAACATTCTAGCTATTGCAACTCGTTGTTTTTGCCCTCCACTTAAGGTAGTACCACGCTCACCTACTACAGTCTGATATCCTTTGTCAAATTTGATTACAAACTCTTCAGCTTGAGCCATCCTTGCAGCTGCAAATACTTCTTCATCTGTAGCTTCAGGCTTACCATAGGATATGTTCTCTTGAATTGTTGCAGA
>JAAFKJ010000133.1 GCA_021399395.1 Candidatus Heimdallarchaeota archaeon
AATAAGTATCTTAGAAATGTCATCATCTATCTAGTTCTTGGAGCTGGAATACTTGCAATTACTCCTATAGTAAAAGAATGGGCAACTCTGATTAAACCTGAAGAAAGAAATTTCTTTTCTTGGTTTCTAAACACACTAGTGCTTGACTATGATGTAATTCTACCATATCTCTTTTCATCATTTATAGGATCTATATTAGGTATGACCTTAGCAAGACCAAAGAATCCGAAAAAAATAGTAATGCGCGGTGGATTTAGTCTCATGATTCTTCTTTCTTTAATTAGTTTCCTTCTCATTTATTTCAAAGTTGCTAACAATCTTCCTGGTACTATTTTCTTAAAACCACCAGAAATCCCAACCTACCTAATTCTAACTGTTGGGCAGATTGGAGCTATGATATTGATGCTAAGATTAATAGAATTTAGAGGTAGGGGGGGTAGGTTTGCGAATAATTTCATTATCCGAAATTTTCGAATGTGGTCAATGGTTTCTTTATCTGTCTTTATCCTCGATGCATTTGAGATATACCCAAGAGCATTATTAACTCTCATATTATGGAATACTACTGGTATAAATTTTTTGCAAACAAGCATCTTTACGGGGACGATGGGATTATTGTGGGCAAGCTTATTAGGTCTATTCGTGCTTGTTTTTTACCAATGGGCTATTTGGTTGTGGAGTAAAGCTAAATTCAAATTTGGTGCAGAATGGATTATGATAAAAATCCAAACTTTGCTAACAAAACAGAAATCTAAAAAACTTGATCCGAAAATCATGTTGAATGAGGTAGAATGGATAGATTTCAGTGACTAGTTCTCTCAAAACAAAATCTGCAGATTTGAGACTATATTTATTCAAACTTGCTTCAGACAAATTTTAAGTTCTAGAGAATGAACCTCAAGGAGCAATATTCGCTCTAAAATTTCAAAAAATTGAGTTCTAAATTTTGAAGTTTATTCTGGCCATCTTCTTTGCTCTACTTCGTTTTCACATTTTCTACAGACAGTCCTCTTAAATTCAGGATATCCGAATTTATCGACTCCATTGACAGCTTTAGTAGCTTGAGTACAAATATAATCAAAGTTGCATTGTTGACAATGAAAATAGAATGAGGATTTTTTCACTTTTGGAGAGATCATCTGTCTTGGACATGTAGCTGATTTTATTGCTTTTGAGCAGTCACATACTAGATGGTTGCCTACGATAGTCACAACCCTTCAAATAACCATGTTAATTTAAAATTTTACATATGTAAAAAAAGAAAGAAAAAAGTTGTATCTTTTCTAAGGTATCGCTACCACAATAGGAGGAATTTCCATAGCTATGAAGTTCAGAGGAATTCCTATGTAAATAGGAGTAGCCAGAACTTCTACACTAAAGGTTATAGTTCCTCCACCAGCTATAGTAACGATATCATCATCTTCAAAGATTACTGTAAACTCAATCGTTTCATTAGCACCTAACGGGATTGTTACTTTTTGAGAATCATATAGAGTAGTATTTCCGTTTTTGTATACTTCTATATCCAACCTAACTGATTTCGGCATGTAACCTAGTTTTGGAGTTACTACAACAGCTGATACAACTGCGGATTCATTATTGCTTGCAACAACATAAGCTATGTCAGTAACGTCAAAACTATCAGGATTATCTGTATATCCTTTATAGCTTAGGTAGACATCTACACCTATGATGGCACCACCTGCCAAAACGACAAATAGTATTGATAAAAATATGGCTGTACCTTTTCCCATGTAGTCTAATGGACAATCCAACAATATAAATATTTGCAGATTGCCAAAGATAGTCTATGAAGCAGATGAGATAGTAATTTCAAAATCAAAATACTGGACCAAGGATTGAATAGCAATACCTAAGTAAATCGGAACAGCTGTTATTTCAATCTCAAAGTATAGTTGCATCCCAAGTTGAATCTTCTGAATATCAAATTCAGTAAAGGATAATGAAAATTCCACTTCTTCCACTTCGCCAAGCCTAAGCTTAAAGATTATTGGATCACAATATTCTTCTGTATTTTGTAGAATTAGGATTTCCACTTCTGCTGACTTTGGTATATATCCAAGTTTAGGCGTTGTTACCTCTACAGTAACTACAGCTGATTTGATAGCTCCTCATAGTCTTGAAAACTCTGATAAACATCTATACCAATTATTGCTCCGCCTGTCAGGAGTAAACCAAAAATAACCAAAGTTATGATGATTGCTTTGTTCATGCGCATTGAAACAAACCAATCCATTTAAGTTTTTACTAGAAAGCTAAGATAGCCAGATTAAATAAAAAAATCGTCAAGCAGAAGTTAGGTTGTCCGCGAAATTTTAAATAGTACTATAATGCATTTTGAAAGATATGGAACATAAGTTTGGAATCATTACTGATTCAGGGGCAGATTTTAGTTTAGATTACCAGAAAAAGCACAATTTAATTCTTATTCCAACTAGGATTATAGTTGATGGAGTTGAATATATCGATAGAGAAAATCTTTTCCGAGAAGATGTTATTGATATGATGAAAAATGATAAAGCAAAAACTTCAACTTCAGTTGCTCCTCCAATCGAATTTCACAACATCATTAGTGATTCTTTAGAGAAATATGAAGATGTTTTGTTTCTTTCTATAAGCTCCAAGATGTCTGCTACTCTGCAAAATGCTCTGCTCACAGCGAAGAGACTAAAAACAGATAATTTCACAGCTATTGATTCCGAATCTGCTTCTTGGGGTATGTCCTTACTTCTAGACCATGCTATAATGATGAGAAATCAAGGTGCTACAATCAAGGAAACTGTAGATGATATTAATTTCATGAAAAAGAATCTCGAACTCTACTTCATGGTTGATACTTTAGAGTATTTACGAAGAGGTGGAAGGATTGGAGCAGCTAAGAGTTTTTTGGGAAAATTAATAGGTGCAAAACCAATCCTAACTGTTAAAGATGGGGAGATTTCTCCTGTTGAAACTGTGAAGAGTTTTAAAGAAGCATTAGAGTTTTTCTACCATATTCTTGAACAAAAATCCAAAGAATATAAGAACTATTCAATTGCCATCATTTATGGTATAGGATCTCCAGAATTCAAAGAATTTGCAGCTCAGATAAAACATGATTTCAAACCTAACAAGTTCTTCTATGAACCAATTGGTGCAAATATCATTAGTCATGCAGGTCCTGAAGTCTTTGGATTTGGTATAATTAAGTTGCCTGAGAAATAGAAAAAGAAGCAAATGGTTTAGAGATTTAAGTTCTTAGAACTATTTTTTGAAATATGCGAACTTCTTAAAAATTCCAAATTTTATTTAATCAAGATGACTGAAAAAGTATCTAAATCAGAATCGTCTATCATTCTTCCTAATTTAAGGACAGAAAAAATCCTAAGTTTAGTTCTGGAAGAGCTTGAATCAACTAAAGGAATCGCTAGAGATCAACCTTTCAGTTGGAGTTTGACTCACGCAATTTCATGTTCCCAAATAAGCAAAATCTTAGCAGCATCTAGAGGATTAGATATAGAAATTGCCGCAATAACTGGAGCTATACACGACTTAGCGATTATAAGAACAGGGAAATTTGAGAATCATGGACCTCTAGGAGCACCCATGGTAATAGAGTTTTTACATGGATATAATTCAAACTTTGGAAAGGAATTTGGAATAGTATCGCAAGAAGAAGTTGATGTGATTGCTCAAGCTACTCAAAATCACACTTACAAGACTGATTTCACTGATAATGAGTTTGATGAATTGATAAAAGATGCTGATTCATTGGATAGGTTTTTGCATGGTAAGAAAACTTTCGATTTCTATTTTACTCGAAGTGAAAAAGCTCTCAAAGATATTGGTTTAAAAATAAAAGATATTTTATGAACAAATAACTTCATAAGCTTTTTAAAAGACCAGCGAGTTTCATGCCCCATTCACGCGTAGAAAGCAGTTTTATGAGTTATAGAGTGAATATTGTTAGAAAAACGATTATTAGTCCCTTTCTAGCTCTTTTTTTCGTAGAATTTCAGTGGAACATTTTCTTGTACATTCATTCCTACATCCTCAAAGACTAATTCTTCCGTTTCCGTGCCAATACTGATTCCTCGATCTTTCGTAAGAGTCCATACGATGAATAAGAATGGAGTACCCGAATTAAATTCTATCAGACTGTTGAACAATAGAACATTCACTAGATCTTCAGCAGGTCTAATTCCTGCTGATAGTAAGGAGATTTCCATACCAAAGTGAACTACTACTCCTATTAGTATCAGAAAACCGATTTGTTTCCATGTTACTGATTTGAAAGGTTTCCAAACATACTTGAAAAGAATGATTGCTGCGAATCCACCAAGTGCCATACCTATTTGTAACCATCTTCCTCCTTCCATTAAACGAGTAATAAATATAGTATTGTCAGGTAAAGGTAGAACTTTTGGGAAGAAGGCAACAAAGAACCATCCTATGTAAAGAAACATAGTCCAGTACATTTTTTTTCTCCAGTGTTTTGCGCTAAACATAACTGCAACATAACTGAACTCTATCATTCCATATGTAAATGAGAAGTAAACTAAAAACAACAAAGGTCCCCAAGTATCTCCTAGATTCACAAAGAAATCTGGTAAAGAATAAATTTGTCTAGTACCTTTGATCGTATACCAGAGAACGTAATCAAACAAGAATACGACTACTGCTCCAAAAAGACCTATTAACCATTGTAGAATGTATTTTTTCCTTATTAGAAAAGCCATCCATAGGATACAAAAGATAATATCAAGAATAATAAATTCAGCACCGAAGGTTCTAGACACTTCATGGACCATGGTTTTTGAAACTAGTAGTTTATCTTAAAGTTTTTGCAGCTTTAAATGAATTTTTTGATGAAATAATCTGCCCATGATTCTGGGAAGAATTCTAGCAATTTTCTTTGTTTGTTATTTTTAACTCTATACCTTCTTCTTGGGTTTCGTTTATGAATCGCCTTGAAAACCTTCTTAGCTACATATTTCGGATCTGCATATCTTTCTTTTCCAAGAACTTTCCACACCCTCGACATCTCAGTTTCGAACTCAGAATCTTTCAGATATTTCTGATAGCTTTCTACTGTTTTTTCAGGGAGACTGGTATCGATTGCACCTGGTTGAATAGCTATTACTTTCATATCTAAGAACATAAACTCTCTTCTTAATGAATCAGTGAAAGCTTCAACAGAATACTTTGTCATAGAATATGGACCATTGAATGGAAAAGCAATTCTTCCCACTTCAGAACTCATATTAACAACTCGCCCTTTTCGAGCTTTAAGTAAAGGGAAAAATGCTTTAGTTACACGAACATAACCCAACACATTTACATCAAAGATTTTCTCGAAATCTACTAGTTCCACCTCAACTAGAGGACCACCAATAAATAGTCCAGCGTTGTTAACAAGACAGTCAACTCCTTCAGTGATACCTTTCACAACTTCTACAGCTTCTTCTATATTCTTAGGATCCGTTACATCCATTACTACAGTGTGAATTTTTTGATCGCAGTCAAACTTAGCTAATCCTTCCTCATCACAGTCCGATGCTATTACTATATCTCCTTTACTTGCCAGGTATTCAGTTATTGCTTGCCCTATACCATGTGCAGCTCCTGTAACTAATACAACTTTAGAACTATTTTTCATGCAAATCAGTAAAATTACTGATTGATGACTTAGTTATAAAATTAATGGAAAAATGTTAGCTTTCTAATTCTTGAATCCAAACCTTCATGGATGATTTTCCTTTGTTTCCCCAGGAATAATATGGTCTTGCAACCATCTCACGGTTCCTATCAGTAGTTAGTTTTAGTTTCTTCATTCCTTCATCTTCGAATAGAACTGGACTTACTTTGAGATCTATATTCTCATTTTTGAAATCTATGTCAAGATTATCTTTATCTTCAAAACAGTAAACTAACGGACCTCTTGAGAGTGCAACTTTATTCTTATTGCTCCTCACTTTTCTATGAGATTTAAGAATCTTAACTTCCATTGGGAAGTTTACTTCAATAACATTTCTCTCCTTCCATTTCTCTTTCAAGCAAACATAGTAAGAATCAAATGTACTTAGACCAGAAGCAGTATTCACACTTTCTGTATCTAAAATTATGTTTTCTAATTTTCTACCATTGACAATTATTTCAGGATCAGAAGTCCAACTAGGAATTCGAATATTCACGTAAAAATCTGATTTTTCTTTACAAGCTAAATTGATTTTTATTTTATTCCCCCAAGGTAATTCACTTTCCATACCAATCTCTAACACTGATTCTTTATTCTCATTTAGGGGAATCTGTGTTTTACTACCTATGAATTGGTGGATCCAAAGATTTTTCTCATCAAAACTATAGATATATTTAGCTAGATTTGCTAATGTTCGGGAGATATTTGAGGGACAACAAGCCGTCTTATACCAATCTTTCCTTTCAAATGTTTTTTCAACATCTAGAGGATTTCTGTAGAAGTAAGATTTACCATCTGAGGACATACCAACAAGTACAGCGTTATACAATTGCCACTCAAGTAATTCTGAATATTTTGCATCACCTGTTGATAGAAGCATTTCCCAATTCCAAAAAACAGTACTAATTGCTGCACAAGTTTCATTATAGGCAAATTTGTTGTTTAATTCATAATCTCTTCCAAAACCTTCAGAGAGTGGAAGAGAGCCGATTCCCCCAGTGACATACATTTTTTTCTGTACCATATTGTTCCAAGCTTTTTGAAGAGATCTTAGCAGTTTTTTGTCCCCAGTTTCCTGATAAATCATTGTTGCTGCTGTAACTAGATATCCCCATCTTACACAATGACCTATAGGTTTCTTTTGTCTTCTAATTGGTTTATTTTGCTGTAAATATCTTCCTGTAAATGCAGATAGATAGAATCTTAATAGTTGTCTTTTTGATCCAAATTGTGGCCACTCACTCATTAAAGATTCATTAGTTACACTTGTACCATAATATGTTTCTTTCTGCATATTTGCCTCTTCAGTTCTCTTATGATGTGAGAGATTCTCCTTAAGAATCTGGTAACCAAAGAATAAGAATTTCCCTCTTACATTAACAAAACGCTTAGCAAGTGCTAAATATTTTTCTTCTTTTGTAAATCTATAAAGTTTAATTAGTGCAATCTCAATTTCAGGATGACCTGGAGTGAATTCTGGAGATGTATTGCAGAATTCTTTAACAAGTAAGTCAGCAGCTTTTGTACCTAATTTAAGATAGCTCTCTGACTTCGTTATTTTGTAAGCTATTATTGATGCTTCAATTAGATGACCAAGGATGTAAAGCTCATGTTCGATTTGATGATTGATCCACCTCTCTTTCGGAAAATGGATTTGATTATATGTGAAAATATAACCATCCTGTTTTTGAGCTGAAATTAATAGATCTAAATATTTAGTAAGAATTGCATGAAGTTTTTTGTTTTCTTGAGACTGAAGTATTGTGGCAGCTGCTTCAGCCCATTTATGGGCATCTGAGTCTACATAAAAGTAACCTTCTCGAAACTTATCTATCTCCCTACTAACTATTCTGAAATTATCTATAGTTCCTGATTCTTCAAGTTTTTCCCATTGATGAAATATCGCTGATTCTGAATTTATTTTCATCCTCTCAGACCAAAATTCATCATCAACACTTATTTGAGTAATTGGTATTTCACTAGAAACCTGATAAGAATTCACGAGAAACTAAATTTGTATAGCTATAAGAAATTTGTGAGAAAAGAAGTAGAAAAATGAAGTTACTTCTTTTTCTTCTTCATAAATCTTGGATCAATTTCATCTCTTTGTGAAGCATCTTGATAATTCTCTTTTGCTTGTTCCTTTGCTTCTTCCATGGTTTCATCAGAATGACATTTCCATCTGAGATGTGTACTTGCAGGTTTTCCGCACCAAGGACAGAATAAGTCATCCAACGCATCTAAGATTCTATTATGAGCAGCAAGATTCCTTCGATGTTTTCCCCTTTCTTCAATAATGGGTTTAGTTAATATTTCAGCTTGTTTTTTCTTGCCTACAGAAACTGCTCTCTTAACTGTATCAATTTCGTCTCTGGGTATCTCAATACTAAATCCCTCAGTTGAATCTCCAACTATTTCTACTGGAATACCCTCAGTCAGTAGTGCATCTTGCTCATCTTGAGGTACTTTCTTGATCTGGGATACAAATTTGCTTGCTTCATCTTTACCCATATCCTGTTCAACAATTTTGGTATAGGTACTTCTCTGTAACTCTGGATCTTGAATAGTTGATAATCGAGATAAAACTCGCTCTGGAATCCTCTCATCTATAGGTTTAGCTAATTCTTCTTTAATGATATCAGGTGCTACTGAAGCTGCTTCAAGCCATAATCGTAAGGTATTTGGTTTGATGAATGTTCTTTGACAAATTTCATCTATCTTATCTTCTGTAGGAATAAGGGAAAGGTTTCTAGATTTCTTTCTCTGAATACTATTGATTATATTTGCAAGACTTTTTGGTGTTTGAACGATACCTTCACTTCTAAATATTTCCATTACGCCTCTACCCTTTTCAATCATGTAGAGATCCTTTCTATGGATATTTTCAATAAGTGATTCAATTCTTTGACGAGATTCACTTACCTCTTTTACAATTGCATATATTTTTTTCATTTTAGCAAACTGAGCTGCTCGCCAACGACGTTCACCTGCAATAATCTGATAAGTATCGTCACCTGTCTTTCTAACTAATATAGGGTTTAAGAGATCATACTCCTTTATTGATGCCGCCAATTCTTCTATAGCGTCTTTATCAAACGTTTCTCTAGGTTGAAAAGGACTTGGAGCTATTTTCTCTACAGGAAGTTCTACAATTTCCATTCTATTCACCACTTTCTTTTATTAATTCAAATGCAATATCTTTCCATGGATATTGCTCTATAACCCAATTATCTCCCTCAGTGTTAACGCTGAGTAATTTGGTTTTTTCTCCGTTTCCAGATTTTACTACCTTCTTCATCTGGGTAATTGCTTCAAGACGTGTTGTGAAAAGCCATTTATCTTCTCCAGCGTCTAAAACAAAAAATTGATTGTTATCTAATTTCAAAGTTTTCACCTATTTTTGTCTCTAAAGCAGTTCTAAAGCCTTTTAACATATATATTTTCATGAATCACTTAAAAAGTGATTGTATTACTCTGCATAGATGCTATTTTGAACCTTTTTGTCGGGAAGACATTTGATTTTTGTGCTTTTGCAAAAAATAATTCCTATTTCTTGAGAAATCAAGCACTCTAATGAACATTAACTAAAAGAATATTAAGTTCGTAACTATAGAACAAATGTGACTAATTCATTTTCAATTGTTTTAGATTCTCCATCTGACTTCCCTAGAGAACTGGAAAGTAAGTATGATATATTCATTGTCCCTTCAAGAGTACACATAGGTGACAAAACCTACAAGGATAGATTAGGAATTACTCGAAAAACACTCTTTCATGAACTTGAGCGCGCAAAAAAAGACATTTCAACCACTGAAGCACCTACTAAAGATTTTATTGAGACTTTTGATAAAGCGATGGAAGTTTCTGATCATGTTCTATATCTTGGGATCAGTCACAAATTAAGCAAATCTTTTCAGAATGCAACGATAGCTGCTCGAAAGTATAGAGGTAGAATTACACTCATCAACACCTTATCTATTTCTCACGGAGTAACATTAATGGCTCATCATGCTTTACTGAGAAGAGAACAAGGTATGGAACTAGTTCCACTTGTTCAAGAGTTAAATGAAATGATTAGAGATACCCGAATGTATGTATTAGTTGAAAACCTCAAATATTTATACAAAGGAGGAAGAATCGGGAGAGCTCAACAAACCATAGGATCTTTGTTGAATATAAATCCTCTTTTACATCTTGTTGATGGGGAACTAGATGCTTTGATGAGTATCAGAGGAACAAAAGCTAGTTATGCAGCTATATGTGAAAAGATTTCTGAACATGCTGAAGAGTTTGAAAATTTCGTATTAGCTGGATCATTTGGAAAAGAAAATGAAAAATTCCAGGAACTATCAAGTTCTCTCAAAGAGGAGTTAAATCCTTTGTACTACTGCTATGATGCTATAGGTCCAGCAGTTTTAAGTAATGTTGGTCCAAAGGTAGAAGCTCTTTTCATAACCAAAATTCCAGATAACGTAGTTGAAGCATACAGATGAATTTTTTCTACTCCTTTGTAGCTTTGATAGAATAAATCATAGGTACATTGTACTTATCATCTCTGAATTTCCATATTCCTTTCTCCACTTCCTCTACAAATGGGAATTGAGGAAACAGTGTATAGGGATACTCTTTCACAGATTTTATGGTTAAACCTTCGTTGATAAGAGCTGTAATTATATCTCCAAAAGTATGTTGCCATTCATAGGTTTCAACATTTTTGATGGTTTCATCTTGGTCAGTGTAAGTGTATTCTGAAGTAAAGTGAAGAGGTTCCTTTCCTTGGAAATATGGATATCTATAGACAAGTTCAGATTTATTCTCATCATCAAAAATCCACATAAAAGGATGAAACTCTGCAATAAAGAAAGTTCCACCTTTCTTCACATATCGAGCAACTATCTTAGCCCATTTGTCTAAATCAGGTAGCCAAACTAAAACACCATAAGAAGTAAAAACTATATCGAATTCCTCTTCTAGAACATCAGGTAGGTCATAAATATTTGAACAGATGAATTCAGCAGGAAGTTTCAATTCTTCATTGATTGAGTTAGCTAAATCTATAGCAACATTTGAGAAATCTATTCCTACTACTCTAGATGCACCCATTCTTGCCCAAGATAGAGTGTCCATTCCAAATTGACATTGTAAATGAAGCAGAGTTTTACCCTTAACATCGGTTAGTTCATTGAGTTCAATTTCATGGAGACTATTACGTCCTTTCATAAAACTCTCAAGATCATATTCGTCCGACTTTGCATGAATAGCAGATGTTTCATTCCACCTATCTAGATTCTTTTTCATAAATTCATCCATTTTACTCATTTTTCAAACAAAGTATCATCTTAAAATTCTATCTTTTATAAACAAAAAATAAAAAGAAAAAAGAGATTAGTCTTTAGGAAGTTTAACTTCTCTTGTTGCAGGATTGAAATCTATTACATCCAATTCTTCTAAGTTTAAAAGAGAGGATCTTATTACAACGGCTGTTGAATCAATAAGTCCGGATAGTTCATCTATAGACATACTCTTGGGGTGTGCAGCCATCAAAGCGAGGAAGATTTTGCCTTGTTCGGTTGAATTTAAAATCCTTCGTACACCTTCATTTTGTGCCATAACTGGCTCTTCTTTTGATTTAAATTCAGTATACTCTTTTTCAACGGAACCTAATTTTTGTTTCAATTCCTTCTCAAGTGTCCTTGTTTGGTCATATTTAACTTGAAGTGCATCAAAATTAGCTTTAATCTTTGCCATCTGATTTACGGAATCTTTCAATTCTTTCTCTTTATTCTTAAGAGTGCTATCTTTCTCTTTTATGAGAACGTCTTTCTCCCTTACCTGACCACGGAGTTTTTCCAGCAACTCATCTTTTTCTGCTACTTTCTCAAGCTCTTCTTCTAGTTGCTCTTTGAAATTATTGAATTCACCAATTGTTTGTTGCAGTAAGTCATCTTGTTCCTCAAGTTTTTCTTCAAAACTAGTTTTTAACCCTTTAACCTCTAGGTTTGTACTTTTAACTAGGTTATCAAAGTCCTTGGAAGTTGTTTCTAATTTCTCAACTCTCATGTCTTTCTGCTTCTTTTCATCATTCATGAATTTCTCAAGAGTTCGAATTTTTGATTCTAAATTCTTCAGATCCAGAGTAAGTTCTTCATTACTTTTTTTCTTGACCATTATGATCACCAATAATTATACAATATAAGAAATAGAATGATGAACATTAAAAATTATCTATAGTGAAAAAGAATTATGTGGATTTAACTTTTTTTCCTACAGGAGCCAAATACACGGTAAACTCATCCTCTCCATCAACACCAATTATCTCATCAGCGATTTCTTGATTGTAAGCAGCAATTGCGCAAGTACCAAGATTAAGAGCCTCACATGCTAAATACAAGTTTTGACAAATATGTCCAGCTTCTATACCTATCACCTTAAAGGACTGGATTGAGTAACGCCATTCCATTCTATATGGAAGTGTAACAAAGAAGAATATTACGGAACCTTTCAGGATAAATGGTTGAAGGATCATTTCTTCTAATGTTTCTTGTTCAATCTCTTTCTTAGATTTGATGAACAGAAGTTTATGCTCAATTGCCAAATATCGATAGATACCTGGTGATAAACCTGTAACATTGTTTACCAAAATATATATCTCATAAGGGTGTCTTGCACCTCCGGATGGTACGGTTCTTTTTGTACCCGAACCATGATGCTTAGTGACTTCATGAACACCATCACTAGCCCACAGGAGATAAGATAGTTCTTCTAGAGAAAGAGATTCATCTGTGTATGCACGATGACTTCGTCTATCTAGAAGTGACTGAAAGAGGGTATGGTCTGTACCTACACTGAAATCATCTACATTGACTAGGTCAACTAGCTCAGCATCTTCAGGATATTGTTTTTGCAGAGGTGGGTTGGTTACCTTCTTCTGTTGATCTGTTTGAAAGCCTTCTGGAAAAATTTCAAGATCATCATCAAAGACTCTGAGTAGTCTCCTATATTTGAGAATTAAATCTCTATCAACTGACATGAGATAACTAATCGATTAAAATTTTTAAGTCTACTCCACATAAGAGAAAAGGAAAAAAGAAAAAAAAGGAGAGCAATCATAAGGAAAAAAAGGGGGTAGTAACTTCGCGGTTAAAATTGTATTCCTACTACCCTAGACTTTAATTCCAAAGCTTGATTCTTTTCTTTTTCCAGATCGTTCTTGATCAAATAATTCTGATACAATTTATTTGCTGAACATTTATTGTCACTATATTGACATTCGAATAGTGTATCTGCCATCTGATCAATCAAGCTGAGGAGTTCTTCCTCTTTCTCAATATCATAGTGCTTGAGTTCAGCTATATTTTTGAAGGATCTTTTGAAGATGTTTTTATATTCTGATTTGAGTGTCATTTCACTACCACCTCTAGTTCTATCTTATATTCCGTATTTATTATACAATGCACACAACTTGTTGTCACAACTTGTGTTATTCATACTAAAAGAAAACAATATGATAAGTTAAAGAAAAGAACCCTTGTGCAGAAGTAGACTAGTCATGTTTTTGTTTCTCTCTTCAGAGAAAGCTTGATGGAGGAGATGCTGCTCGTAAATGTGATGATCAGCAGAATACTCGCTGGCTAAGTTGTAATTAAACATGTTCTCTGCAACCTGTGTCAATAGTTGAAACAAGTTCTCTTCTTCAACAAATTCATATTTGTACAGTTC
The DNA here is from genome assembly GCA_021399395.1 of Candidatus Heimdallarchaeota archaeon. Taxonomy (GTDB): domain Archaea; phylum Asgardarchaeota; class Heimdallarchaeia; order Heimdallarchaeales; family Heimdallarchaeaceae; genus UBA460. The sequence goes on from JAAFKJ010000133.1 coordinate 13,418, forward strand.
CTTTAGAGCCTTGAAACTTCTTATTATCTCATTTTTTTGTTCCACTTTCAATACCACTTTTTTTCACCGAGATTATTTTTTGTATTTTTTAGAGGTTTTCTCATCCTCTGAGAACATCTTCCCAGAAGTATATATAAAGTTTTCTTATTCCGTGAGAATAATAAGTCATATCATTAGAATGCTTTCTTTGTCTCACAGAAACATATATATATGTTTGAAAGTTAAAACCAATAGGTGAAGAAGTAATATGAGCGAACCAGAGCCACAAGACGTAATAACCTACGAACAAAAAACTGTAGAAATTGTTAAAGAGAGGGAAAAAGTTGAAATGTTTTATGATCAAGGATACTGGCCCATTCTGGTTATTTTGCGAGATGGACATTTAACAGTCAGAGAGATGACTGAGAAATCTAATATTCTTATAGAGAAGAAGGTTAAACCACAATTAGATAAGAAATTTAAAGATTATCAAGTAACTAAGGAAAAATTCGAAGAGTTATTCAAAAAAGCATCTACGTTTACTGAAGAGGAGAAAAAGAGTTTAAGAGAGAAGAAAACCTTATCTGATTCTGATGTAAAACTTGTAATTGATAGAATTAAAGAATATAAGCTGAGCAAAGAGCAGAAATCTGAGAAGACCATTTATCGATATGTAAAGGATTTAACTCAAGCCGAGCTTATTGTTGCAGCAGGACAAAGAGTTGTAATCGGTAAAACTGCAACTGAAACGCTTTACACTAGGAAAGCTAAAATTTTCATTCTTCGTCAGCACTCAGATGACACTTGGAAATGTGAAGAATGCAAATCCACACTTGGAAAAGTTGGTAAGATGATAGCATTATCACTGCAAATCAAACAACCAAAAGTAGAATGTCTTGCTAAATTAATGTCAACTATTGATATGTACCATGAAGATGAACAAATCAGATTATTTGAACAATATGATGATGAAATAAAGGAAATTATAAAAGATTGTTCTTTTAAAGAAACCAATCACCTTTTAGCAACGTTCAGAACCATCTATATGTTACTTAAAGCTGATGAATTTAAAGATGAAATGAAAGAATGCTTTGAATAAACACTCATTTTACACCTTTCTTTCTTATTTTGAGACAAACTTTTAAGAAATAGTTTCAATGTATTCTTTGTAACATGGAATACAGAGATTTTCCAGATCCTGAGTTTAAACCGGATGGGATAAGAACAGTTAGAGACCCAAAGGTAATAGAGTATTTTGAAGACGAGAATTTCTCAATCATTCTCAATGTTTTAAGAGAAAAACCCATGACAGTTAAAGAATTAACAAAAAGATATAATGAGTATGTTACTGAAAGAGGTACTAGTAAACGTTTACCTCAAGAACGTATTCTGGAAAGACTCCGAACTGATAAAACCATGTATAGATATATCAAAGAGTTGACTAAAGCAAAACTTATTGCACCAGCTGGTCAGAGGATGGTAATTGGTAAAACAGCAACAGAAGTCTTGTATTCTAGATCAGCTAAAATCTTCTATGTAAGTCAAGAAGCACTTGATTGGTGGTTAGGCGATGAGGGAAGAAGAACCGTTGTTGCTGTTGGAGGTTTATTGGGTATAGCTCTAAACAAACCTAGTCCCCCCACAGAGTGCCTTACACAATTAATATCCCGAATTTTGGGGGATAATGAAGAAAAAATGTTCAAACTTTTCGAAGAAAAACAGGAAGAAGTTACTAAATTCATTTACACACTAGAAGGGAGAGAAACAGATAGAGCTATCTATATTATGAATATAATACTTGCACTAATCAATGTTGAAAAATACAAGAAAGAGTTAGATGAATGCCTTGGAATCTAACCCTAACTTTAGTTTTTTCACGAGGTAAATATATATGACATGAATTTTGTACAAATTCTTTAGAAGTGTCTAAGACACATCATGGGGAAGTCACATCCCCTCCTACACCGCCCACATCTTATTAAAAAATGCTTACGGGTCGCTTTTTACTGTTTGTTGGATGTAACCTCGAGGATCACCATGAAGCTGGTGCATAGTTACAATCCTTCAATAGATACTCTACACTGGCTTATTTAAACACCAAAAATGTACAAAAACCTCTTATACTAGTATCATCTAGCCTTTCTGATGACAGAAATAGCCTATCACCTTCGATGCGACTGTAAGAAAGCAGTTAATGCCTGTTCCTGTCCAGTTGGATTACTCAAACCAACGACTAAACACAATTATGATTATTATCATTGTTCTCATTGTGATTTCGACTATATCTGTGATCATTCAATAAAAATCAAATTTGATTATGATGAACAGGGTTTACCTGAACAAAACCAGATTGTATGTAGTAGATGTGGGTCACAATTAGAAGTTTATTTATGGCCAAAACAACCTGAAGAATTAGAAGAAGGGGCTTACGGCACCAAATATGTGAGTATCTATAAAAGAAATTACTAATTCTAATTCAAAATGTAATTCAAGGAGGTTATTTTACTTACATTTTGTTTATAAACAAGGTAAATATCTTAAGAACCGATATTTCGTTCAATATTTTACATAAAACTCATGAAATAACCGACATAAATCATTTGATAATGTTTATCTACCAATTAGCTGGAACATTTGTAAAATTTCCAGTTTCTTTTTTATCCTTTTACTCAATTCTTAAAAGGAATAACAGATATTGTTATTTAATGAAAAGAGGTATTGCTTATTTATTGGTCGTCTGTGGTTTAGTTCTACTTGTAACAAATTCCACCTTAGCGGAAGCTGAAAGCATAGCAGTTGAAATGAATTTGGATATCACTGATTCTTTCTATACTAATTTAGAGAGCAATAAGAATTTACCAGAGGATGATATTGTTACTGAATTCGAGATAAATTTGTTCATCAATAAATACGAAATTCATGATGAGTATGATGATGATGAGTATGATGATGATGATGATGAGTATGATGAGTATGATGATGATGAGTATGATGAGTATGATGATGATGAGTATGATGATGATGAGGATAGGATTTCAGTATATGATGCCGTATTTAAAGTATATCTTAAAGTAAGTTTAGTCTTACCTTCAGGTTATGCGTATGGATATTCACTAGGAGTGTATATTGGTTTAAAGACAACAGATTTTACAATTCACTTCTACAATCATGCAACAGAATCTGGATGGTATACCGTATCTATTTGGGCATACTTAGACTGGTTTGAAATTTCCGCTTACGATGAACTTATCTTTGATCCACCAGGTGGATCAGGAGAAACTGATCCTCCAGAAATAGCAATTTTTGCTAGATGAGACGATACAATAATAAATATTAAAAGAATGATTATATAGTAAGTTAATTAATAAGTGAGGTTGAAAAATGAGTTTGAATACTAGTGATCTTGCACTTATTCTAGCAATGGAAGAAGATCCTTTTATTACAATTACTAGTTTAGCAAACAAACTCGATTTGTCTCGACCTACTGTGAAAAAACGTATTGAAAATCTAAAAGAAGCTGGAATGTTATCGAAACCAATTGCCCTGTACAATCCTGAAAAAATCGGTTTAGAAAGGAAACATGTCTTTGCATCAGTCTCTAACAAAGAATCCTTAGATATAATGGAGAAAGCATGTGATGAGCACCCATATACAAAGTATAGAGCAAGAACCTTTGGAGGAGGATTTGGGATTTACATGCAGTACGAAATTCCTCCGCAGACATTTAAAATGTTAAAAGAGTTTCTAACAACACTGGGGGATGCAGGAATAATAAAAGATTATCATGTCTTTGAAAGTACTGGATTAAGAACTGTAACATATCCAGATCTGAATAAATTCGATTCAGGAAATCTGACATGGGATTTTTCCTGGGAAAATTGGTTTAAATCTCTCAAGAACTATACTTATTCTGTAAAACAAAATATAAAGGTTAAGAGAGATTTTTCAACTTACAAACCAATCCATTTCAGTATTTTAAGAGAACTTACAACAGA